>CACPKO010000027.1 GCA_902634555.1 Actinomycetota bacterium
TTATTTTGTGTTTAGTTACACCAATAAAAAGTTAAATTCACTTTTTTCATATTTTACGAAAAAGCAATTTTTTCAAATCCCCTTAAATTGGGAGTTTTTCTAAAAAATTAATTTCGCCGTTCAATTTTTTTTCAAGCTCATCAAAATTTATGCTCAAAAAACCTCGACTTAAAATATTGGTGAATGCTCCAGGTGAGATCGATTTGCAAATCATCTGGCTAAAAATCTCTAAATCTCTATACGGGGGCACATTTATTTTGCTTTTAATTAATTAAACCGCTAAAGTCGTTGCCATGGATGAAATTGATAGTCAAATTCTTCGTGCTTTGATTATTGATAGCCGAGCTTCAGTTACAGAGTTATCTGAACTCGTAGGTAAAAGCCATTCCGCAACCCGTCAACGTCTCCATAAGTTAAGTACTGATGGAACTATTGAAAAATTCACTATTGAAGTTAATTCAGAAGTCCTTGGTCTTGCGGTTGATGCTGTTGTTGACATCAAGTCTCCAGGTCATTGGCCAATAGGAGAATTTGACGCAGCTTTACTTAATAGACCAGAAGTGGTTGATGTCATCTATTTAACAGGAGATTTTGACTACCAGATTCGGGTTAACTGCAAATCAGCTGAAGAACTAAACAATATTTTGCATACTTTACGAACCGAACTTGAATTTGAAGAAGTAAATGTGCGGGTAGCGCTTGGAACAGCTCCTGGATTCCCACGCTCCATACAGCCAGATTTTGAAATGGGTCAAATAGTTTCACCTATAGTCGTCGCAGAAGTCGCAGAAGTCGCAGAAGTCGCAGAAGTCGAAGAAGAAGAAGAAGTCGAAGAAGAAGAAGAAGTGAGAAGAAGAAGAAGTCGAAGAAGAAGAAGAAGTCGAAGAAGAAGAAGTCGAAGAAGAAGCGCCTGTCGTTGTCACAAAAGTTCAACGTCGTTTCGACATTCAAAGAGCACAATTCTAATTTTTTGATTAAGTATTTTCATTCAAACCATTAAGCAAAGGTGTCTTGCTTTTGTCCCTCTAGGCTTTTCATATGCCTTTCCTTCCAACCGCCGCGCACTCAATCATGCTCCATGTGGAATTAGACAATATTCCTAACACTCTTGGACGACTAGCAACCGCAATAGGAGAAGTCCGCGGAAACATTATTTCCATGGAGGGATTCGATGTACGTGGAGACAAATTAATTAATGATGTATGCGTGAACTGTATTGATGAAGAACATTCATCAACAGTTGTGGCAGCAGTAAATGCTCTCAGCGGAGTGAAATTGTTGTCGTGGTATGACCGAACCTTCGCAATGCATGAAGGCGGTAAAATCGGAATAAAGAGCCTTTGTTCAGTAGATGATCGACATGATTTATCAATGGCGTACACCCCAGGAGTTGCTCGTGTATGTAATGCCATATTTGACGATCCAAATAAATCTCATGACTTGACGATTAGAAAAAATACTGTCGCAATTGTTTCAGATGGAACAGCAGTACTTGGACTAGGGGATATAGGACCATTAGCTGCGATGCCAGTTATGGAAGGTAAAGCACTCTTATTTAAAGAGTTCGCTGGAGTTGATGCATTTCCAGTTTGTTTAAACGTAAATGATCCATCGGAGATTGTTGAAACTGTTATACGACTTGCCCCATCATTTGGGGGGATCAATCTTGAAGATATTGCAGCTCCAGCAGCGTTTGAAGTTGAGGACGCTTTGAAAGAAGCATTAGATATTCCTGTTTTTCATGATGACCAACACGGAACAGCTGTAGTAACTCTTGCGGCACTTTGGAATGCCTGTCGAATAACTGAACGAAAGATAGAAGACCTTTCAGTAGTTATTGCAGGTATGGGAGCCGCTGGGGTAGCGGTAGGGAAGATTCTTTTAAATGCAGGAGTTGGTGAAATAGTAGGAGTTGATCGAACTGGAGCTATTTATTCAGGTCGAGACAATTTAAATTTTGCAAAAGAATGGTTTGCCGAGAATACAAATCCAGAAAGAAAAATGGGGTCTCTTCAAGACGTACTTGTCGGAGCAGATGTATTTATCGGTGTGAGTGGGCCAGGTCTTGTCACGGCATCAGATCTACGGACAATGAATTCAAATCCGATTGTTTTTGCAATGGCGAACCCTGATCCAGAAATTCGCCCTGAAGAAGCAGATGGTATAGCAACAGTCATGGCTACAGGCCGAAGCGATTACCCAAATCAGATCAATAATGTGCTCGCCTTTCCTGGCATATTTCGTGGAGCTCTGGATGCGCAGGCTATTGATATAACGGAAAACATGAAAATAGCTGCAGCTCGAGCAATAGCAGATTCAGTATCTGATGAACAATTGAGTCCGAAGTTTATAGTTCCATCTGTTTTTGATAAGTCGGTTCCTTTAGCGGTAGCAAAGGCTGTCGCAGAAGCGGCACGAACCGATGGAGTGTGTCGAGCACAATAATGGCAATGAAGAGTGAAAACGTTCTGGTTGATTTTGAGGATTCATTAGCAACGGTCACTTTGAATAGGCCAAGTCGAAAGAATGCTATTACTGGGCCGCTTAATGCAGAACTGGCTTCAGCATTTGAAGAGATAAATAACAGAGATGATGTGAACGCTGTTCTTTTACATGGTGCTGACGGAGCGTTTTGTTCAGGGCTTGATCTTAAGGAATATAAAGCAGATCCTCCTCCTCCGTGGTTAGAGCAATCTTGGGAACTTATGAAAGAAGCGCATCGGGCTATTTTCCAATGTCCTGTTCCTATTGTTGGGGCAATTGAACGATTTGCTATTAATGGTGGAGCTTCTCTTGCTTTTGCTTGCGATCTTTTGGTTGTCGGAGAAGAGGCTTATATCCAAGTTGGGGAAATAAAAATTGGTATGGCTGCACCTATGAATTTAGTTTGGCTTTTCGAGAATTATTCACCAGAGATAGCTCGTCAGCTAGTTCTTACTGGAAGAAAATTCTTTGGTCCGGAACTTCAGAAATTAGGCATAGCTTTTGAGGTGGTTCCTGATAATAAAGTTTTAGAACACTCTCATCACTTGGCTAAAGAAATGAGCTCTAATCCGTCTGCAGGGATACATGCAATGAAAAAGATTTTGCGAGCTTCTTCTGATTGGGAGGCAAGAGTGGAAAAATTCCACGAATTATCACAAGGCGGTATGAGACTTCCGTCTTTGGATTAGAGCGTTAATTTTTTTTGACCTCAGAAAAAGGGATGTCTATATCTACAGCAGGTTCGCGGGGGAGACCTAAAACTTTCTCTCCAAGAGTGTTTTTTTGAATTTCATCGGTTCCTCCGCCTAAAGAATGAGCAGGAGCATCACAAATTCCGTAAGCCCAACGGTTAGTTTCACTTGAACCTAATTGCTCGCCTTCCCAAGCGGCACCACCAGAAAAAGCTAATTTGGTAGCAACACGAGAGGCCGCCCGGCCTTGCTTAGTTCTCCAGAGTTTCCCAATTGAAGGATGTATACCCGCCCGTAAACTCAGCCATTTAATGATCTCATTCCCGGAAAAAAGTTCGGCAAGTAGTTGTCTTGTCAAAGGATCAGTATGGGCTTTAGATTGTTGCGCTAAGTCAATCAAATCGGTGGTCGAAAGAGGTTGTCTGCCGCCACCAGAACCTAAAGACGAGCGTTCATGAGAGAGAAGAGCGACTGCCATTCTCCAACCGTTACCTTGAGTTCCAACAACCCAATTAGCCGGAATTTTTGCATTATCCATAAACACTTCGTTAAAGCTCGCGGTTCCAGTCATTTGCTTTAGAGGCCTAACTTCAACACCATCTTGATTCATGGGAAGAACCAGCATGGAAATTCCTTGGTGCTTAGGAACATCCCAATTTGTACGGGCAAGAAGAATTCCCAAATCTGCTACAGAGGCACCAGAAGTCCAGACTTTCTGACCTGAAACTACCCATTCGTCACCGTCGAGTTCTGCTCGAGTAGTTAACCCTGCAAGATCAGATCC
The DNA here is from genome assembly GCA_902634555.1 of Actinomycetota bacterium. Lineage (GTDB taxonomy): Bacteria > Actinomycetota > Acidimicrobiia > Acidimicrobiales > MedAcidi-G1 > MedAcidi-G2B. The sequence goes on from CACPKO010000027.1 coordinate 3,961, forward strand.
TGCGCCTGGTTCGGAATAGAGTTGACACCATATTTCTTCACCACGTAACCCGGGTTTTAAGAAACGCTTTCGAATCTCTTCACTTCCATGATCGCGGATCGTTGGCAAACACATATCAATACCGATACCAAGTCCATTTCCAACTGAAAAGGAATTTTGATTTCGTAACTCTTGGCGAAAGATATCAATAAAAGACTGTCCAAGTCCTCTTCCACCATCTTCCACCGGGTAGTTGAGAGCTCCTAAGTTTGAGTCATAACTTGCAGCTAGAAAGGTACGCTCCCGCTCAAAAGGGTCTTCTATTCCGTCTAGAAGTTGAGGGACACGTTGAAAAAACGAAAGAACTTCTTCTCTAAATTCCGACTCTGATACCACAGTGGTACTTTATCTATAACCATCTACTTACATAGAACTGAAATTATTTAAATCATGGCTCAAGATATAAAACGATTATTTAAAGACTCGACTGGAGAACCATTAACTATTCCTTCTGGGCCAAAAGATGCTCCAAATGTTGTTGTGGTTCTTCTAGACGATGTCGGCTTTGGTTCTTTCGGAACTTTTGGCGGGCCAATCCCAACTCCCACATGCGATCTCATCGCTGAACAAGGGCTTCGGTACAACCAATTTCATACCACAGCACTTTGTGCACCAACACGTGCTGCTTTGTTGACTGGGAGAAATCATCATGCAGTACACATGGGTTCTATAACTGAAACAGCAACTTCTTTTCCAGGTTATGACTCAGTGATACCTGATGAAGCAGCCACCATCGCAGAAATACTAAGAACAAATGGGTACGCAACAGGAATGTTCGGTAAAGGCCATATCACTCCGGTTTGGGAAATAGGCCCTTCAGGTCCTTTTGATCATTGGCCAACCGGGTTAGGTTTTGAAAAATTTTATGGATTTCCTGGAGCAGAAACTTCACAGTTCGAACCTGCTCTTTACGACCAAACGACACCTATCGAACCTTATGTCGGTCGTGACGATTACCACTTAACTGAAGATCTTGCTGAACAAGCCACTAAGTGGATCAAACAGGCAAAAGCCCATAGACCTGATCGTCCTTTTCTTTGCTACTTCGCTCCAGGAGCTGTACACACTCCGTTGCAAGTTCCTAAAAATCGACTTGACGACTTTAAAGGGCAATTTGATCAAGGCTGGGATGTATTAAGAGAAGAAATTTATGAACGTCAACTTGCAATGGGAATCATTCCAGAAGAAACGATTAACACACCAAGGCCAGACGAAATACCTAGTTGGGATGAATATCCCGACCGGTATAAGCCAGTAGCTAGCCGACTGATGGAAATTTTTGCTTCGTTTCTTCATCACACAGATGAACAAGTAGGAAAGATTGTTACCAGCCTTCAAGAAATGGGGGAGTGGGATAACACTCTTTTTATTTATGTGACTGGAGATAATGGCGCTTCTGCAGAAGGAACAATCCATGGCGCCTGGTCTGCTCCTTCTTTTCAGAATGGTGTGCATGAAGATCCAGAATGGCTTTTAGAGCACATGGACGATTTTGGAACTGTAGCAAGTGAATGCCACTACAACGTAGGTTGGGCGTGGGCGCAAGACTCTCCGTTCCAGTGGATGAAACAAGTTGCATCACATTTCGGTGGAACTAGAAATGGGATGGCAGTGTCTTGGCCAAAACGTATTAAAGACCAAGGTGGTCTTCGTAGCCAATTCCACCACGTGATTGATTTAGCCCCGACCATTCTTGAAGCTGCTGGCATAGAAGCACCTGAAAAGGTTGATGGGGTTGATCAGATGCCCATTGATGGAACATCAATGGGGTACACATTTGACTCTTCTGAAACTGAGAGCACTCATAAAACTCAATATTTCGAAATACTTGGAAACCGTGGCATTTACCATGACGGTTTTATGGCGTCTTGTTTTCATGGTCGGGTGCCATGGATAAGGATGGAAAGCAGACCTTTTGATGGGCCGCAAGAAAAATGGGAACTTTATGATATTCGAACCGATTTTTCCCAAAGCAATGATTTATCGGAAGAATTACCGGAAAAATTAACTGAACTACAAAAGTTATTTGATGAAGAGGCTAAAAGAAACAATGTTTACCCGCTGCGAGACCCAGGGGATCGTTTAACCCGAAAAACAAGCCCACCGTCACCGCTTCAAGGTGTTCGGAAAGTGACTTACACAACCGATCATGTTCGGATGCCTGAGCGAAGTGTTCTCAATATAAAGAACCATTCATTTCAATTAACAGCACAAATAGAAATCGATAACCCTGTTTCAGAAGGCGTCATTGTTTGTCAGGGCGGCAATTTAAATGGTTGGACTCTTTATTTAGATGAGGGGCGACCCACGTGGCATTACAACCTTTTTGGGCATGAACGCACAACTGTGGCAACAAAAGATCCGTTAACAATAGGGCAACACGAAATAAGAGTGTTCTTTGATTATGACGGCGGGTTCGGAGCAGGCGGAACTTTTCACCTCATAGTAAACAACGATCAGCAAGCATCTGGACGAGTAGAGAAAACTGTACCGGTAGTGTTTTCAATGAGTGGAGAAACATTTGACGTTGGAATAGATACCGGAGCGCCAGTTGGCTTGTATCCACACCTTTACCCTTGCACCGCAAAAATTAATGAAGTGGTCATTGAAGTACTTGATGAGTTAGATGAGGAAACTCGACAAACTGTTTTAAATGGTGAATTTAAAGCAGGCCTTGCTGCCCAATAGATTTAGGCCGGCATATTTATTTGTTTTGCTTCGAGAAATTCTTCCATTCCGAAGCGGCCTAACTCTCGACCGTTACCAGATTTTTTATATCCGCCGAATGGTGCATTTGTATTCAGGAAAGACCCGTTCACGTCCACTTCTCCGGTTTGCATTCGTTTAGCAACTTTAAGAGCTCGATCAGTATCAGAACTCCAGACGCCACCAGATAGGCCGTAATCAGAGTCGTTAGCGATTCTTATAGCGTCTTCTTCGTCTGTATAACCGATCACTGACAGTACAGGTCCAAATATTTCTTCTTGCGCGATAGTCATTGAGTTATCAACGTTAGCGAACACCGTTGGTTGCACGTGATAGCCAACTTCTTTGCCTTCAGGTTTCCCGGTACCTCCAGTAACTAATGTGGCACCTTCGTCGATGCCCTTTTGGATGTATCCCTGGACTCGATCCCATTGTGCTTGCGAGACAAGTGGTCCAAGTCTGGCTCCGGCTGCTGCCGCCGCTTCTCCAGCTAATGCAGCAGCTTCATCCATACGGTCTGCTGGAACGAGAAGACGAGTTAAAGCACTGCAAGTTTGGCCAGAGTTAAGGAAGCAAGCGTTAATCGCACCTGGGATAGCTGAAGCAAAATCTGCATCGTCAAGAATAATATTTGCTGATTTACCGCCGAGTTCTTGATGAACACGCGTAACGTTTGGAGCAGCAACTTCAGCAACACGAGTTCCAGCACGAGTTGATCCGGTAAAAGAGATCATGTCAATACCAGGGTGAGCAGCAATCGCTTCACCTACTACTGGTCCTACACCTGAAACAAGGTTGAAAACTCCTGGAGGGAAGTTAAGCCCATCAATAATTTCAGTGAGTAAGAAAGCATTCAAAGGAGCTACTTCACTTGGTTTTAAAACTACGGTGCAGCCCACTGCCATAGCTGGAGCTACTTTTGCCATAATTTGGTGAAGCGGGTAATTCCAAGGTGTAATGCACCCAACGACACCCATCGGTTCACGGGTAACCAAAGTGTTTCCCATTTGCTCTTCAAAGGCAAAATCACGAGCTGTTTGTGAAACGCTGGAAGTTGTTCCTGCGGGCAAACCAGCTTGGATCATGTTGGCGAGAGGCTGCGGCATCCCCATTTCGGAGGAAATAAGTTCTCCTACTTCTTCGCTGCGTGCGCCGAGTTGTCCAGCTAATCCTTCAATATAAGACAAGCGTTCTTCTAAGCTAAGAGCAGACCAAGAGGGAAAAGCAGCACGAGCGGCTTCAACAGCTGCGTTAACGTCGGAAGCGACTCCGTCAGGTATAGATCCTACAATTTCTTCGGTTGAAGGGTTCATGACATCAATTGAGCCATCTCCTCCAGAAGGGACCCAAGCCCCATTTATATAAATGTTTTCATGGTTTTTCATTGGTTCACCTCTCTGTTGTACCTTGATGATACTGCTCTATTTTCTTGATGAATGCAAAGAGCAACTAAAGATTATTCAACCATAAAATTTTGAAAATTATGAAAGTCGTTATCAGAAATTTTAAGACCGTCTTTTCGAAAAATTTCCCACGACCCCCATTCAGATTTGATGGCTGAAAAAACTGACTGCATATATGAAGGTTTCGTCATTACTAGAGCACGTAAAGGATCGAGAAGATGATCTTCTATTTCAGATTCAAGACAATCTTGTTGTTCCGCCAAATTCTTTCTATAAGAATCTAAATGCGACTGGATATGGTTTTTCCTCACTTCATTACTAAGTAAAAAATCTTTTACTATCTCATCTTCACTTACTCCAAGAAGACCGAGGAGAATTGCTGCCACAAAACCAGTCCGGTCTTTTCCAGCTGTGCAGTTGAAAAGCAGGGGGTAATTGTTTGGGTTCACGGCTAATTCAAACACGGGACGGTAGAGATGTAGCCGGTCTGTGACTATTCCTCCAAAATATTTATCAATCATTCCAGAAGCCTGTTTAGCAATATCAGGGTTATTGAGAGATCCAGCAACAACTGCAAATTCGTTATCTGAAGATGAAACAGAAATTTCCTTAATTGAGCAGTCCTGGAGAAAAGGGTGGGGTCGTTCTTGGTTTTCTTTCGGCCGTCGTAAATCAATAATTGTTTTTAACTGCAAACTGCGCAAAAGCTCTAGATCTGATTCTGTTAAATCAGATAGATGCCCAGATCTGTAAATGTGACCGCTTTGAACTTTATTTCCATCACAAATTTGAATTCCTCCAATATCGCGGAGGTTAGCTTTGGGTATGAGTATTTGGTCGTTGCTTCTCATGACTTATTTAATAACCAATGATGACTTATATAAAAATTCATTGGTCAATATTACGTGATTGTATTTGGTGGTCGGGACCGGCGTCGATCCGGTGACCTTCCGCTTTTCAGGCGGACGCTCTGCCAACTGAGCTACCCGACCCCAATGCCTACCCAAAGATAAACAATGGTTTGCGGTCCTGACGAGATTTGAACTCGCGACCTCCGCCTTGACAGGGCGGCGTGCACTCCAGGCTGCACCACAGGACCAGAACTGGTGACTGGTTAAAACCATACACCACTATATGTTCGCACCCCCAACGGGATTTGAACCCGTGTTACCTGCGTGAAAGGCAGGCGTCCTAGGCCGCTAGACGATGGGGGCTCTACCCACGTGAGGGCGAAATAACGTTATCAAATACAGTCTGTCGCCTGAAACGTGCTCTTGCTTACCTTTTATTAAAATCTTCTAAAGAAAAATTACTTGCTGTTACAGCTTCTTCAAGCAACAGAGCTAACCAGACAAAAAGTGTTTGTTCCGGATCATGAATTTTTTCAAAGTCAAATTCATCTTCTTCTGACACATTAAGTCGAGTGCCAAGAACTAAACGGAGACTATTTATTACTTGCATCCAAGCAAAAAAGTCCTCTAATTCAATCGATTCAATCCAAATCGTTTTTTCAAGAACATCAATAGATTCCAACTTCTCTTTCAGTAAGTCGTCATGAACTAGATCGTCGTATTCATCATTTAATTCTGAATCTTTTGTATAAGCCGGCGGGTAAAGCCTCTCGAGAGATTGATCAGAATCGTCAATTAACATTGAGCGAAATTGTTTTACTAATCCAAGCAATACTTCTCTGCTTTCGTTATCTAAACGAATTTCCACCTGATTTAAATCAGGTCTGCCCAAAAATGCGTGAACAACTTCACTCATGATGAACTGTCTTTTTCCATTGTTGCCCAAAGACCATGACCATGCAGACGAAAAACATCAAACTCTGCTCGTTCACGATTGCCAGCCGAAACAACCGCACGTCCTTGATGATGAACTTCAAGCATTAACTTGTCTGCTTTCTCTTTGCTGTATCCGAACAGCTTTTGTAAGACAAAAGAGACATAGGACATCAGATTTATTGGATCATTCCAAACAATCACAATCCAAGGTTGATCATGTTTGACCTCGCTTGATTCTTCAACCGCAGGTTCAATAGTTTCAATAGGGGAGGGATTCATCATTGCGATCCATGAGCGATGAGCCACGACTTCACCAAAGTCGCCCATAAAGCAGTAGCGCCGGCAATATGTAAACCAACAAGCAATTCAGGTACTCCAGTGAAGTATTGAACCCACCCCACTATCGCTTGACCAAGAGTGACAACACAAAGAACTGTTGTTATAGATCGAAGCGAATTAGCTTTTGAATTTTTGAAAACATAAAACGAAAAAATTGTCGCTAACACTAAGAAAATGATGACTGATGAACTGTGAACTCGAACTATTTCACGTATCGCAAAGGGAAGCCTCTCAATCGGATCATCCCTGCTGCCAGTATGCGGCCCAGATCCAGTCACCAACATGCCCGAAGCAAGCATTACTAAAGCCCAACTTATTAAAACAGTTGTGAACTTAAGAAAAAATTTCTCCGTTGGAGAATCCTTTGGGTCACTTGCTTTATGGTGCAGAACAACTGCATTCCAAACAAGAACCATCGATAACGCGAAATGACCAAGAACTAGCCAAGGGTTTAGGTGACTGAGTACAACAATTCCTCCAAGGACAATTTGTCCTACCAACCCTGCAACTAAACCCAATGACCATTTAATTAAGTCATTACGTCTCGGTGTTCTAAATAATGAACCAAGAACAGCGAGCATAACGATTACAGAAACAAGCCCTGTTATTAACCTATTTATAAATTCTACCCATCCGTGGATTCCTGATTCGGGAGAAAATTGGTCGTATTCACAAGTGGGCCAATCTGGGCAACCCAAGCCTGAACTAGTTAGGCGAACAGCACCACCAGTCACAACAATTGAGACCAAGAGAAAAAGAGCAACAGCGCAAATTTTTCGATAAGTGTTTGGCTTTAGATTCCTTACCACCTTGCATAGCCTATGACCCCAGTCAGGCATGACGGCAATCATCTTTCTAAGATCAACGTATGGACATAAAAAATAAAGTTGCAGTTATTACTGGTGGAGCAAGCGGAATCGGTGCCGCTCTTGCTCAACGTTTCTATTCAGAAGGCGCCAAAGCAGTTGTTGTCGCAGATTTAGATGCCGAAAAAGTTGATCAGGTGGCTTCAACAATTGGAGGGCATTCTTTTGTTTGTGATGTTTCGAATGAAGAAGAAATTAAAGATCTCATAAAAAAGACAATCAGCGACCATGGGAGCATTGATCTTTTTGTGTCAAATGCCGGCTATGTGACGATCGGAGGATTGGAGGATGACGATTCAGAGATGAGAAAAATGTTTGATGTTCATGTTATGGCTCATCTTTATGCCGCTAGACATGCAATTCCTCACATGGTTGACCAAGGTGGCGGATGGTTACTTAACACTTCTTCCGCTGCAGGTTTACTAACTCAAATTGGTTCGCTTCACTATTCAGTCACAAAACATGCTGCGGTTGCACTCGCCGAATGGATTCAAATTACCTATGGAGATAAAGGAATTGGTGTTTCAGTATTGTGCCCCCAAGCGGTAGAGACAAACATCAAAGAAAATAGTCCTTCAGCTCATCTTTTTTCTGAAGATGGGGAAAACGTTGCATCAATGGATGGCGTTCTTTCAGCCGAAGAGTTAGCTGAAGTAGTTGTGGAGGCTTTGGAAGATGAACGTTTCCATGTGCTCCCTCACGCAGACGTTGAGGAGTACGTGCGTCGAAAAGGAGATGATGTCGATCGTTGGTTACTTGGCATGAGACGTTTTCAGAATCGATTATTCCCGGAAGGTTCAACACCTGCAGATTGGTTACTTAGTTAAATTTGCTTCCTAGAGCGCTTACTCTGAATAGTTTCTCCTAGTGTGGTGGTGATGTCGGGTCGGAATTCACCATTCTTGAACGAGCAGATAGTTGGGTACATAGCTTTAACTAAGCCTCAAATAATTGAACTTCTTCTTGTAACTACTGTTCCGCCAATGTTCGTTGCTGCAGGTACGGTGCCAGGAGCGTGGCTAATGGTAGCAACTGTGGTTGGGGGGGCTTTCGCGGCAGGTGGAGCAAACGCTATCAATATGTTTATTGATCGTGATATTGATCAACTTATGGAACGCACGAAGGGTCGCCCGCTAGTGACTGGTGTGATATCGCCTAAAAACGCTTTAATTTTTGCTCTTACTTTAGAACTCGTTGCTTTTATTTGGTTATGGCAGTTCGTTAATTTTCTCAGTGCTGTACTTGCGATTTCTGCCTGTTTGTTTTACGTATTTATTTATTCGCTTTGGTTAAAAAGAACTTCCTCTTTGAACGTAGTTATAGGTGGTGCTGCGGGAGCTGTTCCTGTTTTAGTTGGTTGGGCTGCTGTTACTAATTCCCTGAGCTGGTCTCCACTAATACTTTTCTTAATCATATTCTTCTGGACACCCCCACATACTTGGGCATTGATGATCAAATATCGAGATGATTACTCGAACGCATCAGTGCCGATGCTCCCTTCCGTGGAAAGCCTTGCCGTAGTTGCGAATCAAATCATTTTGTACACGATTGTCCAAGTTGCGCTTACGATCGTCTTTGCTTTCGTAGCAGACATGGGCATTTTTTATCTTGTTTCAGCAATTGTTCTTGGAGCGGTATTTGGCGCTCTTACGTTGGCGGTTAAAAGAGATCTGAGTGAACGTTCAGCTATGCGTCTTTTCTCATTCTCCATTGTTTATATCACCCTACTTTTCGGGGCTATAACGCTGGATGTAGTCATTTAGAAGCTGATTGTTAAGAGAGGATGCACCTCATCGCTCCCTTAGGGCTTTATCGTTGTTTTAACGAAATGTGCCCGGTTCGCGACCCCGAATAAATATCAACTAATTTATGTTGAGGTTAGGTGTCATAAATGGACATATTTCGTCTAACCTCAAACTTGGATGATCGTGAAGTGTTTCACGAACTGACAATAATTATGGGAAAATTGTCTAGGCCTACAGAGTGATTAACCTTCAATGAAGAACGAATCCACAGTTGTTGAACGAATTGTTACAACTACCGAATCAGCGACCCTTTCGCGCTATTGGATGGTCTCTGCCCTGATCGGCTTGCTGTTTAGTTCAGTTGCAGGATTACTGGTAAGCCTTGAACGTATTGATCTATCTACGGCAAGTATCTTTTCAACTGCCGATGACGTATTTCAATTTTGGACAGCTCATCGAGTAGCACTAGTTCTTATTGCTGTTCTTCCGCTAATGATTGGTTTAGCAACAGCAATAGTTCCTCGACAAGTAGGGGCGTCACGGCTTGTTTTCCCAAGAATGAGTGCGTTTAGTTTCTGGGTCTGGTTATTTGGGGCATTAATTATCATTATCGGTTTTCTTGCGAACGGCGGGGTAGGAACTCCAGAGGCTACTAGTGAGACCCAATCTGTTGCGTTAACGCTTGTAGGCGTGCTTTTAGCAATAATCGGAATTTGTGGAGCCTCAACCAGTGTTCTGACCACGATTGTTGCAGGTCGGGCTCCAGGCATTTCGTTGCTTAACATTCCGGCATTTAGCTGGTCAGTATTAGTAGCAGGAACTATGTGGCTAGCCACTTTGCCAGTTCTCGTTGCTAACACCGTGCTTGTTTATGTAGATATGCGAGGCAGAGCACCGGTTAATTTCGGAAGTGAAGCGGTTGTTTGGGAGCAGTTATCTTGGGCATTCACACACCCTCAGGTTTACTTGTGGGTGCTGCCGCTATTAGGCATTGTTGCTGAAATTATTTCAGCCGCATTTAAAAACAAGATTTCGAACCCATTCTTGTTCACCGCCATTGGCTTAACAGCCGCCGCTGGTTTTGGCGCCTATGCACAAACTTATTTTGATATTGGCACTCCGGTCTTCGAAGAAGCTTTTTCGATAATTCAAGCCTTTATCGCTATTCCTGCAGTGCTCCTTGTTGTTGCTTTTATTTCTCCAAAAATCAAAGACCTCAAAGGTTTCGACAAACAAACAACCACCCCAGCAGTTTTGGCAACTTTATCCATAGTCCTTCTTCTACATGGTGTAGTTGTGGGTGCAGTACACGTAATTGGACCACTTGAACTTGCAACAAGATCAACGGTCTCAGCTCAGATAGTTCTCACTTTAGGTGCCGGCGTATTGGCATGTATGGCCGCCTTCTCATGGTGGGGAGAGCTTTTGATTGGTAAATCTATTTCCCAGAGAAAAATTTTGATATCAGGTCTAACCTTCCATTTTGGAGTCGGCATATTTGCAGTAGCAGACTTCTTAGTTGGCTTTACCGGTCAAAATGATTTCACTGGTGTATCCGAGTTTGCTGCTGGAACGGATGGTTCAAGTTGGGTTGAAACCCTTAACGTCATCTCATTTATTGGCTCCCTTCTGATCCTTCTTGGAGTTATTGCCGCCATAGCTACAACTGTTCAACACGTTCTTTCAAAAACTCCTGCTACTGGGAATCCTTGGGGTGTAGACGCACCTGAATGGAAATCAAAAGAAAAAGAAGAGGTCGCTTAATGGCTACTATTCTTCCCCCCGCACCTTTAAATCGTCCTAGAACCTTGATGGTTGGGACAGCATTTATCACTTCGGCAGCGCTCATGTTCTTTGGGTGCCTATTTTCAATCTATTTCAGCATCAGATCTGACACATTAGCTTGGGGCATGGAATGGTTCCCGGAAAATGCTATTGAGCTTGTTCCCGGCGGGATGAACATGGCAACTCTGTCAATATCCGTGGCCACCATGGGATGGGCGGTCTATGCAGTAAAGAACAATGATCGAATACATGCTTATCTTGCACTTATCCTTACTGCGTTAATGGGTATTGCGATGATTAACCAAACCGTGTTTTATTACATGGACATTGGTTTACCGATTGATCACAGTGAAGCGGCACTTCTCCTTTATGTAATAACCGGAGCTCACTTAGTAATGGTTGGAATTGGAGTTATTTGGTTAGGGCTACTTCTGTTAAGAGCTTTCGGAGGACAAGACACAAGTCGCCACCGCGACTTAGTTTCTGCAGCATCCATTTATTGGTATTCAACGGTTTTCATTTACATTTTTATTTGGCTATTTATCTACATCGGGAAATAGGACGTTCACTATGCTGACAACTGGTTTTAAGCTTTGGTTCGGTCTACTTATTGCTGCTTTTACGGCGGCAGTTTTTGTCGGATATACAACTGGTGGAACTGAAACTGGCCCTTTGACTCTTGGCTGGAAAGGCGCTGTAGGAAATCACATCGCTTACGGCATTCTTATCATGGCAGCCACGACTTCAGGGCTGTTAGCCATATTGTCTCAATCTTTCCGTGACGCTGATGCTGAAGCTGCAGCAGAAATACTTGAAGTAGACATAGACGAAGTTCCTGAAGCTCAAATATCTACCGGATCATCACCATGGCCGTTGTTTACTGCGTTAGGGGTAGTAACGATGGCAGTTGGATTAGTTGCACATCCATTTGTATTCGGAACAGGTCTTATCATCTCATTAGTCATTGCGATCGAGTGGACAATGACTAATTGGTCAGAAAGAGCAACCGGAGATCCCGAAAAGAATCGTGAATTAAAAGAAGGACTACTGCGTCCAATAGAAATCCCTGTTCTTGGACTTGTCGGTATCGGTGTGATAGTCGTGGCGGTATCAAGAGTCCTATTAGCCGCATCCGTTCTAGGCGCCGTTTGGATAGCAACTGTTGCAGGAACCATAATTTTTCTCACTGCTTACTTCATCAGTAAGCGACCATCTATTCCAAGAGGAGTAGTTCAAAGCATTCTGGCTGCTGGATTCATAGTGGTTATTGTTAGCGGTATATTTGCAGCAATTAACGGCGAGCGCGACTTCCACCATGTTGGCGGAGAACATGGAGAACATGGAGATTCCCATATGGAGGAAGACCATTGATAACTAAAGTTATTAAAAAAACATGGCTGGCTCTACTTGCCTCTGCATTACTCCTTGTTACTGGTTGTGCCGCAGACGCTGAGCTTGACACTCTTCAACCTCAAGGACCAACAGCTCGAGACATAGACAAACTATTAGATCCAGTTCTAATCATTGCCTATGTTGTTTTTTTCCTAGTATTTGGGGCAACAATCTTTATTTGGTGGAAGTTCCGTGATCGTCACGAAGATGAAGAATTTCCAACTCAAGTTCATGGAAATACCAAGCTAGAAATACTTTGGACCATTATTCCAACTTTAATTCTCGCTGTTGTTTCGGTATTCACGCTCATTACGTTGTCTTCAGTAAATAGCACTGAAACAAACGAGGTGATGGTCACTGTTGAAGAAGAATCAGTAGTTTGGGAACCGGAAGTTGTGGTTGTAGGGCAACAGTGGTGGTGGGAGTTCCGCTATTACTTTGATGGTTTAGACGGAGTTGATTTGAGTGACGCTCGTAATCTTCCTCCAGCAGATATTGTTACTGCCGGTCAACTAGTCATGCCTACCGGGCAAGAAATAGAACTTTCTATAACAAGTCGAGATGTTATCCATAGCTTCTGGATTCCTGCATTAAATGGTAAACGAGATGCCGCTCCAGGAAGAGTGCATCCATGGAAATTAGAGGCAGACGAACCTGGTGTTTACTTTGGCCAATGTACAGAATTCTGTGGACTGTCTCACTCCCGAATGAGGATGCAGGCAGTAGCGCTTGACCCAGAAGATTTCCAAACTTGGGTTGACCAACAATTAACCGATCAAGATTCAGATTCAATAACCGATGAAGCCATAGCTCGAGGGTTAACCGTTTTTGAAAACCAATGCGCTAGATGCCACGTAGTGAACGGAGTGAATGATGAGACAAGTATTGGTGCAGACCTTGTCGCTAATGCAGCCCCAAATCTGACTCACTTTATGAGTCGAACCACCTACGCAGGGGGTATTTTCAATCTCTACGAACCAGATGGCACTATTGATAGAACTCAACTAGAAGCATGGCTAAGAAACGCTCCAGCAGAAAAGCCTGCATATGCCGAAGGTAGACGAGGTATGCCAGCTCTAGGATTAAGCGAAGATGAAATCGA
>CACPKO010000028.1 GCA_902634555.1 Actinomycetota bacterium
GTAGTACTTACAGGGTTTATGGGCTTCAGCATTGGAAAACTATTGATGGGTATCCGCGTTGTTAGCCAAGAACATAGGAAGTTACCTGGATTGACTTCTGCGGTTGGGCGTACTTTGCCCTGGATAGTGGTTACAGCAATTCCTCAAATTGGTTTAGGTTTACTTTTAGTAGAAGTTGCGCTCGTCATCTCGTCTTCTGAGAATAGGCGTCTTGGCGATCGCATCGCTGGCACAGTAGTCATTAGCCGATCAACGGGCTAAGAGAATTAGAGCGTGGGCATCGTAAATGATAGAAATGATGCAGGAGCCATGATAAGTTACCAACCAGTAACTTACATAATCTTAAGAGAAACGGTGAACTCTTGAAATCCTCGATAACTACAATTTTCGTACTACTTATCTGCTTGTCTTGTAGCGGTGGTAACAGTAATGCGTCATCTGAAGAAACAATTACTGGCATTCAGGGCGGGCAGCAAGTAGTGAGCCAAGACATAATTGAAGCCGCCCAAGCCCAAAGAGACAACAAGAGTGAGACCATTGAAGAAATTGCGGAAGAAGTAGGTGTTCTTTCTGTTGAAGAAGTCGAAGTTGAAGATCTCGTCACAGAAATAGAAGAAGTTGAAGAAGAAGAAATAGACGTCGCCACCGCAGAAGAAGATCCACTAGAAGGAATCTTGAACGCTTTGTCTGTTTTCACCACATGCATTGAGGAAGAAGGATTTGAATTCGTTGGTGTTCCTGGTCAACCTGGTCCAGACGGTGAAATCCTTGACCCTGCCGATATAGAACCGGGTTACATTGAAGCACTTCAAAAATGTGCAACTGAAAGCAACATTCTTGAATCGTTTCAGTCTTATTCGGATGCTCAAGCTAATTTAACTACTGAACAAATCGCTGAAATCAACTTTGGTCTACCGGTTTTCCAAGAATGCATGGAGCGCCTCGGTTGGGAGGTTGAAGAACCTATCCCCAACGAGCGCGGGCTACTTGAATTTGGTCAAAACGGAACCGGACTTACCCCGCCTGAAGGCACAGACAATCTTGACCCTGAAGATATTGGCTCATGCCGTAACGAAGCTCAGATTTATACAACAGAGAATTACGTAACAGAGGAAGAGTAGTTATCCCTATGAATAAAAAACAGATATGGACGTTGAGTTCTATCGGAGTAGTTGCAGTTGTTCTTGTAGGTTTATTCGTCTGGCCAGGTGTTGGCGGCGACAGTGACTCTTCTTCGAGCGTAAACGATGGACCCACTTTTGTTGTTGCTCCGGTTGAATTGAGAACACTTTCTGACGACATAACTGTGCGCGGCGAGATTCGAAGAGATCAGCTTCAGCGAATTACTTCAGGAGTTGACGGACAAGTAAGTTCTGTCCTTGTTGATGATGGCGACACAATAAACGCCGGGGACGTTCTTTATGCCATTGATGGTCGCGCTGCTGTTGCAGTTGATGGTGAATTCTCGTTTTTTCGTCGATTAGATGTTGGGTCCGATGGTCCAGATGTACTCCAACTTGAAACAATTCTTTCTTCCGAAGGTTACGACGTTGGGGTTGTCGATCAGCTCTACACCGAGTCAACTCGTGCCGGGCTTCGGGAGTGGCAAATTGATCGTGGGTATGGAGGCGCTAGTCCAGAGCCAAACGAGAACATCATTGTTTCACTTAGCTCCAACTCTGCCGGATACACCATCGGAGCGAAAAACACAGTAGCTATTGAACTTCAACCAAGTGTCCCTAACCAAGAATTGGTCTCCGAAAGCACAGGGTCAATTGGACAGGGAAATCTTTACGTTAAAAGAGAGATTCGTAATCAATTCTTAGGAGCAGAAAGCTTAGTTTTCCAAAACAACGGTCCAGTCATTCAATCAGATAGGCCAGAGGTTGAAGTGACAGTAAATCCATCATCGGTTACTGAAGGATCAACTGCAACCTTTACCTTTACTTCGGATATCGCTATGCCCGCTGACACCGTTGTTGAGTACATCGTCACAGGATCCGCCACCGCTGATGACGACTATGAGGACGATCCTTTAGATGGAAGTTTTATTTTTCCGCAAGGTGCAACAAGTTACACACTTGATGTCGCAACATTGACTGATGAAGTAATAGAAAACGTCGAAGAGTTAACCATTGAAGTCGGAAATGGTTTTGTTATCAACGAAGACGACGCCTACATACCTGGTCCGCTCAATGAGGCAACCCTTGAAATCACTAGCCCTGCAGGAGACGTACAGACCATTGAAGTAAGAGCCACCACTGTTTCAACTTCCGAAGGAGGGAATCTCACTTTTGAATTTGAAACGGATCTCGTACGAAATGAGGAAACCACAATCACTTTTTCTGTCTGGGGCACCGCAATAAGCGGTTCCGACTATTTTGCCGAAGATCTTGAAGTTGACCTCCCAGCCAATGCGGAAACAGTGACCGTTACGTTTCAGACTCGAGATGATAAATGGGTAGAGCAAGATGAGACTCTTTGGGTAACTATCACCTCAAATCCTGATGAGGATTATGTAATTGGAACCCAAGAATCGTCGTCCGGAATAATCGAATCAAATGATATGCCGGAGTTAACAATTGAAGGCGGCGGGAACGTTGGAGAAGGAGGGAACGCTCAGTTCACAATAAAGGCAGATCAGCCAGTAGTTGAAGACACCTCAATTAACTATCAGTTACGCGGAAGCGCTTCTCCTGGTTCGGACTATAAAGAACTTCCTGGCACAGTAGTAATGCTTGCCGGAGAGAGCGAAGTTACCGTTCAGATTGAAACTATAGACGATGACGTAATTTTTCTTCCTGGAGATATGGTCGTGGCTTCTTGGCCAGCACGAATCGGAACGGTTTCAGTTGATGATGGAGAATTCATTCTTCTTGGCCAGCAAGTTCTCACATTAACAGAACCCGACTTCACGATTACCTTAACTTTGAACCCAACAGATAGAGGAAATCTTGAGATTGGAATGGAAGTAGAAGTTGAACTACAAGCAAGCGACCAAGACGCCGTTCCGGGAGTCATCATCGAACTAGACGAAACTGCGACAGTGAGCGCTGACGGGTCCGAACGATACGAAGGCGTAATAGAAACCTCCGAGACTCTTGATGCAGTTGACGGTGCAAACGTGAACGTTGACGTTACACGTGAAGAAAAGATTGATGTAATAACTGTTCCAGTTGCTGCAGTTCTTCAAGATGGACAAGGAAACGACGTTGTCAGAGTTGTATTGAGTGATGGAACAACAACTCAAGTACGAGTAGAAGTTGGACTCTCTGAAGGAGCGTTCGTAGAAATCACTGAAGGCCTTACTGGCAATGAACTGGTACTGGTGGAAACATAATGAACTCAACTGGGTTAAAAGATCCCAACCCGGTAAATTCCCGCCAGACGCAACTCTTCTGTTTAAACAACGTCTACCGAATTTACGGTGAAGAACCAGTAGCTGTTCATGCTTTAGATGGAGTTTCTTTAGATATCCACTCCGGCGACTTCATGGCAATAATCGGTCCTTCTGGATCAGGAAAATCAACATTGCTGGGACTTCTTGGTTGTCTTGATTTACCCTCCCGCGGATCAATAAAAGTTTCTGGCACGGAAGTCACAGAGTTAGACGATGGTGCACGTTCGAAGTTGCGGGGCGACTCTATCGGATTTGTTTTCCAACAATTTCACCTAATTCCTCATCTAACAGCCTTAGGAAACGTAGCAACCGCTCTTCTCTATCGTGATTTAACCAAAAGTGAAATAAATCAACGCGCATTACAGGCCCTTGACACCGTTGGTTTAGCCGAACGCCACGATCACCGACCAGTTCAAATGTCTGGAGGAGAACAACAACGAGTTGCTCTGGCGCGAGCAATAGTTACCGACCCACTCATGATTCTGGCTGACGAACCGACAGGTGCCCTTGACACAAAAAACGCAAAAATGGTAATGGATATTTTCAAAAATCTTCAAGATCAGAACCGTGCTGTTGTTCTCGTAACCCACGATCTTGAAATAGCTGAACAGATGGACCGAGTTGTTTCTATGCGAGATGGAAAAATCATTGCAGATGATTTACGCGATGAACGCAAACAATCATTACAAGATACTTTTTGGGAATCCGGTAACGGTTCCAAACTCGAGTAGATATGAACTGGTTTCGCGAGATACTCAATGTCGCTATTAGCGGCCTAACGGCAAGAAAAGTCCGTACTTTACTCATCATGCTCGGCCCAGTGTTGGGTGCAGCAGGTATTGTCGCTGCCGTTGGGTTGAACGAATCCGCAAAGGGCGATGTACGTCAGACTCTAGAAAGACTTGGCACAAACTTGATTGTCGCTTCTGCAGACGGATCTTTCTCTGCAGGTCAAGCACCAACCCTCCCTGAAGAAGCTGTTGAAAGAACTATGAATGTATCCACAGTTGATCGAGCAGCTGGAATTACCGAAATAGGCAGCCTCACTGTTCTCCCTTCTCAAGGTGGGAAAGATTTTTTTCGAACGATTCCGATTCCAGTATTAACCAGCGATCAAAACCTTCTTGACGTCTTAGACGCCAAAATGCTTCACGGACGATTTATTAATGGGGCCGACGAAGATAATATCTTCCGCTCTGCAGTGATCGGCCAAGATCTCGCTAACGACTATCAATACCTTCCTGGTGAAGTGCGAACCATAGACGTAGACGGTGAAACCTACGGGATAGTTGGTGTTCTAGAAAACGTTGATCTCGTACCAAAGCTCGACACCGCGGTGATAATCCCTAAATCTGCCGCCGAGGAAGACTTTGATGTTGAGCAAAAACCAACCACGCTTTATGTGAGAGCAACTGACGGGAACGTTGATTCAACAGCAGAAGCTTTACCTATGGCCATTAACCTCGGAGGTGACGAAGCAGTTACTGTCGCTGTTCCTTCTGATTTGCTCGAGGCGCAAGGAGCTGTGGATACCACTCTCAGGAATATTCTTTTCTTAATGGGTGGTTTAGCACTACTTGTTGGCGGAGTTGGAATAGCGAATGTTATGTCTATTTCTGTCATTCAACGCTCCGGAGAAATCGGTATTCGTCGCGCTCTTGGTCATACAAAAATGACAATAGCTTTACAGTTCGTCCTTGAAGCCTTATTTGTGGGTGTTCTAGGAGGAATCGCAGGAGTCGTAACCGGGGTGTGCGTTATTTATCTTGTATCTTCAATTCTTGGATGGATCGCGACACTAAACATTCCTCTTTTCTTAGTTGCAGGCGGCATGGCTCTAATTGTCTCAGTGATCGCCGGCTTGTACCCCGCTTGGAAAGCAGCTCGCCTAGAGCCGCTTGAAACATTACGTTTAGGATAAATAGATAAGTTATGTCTGATCTATTACTTTGCGGCTTCGTAAACGGCGCTCTAGATGAAATTCAATTGCTTCGTGGGCGATAGATTCAACTTCTGCACACACTTGTTCATCTTTGACTGCTAACGCCATACTGAGTCCGCCTCCGAGGATCGAACGCATAACTGCTACAGATCCTTCTGAGACAGCTCGACCTCGACGGCATTTTTCACAAAGCACTCCCCCTTCATGATAATCAATGGATACAAGTGGCCCATTTGAGTCGCAACGTGTGCACCTATCTAGTTGGGGTTCTAACCCTTCGTGAGTAAGAAGTTTTAAGAAAAAAGCTGGCACAACCAATGGAGCTGGATCGCTATCCAAAGTCTTTAGTGCACCAACCAGCATTTCATACCTTCTTGTGTCGCTCACCTGATCTAAAGCGAAATGATCCACTACTTCGAGCATCGCAGAAGCATTAGCGAACAAGTTCGGGTCCGTGCGCAGATTTGCGAATCGATCAAGCGTTTCTGCTTGAGTGACTATTCCAAGTTCCCCTCTTCCTTCAAACATTTGGAAGGCCACATGACTCGTCAACTCAAGTCTTCCACCAAACTTGCTTTTTGTTTTTCGAACACCCTTAACTACCGCTCTGACTTTTCCATGTTCTGCAGTGAGTAAAACCACTATCCGGTCTGATTCTCCTAATCGCCATCCACGAAGCACTACCCCTTTGTCGTTGTATTGGCTCATAATTAGGTTTCAGATACTCCGCCGTATCGACGATCCCGATCTTGATACTCTTTGATCGCCGTAAAAAGATTTTCACGTCGAAAGTCAGGCCAAAGCACTTCTGAAAATACAAGTTCACTGTAAGCGATTTCCCATAGAAGGAAATTTGAAACCCGGTACTCCCCCGAAGTACGTATCACGAGATCTGGGTCTGGAATAGTTGAATCGTAAAGATACCGATTTATGGTTTTTTCCGTTATGCGCGTAGAAGACATTCCTGTGTCAACAATTTGTTTTACAGCATCAACGATTTCAGCTCGTCCTCCATAATTGAATGCAATGGTGAAAGTAAGTCCAGTATTTTTCTTTGTCAGGTTTTCTGCTTCTTCCATCCGACGTATTAATCGTTTCGGAACTTGACGATTTCTGCGGCCGATAAATCGTATGCGTACATTTCGCTCGTGCAGTTCGTCTTGTCTTTCTAAAAGAATTTTTTCGTTGAAGTTGAGAAGAAACTGCACTTCTTCTGAAGGTCTTGCCCAGTTTTCTGTTGAAAAGGCAAACACTGTGAACCATTTGACTCCGAGATCATCTGCTCCTTCAAGAACATCCATTAGGGATTGTTCTCCGGCGGTATGGCCTTCAGTGCGGGGCAATTTACGCTTTTCCGCCCAGCGCCCATTTCCATCCATCACCGCTGCGATATGGGTTGGAACCCTTGAGGGATCTAAGTCAGAAATCTTCACATATGAAACTTACCTTCTCTTTTGCCAATGAGCCGCACCTTAAGCACCAAGAATTGAACTTAACCATCTACTCTCTAGTCATGGCTTTGCAGAATGTTTCACATATCGCTCTTGAAGAAGTATGCAGCAACTTGCCTAATGGTGGAGAAAGACGTCCAGGCCAAGAAGCAATGACTCGCATGGTTGCTGCATCAATCGCTGAGGAAAGCCATCTCGTCGTACGAGCAGGAACTGGAACAGGTAAATCCTTAGCTTATTTGTTGCCTTGTATCCTTTCTGGAAAATCAACGATTGTTGCAACCGCAACAAAAGCTCTACAGGATCAATTAGCCCAGAAAGATCTTCCTTTTCTTCAACTACATCTGGACACACCTTTTTCTTTTTCTGTTCTAAAAGGGCGTTCAAACTATGTGTGCCGTCAACGACTCTTGGAATATGAATTATCAGATCAACAGCAATCCTTCGATGAACCCAGTATGGGAGTAAACGAGGAACACGTAAATTCAATAATTGAATGGGCGAACGACACGGTGACCGGTGACCGGTCAGAACTTTCTTTTGAACCAAGTAACGCCACTTGGGAAAAAGTTAGTGTGACTTCTAATGAATGTCCGGGGAGAAACAAATGCCCGAGTGGCGGAAGCTGTTTTGCGGAAACTGCTAGAGATTCTGCAGCTGCAGCTGACATAGTCGTAACTAATTTGCATCTTTACGCTTTAGATATTTCCTCAGAGAATTCTTTTCTCCCTGAACATGAGGTTGTTGTTCTTGATGAAGCACACAAAGTTGAAGAGATTCTTTCTTCGTCATTAGGTTTTGAGATCCATCAAGGAAAATTTCGTTCTCTTCTTCGAGAAGCAAGTTCTGTTCTTTCATCATGTCCAGAGTTGCAAAATGTTGGCGAGTTAAGTGAAATATTTGATGAGGCTTTGTCTCAGCATTTAAACAAGCGTGTTATACCGCCTGAAGACGCAGTTCTTTCCGACGCTCTTGATTTAGCGGAAACTCGCTTGGTGTCTTTGGCGTCGGTGTTAAGAGATCTGCCAGATGCCGAAACTCTGGATCTTGGAGCAAGAGTAACAAGAGTCGTCCAGTTGATCGAATCACTTTTAGAAAATGTGCGAGTAGCCAGATGGCTTGAGGATGAATTCGTGGCATGGGTTGAGCCTCTCTATGGTCGCCCTTGTTTAAAAGTTGCTCTTATTTCTGTAGATCACATTCTCAACGAGAATTTGTGGCCAGTACGGACTGTGGTTTTAACAAGCGCTACCGTTCCGGCGAATCTTGCTGTCAGATTGGGTCTTGATGAGGAAGACTTTAATTATGAAGATGTTGGCAGTCCTTTTGACTTTGAAAATCAAGCGCTTCTCTACTGTGCTTCTCATCTTCCAGACCCGCGTGCGGAAAACTACCGTGATGCTCTTCACGATGAGATTGAGCGGCTAATTATCGCAGCTGGAGGACGGTCTTTAGTCTTATTTACTAGTCGTCGCGCTCTTGACGAAGCGACTACCTATCTTCGCCCGCGACTGCCTTGGACGGTTCTTCATCAAGATGATCTTCCTAAACCAGCTTTGATAGCTGCTTTCGCTCGGGAAGAAGAGTCCTGTCTTTTCGGAACAAAAGGGCTATGGCATGGAATAGATGTTCCAGGTCCGTCTTGTTCTTTAGTGATTATTGATCGGATACCTTTCCCGAGCCCTGTTGATCCCTTGCTTAGTGCACGTAGAGAAAAGGTGGGAGATAAATCTTTTAACGAAATAGATCTCCCGATAGCTGCAACTGAACTATCTCAGGGGGTGGGAAGGTTGATTCGGTCTACATCTGATTTCGGGGTTGCTGCAGTTCTAGATTCTCGATTGGCTAAGAATCGAAGTTATCGAGGTCAACTGATTGAAGCTTTACCTCCTATGACCCGCACCGTAGATCAAGAATCTGTTCTCTCTTATCTTGAACGTATTGAAACTCGCACCTAGTAGCCCAAACGATTTAATGACCGAGGTTGTCTCTGCCAGTTCTTATCCACTCTGACAAAAAGTTCAAGAAATACTTCTTCAGGTAGATGCTGGCGAGCTTTGGTTCCAACTTCTTTGAGAACTAAACCCTTTTTCCCGATAACTATCCCTTTTTGCGATTCACGTTCAACAAGAATTTCGCACCGAATTCGTGGCCACTCCCACTCTGTCACTCGTGTAGCAATTGAATGTGGAAGTTCTTCTTTGACTATGGCCAAAAGTTGTTCTCGCACGAGTTCAGCAACCCAAAAAGCTTCAGGGTTATCTGTGATCATTTCGTCTGGATAATATTGTGGCCCTTCAGGCAATTGTTCCAATATGTAGTTGACTAATTCTTCTACTCCTTGGCCTGTCTTAGCTGAGATCGGAAAATATTGTTCGAAATCAAATCCAGCTGCTTCCGAAAGTTGCGTAAGGATTCGGTCTTTATCAGTTTTATCAATTTTGTTCAGCACTAAAACTGTTCGGGCTTTAGGTAATGTTTCGGCTATCAGACGGTCACCTTTCCCAATGCCCCCATCTGCATCTACCAAAAAAAGAACAACGTCCATATCTGGTAACGACCCTCGAGCGGTGGCGTTGAGTCTCTCTCCTAGGAGTGTGTGTGGTTTATGTATCCCAGGGGTGTCACAGAATACTGCCTGAGTGTTATCCCGGTTTAACACTCCGCGGATTTCTGTTCTCGTAGTTTGTGGTTTGTCAGAGACGATTGTTACTTTCGTTCCCAGTATCTGATTCAACAACGTTGATTTGCCTACATTTGGTCGACCAATCAGCGTGATGAAACCTGATCGAAAATCTTTAACTTGTTCTGTCATTTTTTATCAAGTCCATGATCTTGGAGAATTTTTTGCTGTCGTTTTTCCATTATCAGCTTTTCGTCTTCTTCCGCATGGTCGTATCCCAGGAGATGCAAAATTCCATGAATTAGCAGTAAAGAAAGTTCAGCTTCATAGGAATGGTTGGTTGCCTGTCGGTCCGCTACTTTCGGGCAGATAACGACATCTCCGAGTAAAAGAAATTCGTCTTGGTCATCTGATTTTTTTGGATCATCAAGAGGGAATGCTAAAACGTCCGTAGGCCCTGTTTTGTTCATGTGTTGAGAATTTAAATCTGCCATAGGTTCTTCGTCTACAAAATGAATGTTTACTTCTATGAGACGATCACCTAAACCTTCTTCTTCTAGAACAGCGATTGCGAGACCTACGATTTCTTTATTTTTGGGCGTAAGTTCAGTTGAAGGTTCTTTTTGTTGGTCAACAAACACCACATTAAGAGTGTTGCTGCTTTTAGTCATTTTTTTTACGTCTCTGCATCCGTCGGTCATACGCATCAACTATGTCTTGGACGATGCGGTGTCTGACTACGTCTCGACTTGACAGATTTACAAAAGAAAGATCTTTTATCCCAGAAAGCGTTTCTTCAAGTCCATCCAGTCCGCTACGTCCACCAGGTACATCCACTTGAGTTGCATCTCCAGTCACCACAACACGTGATCCGAATCCGATGCGCGTAAGAAACATTTTCATTTGTTCAGGCGACGTGTTCTGCGCTTCGTCAAGTATCACAAATGCGTTGCTTAATGTACGGCCTCGCATGAACGCTAAAGGAGCCACTTCAATCTGCCCTCGTTCCAGAAGACGTGTTGCCGTTTCGTGATCAAGCATTTCAAACAAAGCGTCATATAGAGGTTTTAAATATGGGTCAACTTTTGCCATGAGATCCCCGGGTAAAAATCCGACTCTTTCTCCTGCTTCAACCAGAGGACGAGTAAGAATTATCCGATCAACTTGTTCGTTTTTGAGAGCCCTCACTGCCATTGCAACAGCAAGCCAACTTTTTCCAGTGCCAGCAGGACCCACTGCGAAAGTTATGACTCCATCTCGAACCGCTTCGAAATATCGCATCTGCCCTGATGACCTTGGCCGAACAGACTTCCCGCGAGCAGTTCGAAGTATTTCCGTAGTGAGAACTTCAGAAGGTTGCTCGTCTGCCTTGATCATGTCTATTGTTCGGTCCAAAACACGCGAATTGAGTTCATGCCCGTTCTCAAGGAGGTGAACAAGTTCATTGAATAAGCGGCCAACGACATCTACCTCTTGCCCATTTACCGTGACCTCATTGCCACGTACCGAAATCATTGCTTGAGGAAAAGCTGCTTCTATTTGTCGAAGAAGCCCATCGCGCTCCCCTACGAGTCCAACCATCAAATCATTGCTTGGCACACTTAATTTAAGATTCGTCATATAGATCTCAAACGATAACTAGCGAAAAGAGATTCTGAAGATTTTTCACTTTTTCTTTTTCCTTTGTTTCTTTCGTTTGAGCATATTACGAGGTGATCTCTTTTTTTTCTTTCGTTCAGCCTCTACCTCTGCTTGCATTTGAGGCGCAGCGGCATTAACAATTCCTTCTACTGATTCAAGTAAATGTGCGATGCTGTCATCCTCACCTAAACCAACTGGTTCTTCGGGCGTAGCCGGGGTAATCAGTGTTCCGTGACTCCAGTTCACATCAACTGTTCTTCTTTCATAAGAAGAACAGTTCTCAGGACAACGCCACGGGGCTTCTGGAGCTAAATCAAGGTTGCACTTACGCACAGTATCCCCATTGGGGTAGGTGCGACTCTCAAATTGCTTACATTCTTGACGCATCGGCATGGCTTTAGAACCTTAGCAACTACCGGCGTTTAGAGCGACTAACCGACTGAACCTTCCATTTGAAGTTCAATTAGTCGACTCCATTCAACAGCGTATTCCATAGGTAAAGTCTTCGTCACTGGCTCTATAAAGCCATTGACCACTAAAGACATTGACTGTTCTTCAGTCAACCCTCTACTCATTAAATAAAAGAGTTGATCATCTGCGACTTTTGAGACCGTTGCTTCATGTCCAATTACAGCGTCAGAAGAACCAACTTCCATATACGGGTAGGTATCTGAGATACTGTCATCGTCAAGTATCAGAGCGTCACATTGAACATGACTCTTGCATCCATAAGCATCTTCTTCGACTCGCACAAGTCCACGATAACTTGAGCGTCCTCCGTCTTTTGAGATTGATTTAGAAACTATTTTTGATGTGGTCTCTGGCGCAGCATGCGTCATTTTCGCACCTGCATCTTGATGTTGGCCTGCGCCTGCGTAAGCGACAGAAAGAACCTCTCCTGAAGCTTTAGGTCCGGCCATTACTACCGCCGGATACTTCATGGTCAAGCGAGAACCTATATTCCCATCAATCCATTCCATATGGCCTTCTGCTTCAACCCGAGCACGTTTCGTCACCAAGTTGTAGACATTAGATGACCAGTTTTGGATTGTTGTGTAGGTAACGCGAGCTGATTCTTTAACTACGATTTCAACCACTGCAGAATGTAGTGAGTCTGTGCTGTAAACCGGAGCAGAGCAACCTTCGATGTAATGAACTTCAGAGCCCTCATCAGCAATAATGAGTGTTCTTTCAAATTGGCCCATGTTCTCTGCGTTGATACGGAAATAGGCTTGTAACGGCATTTCCACTTTCACGTCTGGTGGAACATATATAAACGAGCCTCCGCTCCACACTGCTGAATTTAAAGCTGAAAATTTGTTGTCATTTGGGGGTATCACCCGTCCGAAATAAGCTTTGACTATCTCCGGGTGTTCCCTTAACGCCGTATCCATGTCACAAAAAATGACGCCTTGTTGTTCCAAGTCTTCTCGGTTGCGGTGATACACAACCTCTGATTCATACTGAGCGGTGACGCCAGCCAGGTACTTTCGTTCAGCTTCTGGTATTCCTAATTTTTCGTACGTGTCCTTTATCGCGTCTGGAACATCTTCCCAATCTTCAGAAAGAGACTCTGTTGGTTTGATGTAGTAATAAATATCATCAAAATCGATTCCGGTCATGTCTCCGCCCCACCATGGCATAGGACGATCAAGGAAACGTTCGTGAGATTTCAGACGGAAATCCCGCATCCATTCCGGTTCGCTTTTCATCCATGAAATTTCTTGGATGAGTTTTTCATCTAAGCCTTTTGTGGGTTTGTAGACGTAGTCTTCTTCGTCACTCCAACCAAGCTTATATCGACCGAGATCAACTCCGATATCTGCGCTATTCACAATCAGGCCCTCTCCATGATTTGGCTATTTCTCCTATATAGATAGTAACAATATCTCTTCAAATATCCTAGAAAACGCATAGATGTTTTAGTGACTAGATAAATACTGTCGATCTAACCAGCCGAGAAGTATTGCTATTGCTCGTGGGTCGTGGCGTAAATGATGGCCTGCTCCACTAATCATTCTTAGATCACAGCTTTCATGTGCCCCGGCTATAGCGCGTGCGTCTAAAGGAGGCACTATTTCGTCATCTGTTCCATGTACGAGGAGTAAGGGGTTGGGAGAGAATGCTTCAGCAGATTTTTCTGCAGATATTTTTGACAAAGATGATTTCCAAGCATCGAAGTCATCCAGTGCAGATGAATCACTAATCAGTCCAGCGTCACGTGCATGCAGTAGTAGTCTGCGTGGATTCTCTGCCCAGTCATTGAAATCTGCTGGAGTAGCTAATGCCGCTACTCCTTTGATTCTGTGATCGTCTGACGATGCTGCTAAGGAAAGAGCTCCACCTGTTCCGAAACCTGCAAGCCATATTGGTCCCACTTCTTCAAATGTTGAGAGATACGAAACAGCTGACTTTAAGTCTTCGCGCCATCCTTCAAGGCTAAAAAATCCTTCTGACTCCCCCATGCCGCGGAGGTAGGGAACCATCGCGACCCACCCCATTTCTTGAGAAATTCTTTCGGCTAATTCAGGAAGCGTGTCTGGAGAGTTCGCTCCACCGGTTTCTCCGGTAGGAAACCCATGCGTGATAACCAAGCCCGGGCTTGTTTTTTCAGTATCTTCCGGAAATAGAAGACTGGCTTCTAGAGATAACCCTTCTGAAAGAAAATTATGTGTCGTCACTGAAATCAATCAATTCGTTTCATCTGTTCACGAAACTGTTTTCCTCGTTCAACATAAATTTGTGCATTCATCAAATTGGCTTCTTCAGGGACCACTCCTTCTCGAACTGTTGCGGGAACTCCCAATGCCATTGAATGCGGAGGAATAATGGTTCCGTTACGCACCATTGCATTAGCACCAACTATTGATCCGTAACCAACTACAGCTTCATGAATTACGACAGCTCCTACCCCGACAAGCGCCTGGTCTTCTATAACGCATCCTTCTAGATGGCAAAGGTGTCCAAGAGTTACGTCTTCACCAACAATCGTTGGGAGTTCTGCAGTGCAATGAAGTACAGCGTTGTCTTGAACAGAGGATCGAGCCCCTATTGAGATAAGAGAATCGTCTCCTCTGATAACTGCGTTTGGCCAAACACTTGCTTCTGGCCCTATTTCTACATTTCCAATGACCACTGCTTCGGGGTGGATATAAGCAGTTGGGTCGATTCGAGGAACAAGTTCACCGAGGCTATATATGGGCATTAGTTGTCTCCTTGGAATTGGCCGTATTTTCCTCCAAGAAAAACTAATGGCGAGCCAACATTGTTATATATAGCTTCCTCAACTAAACCAGAAACAAAAAAATGGTCCCCTGCTTCGGACACCTCGTGAATTGAACAATCTATGTTGGCGAGACAAGAAGGAATCATTGGAGAACCAGATGCCATCGACTCCCATCCTGTTCCTTCCCACGGATCTCTTTCTTTTTGAAAAAAACCGTTCGAAAGATCAACTTGTTCGTCTGAAAGAATATTCACACCAAAAGAACCCGATTTCTCTATTCTTTGCCAAGTATGACTGCCCGTACCAATGAAGAATCCAACTAAAGGAGGGCTCATAGAGACTGACGTAAAAGAACCGATAACTATCGCTAACGGTTCAGTTTCATCCATCCCAGTAACAAGAGTTACTCCAGTGGGATAACGGCCCAAAACTTTTCTGTACAGATCTCCCTCAATTGTCATTTTTAACCTTTAAGTAGACAACTATTTACTTTAAGACTACATAACTGTTTCTCAGGTCGCGATCAAGCTCGTGGGCTGGGAGCAGTGAAGCAAAACGACTTGCTCGTTACTAACTGGTAACTTACCATTCTAGTTATGGCAAAACATGCTGATGGTTACGAGTTAAAAGATGGCATTTCTGTTGTGGTTAATTCCGAATGCCCTACTTGCCAATTAACTTCAGATCTTTTAGTTGAACTTGGAACTAACGGCCATGTGGAAATCTTTTCACAAGACGATCCATCTTTTCCAACTTCAGCTGAATGGGTTCGTGACGACAGCGAACTGTCTTTCAGTTGGCATAACGATGTTGAAGCTGTTCCCACTCTTATCCGTGTCGTCGATGGAAAAGAAGTTGAAAGATTAGTGGGATGGAACAGAAAAGAATGGGAGAGATTACTTGAAATAGATAACCTCGCTCCGGACCTCGTTGACCATAAGCCTGGTTGTGGTTCACTTTCCGTATCTCCAGATCGAGTTAACGAGCTTGAAATAAAGTTTGGTGGAAGAACATTTATTTCTCGCCAAGTAGAGATCGCTTCTCTTGAAGATGAAATAGAAGCAATGTATGACCGTGGTTGGAGTGATGGATTACCTGTGGTGCCACCTACTGAAGCGCGTGTGAACCGAATGCTTGCTGGAACGTCAAGAAACTCTGATGACATCGTTGCAATCATTCCACCAAATCTTGCGGAATGTTCAGTAGAAAAAGTAGCAATCAATGCCGTCATGGCTGGATGTCTTCCTGAGTATCTTCCCGTAGTAATTGCCTGTCTTGAAGCTATTTGTACCGATGAGTTCAATATGCATGGAGTTTTAGCGACGACGATGGGCGTAGGTCCTATTTTTATTGTTAGCGGACCTATTACTGAACGCTTGGGTATGAATTCTGGAATCAACGTTCTCGGGCATGGGAATCGCGCTAACTCCACGATTGGTAGAGCTGTTCAACTTGTTTTGAAGAATGTTGGTGGTGGAGCACCTGGAGGGATTGACCGAGCAACTCTTGGCCATATGGGAAAACAGGGTTTCTGTTTCGCTGAAGCTCCTTCACCTTGGGAAAATTTAGCTGAAGGGTTCGGATTCTCTTCAGAACAGAACACGGTTACTGCTTTCACAGGGGAAGGCCCGCGTATTCTCGTTGATCAAAAGAGCAGAAGCCCAGAGTCATTGGCGAGATCTTTGGCTGAAGGATTACGGTCAACGATTTCGACACGAATGGTTTTAGGCATGGATGCCATGTTGGTTATCTCTCCAGAGCATCTCAGCCGGTTTACGGACGCAGGTTGGAGTCGGTCACAGTTTATTGAAAAAATGACTGAACTCTTGATGATTGATAGTGACGAAATAATTGAAGGCGCCGGAGGGATTGAAGACGGCATTCCTTCAGCTTTTGGAGGAAATCAATTACCAAAATTTCGCCCCGGAGGCCTTTTGGTAGTTCATGCTGGTGGACCTGCGGGACTCTTTTCAGCCATAATTGG
Source organism: Actinomycetota bacterium (assembly GCA_902634555.1). Classification (GTDB taxonomy): domain Bacteria; phylum Actinomycetota; class Acidimicrobiia; order Acidimicrobiales; family MedAcidi-G1; genus MedAcidi-G2B. The sequence goes on from CACPKO010000028.1 coordinate 16,268, forward strand.
TGGATGGTTAAATGGGGCTAAGGGAAGCGACCCAGTTACAAAGGAGATAACTCTATGAATCGAACACTGTCTGTACTTGATCCCACATCTGAGGACCGCTCTCCAGAAATCCAGTTAAGTGAACGAATTAAAGGTATCGAAGGCTCAACAATAGGATTGCTTGATATCTCAAAACCCAGAGGCGACGTTTTTCTTAATCAATTAGAGAAAAGACTTACAGAGCATGGGGCGACTGTTCTTCGATTCATGAAACCAACTTTCACTAAACCTGCACCCGTAGATCTTCGTTATGAAATTTCTAGTAAATGTGATGCAGTTATTGAAGCTCTCGCTGATTGAGGTTCCTGTACGACATGCAGTGTGCATGACATAAGCAACTTAGAAAAAGAAGGTCTCCCAGGAGTATTCGTGGCTTCCGGACCCTTTATTGATGCCGCCGAAACTCAATCAAAGGCGGTTGGAATCGATGTATCTCGTATCTTTGTTGATCACCCGATACAAGATAGAACTGATGAAGAGATGATCGCACTTGCTGATTCTGCTTTTGACGACCTTGTTAAGGCTTTAACCCAGTAATTTCAAGTTTGTGGTAGAG
>CACPKO010000029.1 GCA_902634555.1 Actinomycetota bacterium
GCGGCACATTTCGAAGTGTCACAACTTGGGATCCGTATTCACTTAATAGAACCTGGAAGATTCCAAACAGGATTTTTTGACAACATAATTAGACCAGAAAGTTGGACCGGTTCACCTCAAGAACAAAGAGCTCAAGAATTTAGAGAATCTTTAACAAGCCTTGACGGAAACGGCGAACGGCCAGACCCTCAGTTGGTTGCAGATGCAATTGTTGACGCAGCAACAAACCCATCAGCCCCATTCCGAAAGTTGGTCGGAGGTGACGCAGAGTTAATTGATGCCACTAAGACATCAATGAGTTTTGAAGAATTTGAAGCCACCATGCGGTCTGCTATTAATTGGTATGACTGAGTTACTAAAAACCTTCAGGCTTTTGAAATCCGCCAAGTTCTTTTAGTAAGAATCGACCAACAGCTAAAGAAGTGCGATCTTCAAGAAATGGTCCAGCGATTTGAACCCCGACAGGTAATCCATTAATCATTCCCACTGGTACTACTGTCGCCGGCAACCAAGAAACCCCTGTTAAACCCATCCATTTCATCTGATCGCTATATAAACGTTCAACCCCATCAACTAAAATTTTTCTAAGAGTAAATGGTGAAGAATGATCATGTGAAATGGCTTCAGTAAGTGTCACAGGAAGTAAAACAACATCAAAAGTAGAGAAAAATTCTCTCCATTTTGCTCTTTGCTGCATTCTTCTTTCATTCCAACTCAACCACTCGCGATGGCGAAGTGCAGCATGCCAAATGCCAAGTTCTCCTTCCGGTGGTTCTTTTTTTTCAGCAATTTCTTCCAACTCAGAAAGAGTCCAAGTTCCCGCTTCTGCCGCCGAGAGCAACTTCCAGAAAGTAGTAATAGATTTTTCAAAAGAAAAATCTGGACGAGCCTCATAATCAACATGAGCGCCGGCACTTTCTAAAATCCCTGCTGCGTTTAAAAGTAAATCCCTATATGCATCACTTATCGGCGCAGTTTCTTCATCGATCCAAACCCCGACACGAAAGTCAGAAATATCTTTATGCCGCGAAGGAGGGAGATTTAAGGAATATGCAGTTTGATCCCAGTCATTTGGTCCGGCAAGTAAATCAAGTGCAAGTTCAAGATCGTCAACATCCCGGGCCATAGGACCAACAACCGCTATATCGGCCTCACTTAAAGTTCCTGGCATGCCAGGGATTTGACCAAGTCCCGAAACAATTCCATAACTTGGTTTATGTCCGCACACCCCAGACCAATGACTCGGGATCCGTATCGAACCCCCAATATCTGAACCCAACTCAAGTGGGGTATACCCAGCTGCTAAAGCAGCTCCTGAGCCACCAGACGAACCACCCGGAGTTCTTTCTACGTCATAAGGATTATTCGTTGTCCCGTAAACCTTGTTATAGGTTTGTACGTCTCCTGCCCAAATTGGAAGATTCGTTTTTCCATAAACAATCGCACCAGCAGATTTATAGCGTGCCACTGGATCTGCATCACTAGCAGGTAGAAAGTCTGATAACTGTGACGCGCCTGAAGTAGTAATAAGCCCTTCAGTTTGAAAGCTATCTTTTACTGTTATCGGAACCCCATGCAAAGGACCTAGGGGTTCTTTATTTGAGATAGCAGCATCAGCAGCATCAGCGGCTTCAAATGCTCTTTCTGCATCAATAGCGACGACAGCATTTATTGAACTATCAAACTGGTTAACCCGATCCAACGCGCTTTCCAGCAACTCGCGACTTGAAACATCACCATTTGCTATTGCAGATGCTGTCTCAATAGCCGAACTATATGCATATTCTGACATTTCTTACCTCAACACTTTTTTTTATTTTTACACAAAATAAAGAAATCTTTGAAGCCGCCTAAAAGGTCCCTCCGGGGGATGCTTTGTTATGCCACGCTTTATTTATGTCATCGGAAGAAAACGTAACCGCTACAGGAGGTTGCATCTGTGGAAGTGTCCGGTATCGAATTACCGGCCCTTTACGGAATGTAATCAACTGTCATTGTGAGCCATGTCGTCGCTTTACCGGGCACCATATGGCAGCAACCGCAGCTTTAGTTAAAGATATTTTTTTCGAAAAAGAAGAAACATTAGCGTGGTATCAACGGACACCGACTGTCCGGTATGGGTTTTGTTCACAATGTGGATCTTCACTTTTTTGGTCTGATGCCACACGCGAAGATTGGTTTGCTGTACCGGCCGGATGCCTTGACCAACCCACGGAACTAGTCACAGAGTTAAACATTTATGCAGATGAAGCTGGTGATTATTACACCCTTGACCCCGCTATTGCTCAAGAAAGCGGCGACGAAACCATATGGTAAGCCCTCAAGACAGCCAGACCCAATAAAGTAGGGTTCTATTTTTCTGGACGAAAAAATAGAAGTAGCTGTACTAAACCAGCGCCGATTCCTAAACCACTAGCGATCCAAAATCCAGCCCAACCCATTAAATCGTCAGAAATTCCCAGAGTGTGGTCGATAGACCAGTCACCGGGACCAAGAGTAGCAATTGTCAAAGCGGCAACACTTAAAACAAAGACGTACTCCCAGCCTTCTTTAATAATGAAAAAACCATTGTTTCTGTGAACTGTCCACCCAGCTACAACCATGATTCCAATTATTCCGGCAGCCGCAAATGAAGTAAGAAACCCCAAGCAGAGCAGCAAGCCACAAAAAACTTCTGATAGTGCTGCCATCCAAGCATGAAAGATTCCTGGCTTCATGCCAATACTTTGAAACCACCGTCCAGTACCTTTAATTCTCCCGCCGCTGAAAATCTTATTCCACCCATGTGCGGCGATTGTTATCCCAATAGATAAACGAAAAATCAATAGAACAAAATCTTGTTCGGCGATTGTTATCCCAGAAGCAGTAGAAGCGGTCACGGACTATTTCTACGCCGTCAAATTCAAAGAGTCAAATAATTTGATAAGACGTAGATGAATCTGATTTCATTTGGTCGGGTAGGCGGGATTTGAACCCACGACCTCCTCGTCCCGAACGAGGCGCGCTACCAACCTGCGCCACTACCCGAAAAGATTGATTGAAAACGTTAAGTTAAACAGTCATTGATTAATAGTCTCTGACACCACTAAATGCTGTAAAGCTAATGGGTCAATCGGTTTCACAAACCATCCATCAGCATCAGCTTCTTTGGCTAAAAAGATGTCAGCTTCTCTGTCTAATAACAGAAAAACTTTTTGATCCGAAATTCTTCCCGCCCGACTTTCTAAACGCACTTCAAGACAAGCTGCTACACCACCCATATTGCCGATTTGTAAATCAAGAATTATGGCCGCAGGTTCATGGACATGAATAGCCTCAATAACGTCCTTGCCTGCTTGAATCCTGACCACGTCGTAATCACCGCTTAGCGCAGCCTCTACTTCTTGGTATGTGCGTTCAACACTGGTAGCAACTAAAAGAACAGAAGAATTACCCATAAATAGGAGCGTATCGGAGTGATAACCAGACAGTTACGTCAGGGGTAGTGCAGATTGTCTCTTTATCGGTCTACCATTTGATGTATAAGACAAATAGAGCAGGAGAACTAGTGTTAGAGATCGCTGTTGAACATCACGATAATTATGTTTCATGTCGCCCCATTGGAGAACTTGATGCGTACACAGTCGCTCAATTCAGAGAGTCGCTTACACAATTATCTGAACATCGATTCATACTCGTCGACCTTTCAGATGTGCCATTCATGGATTCAGCTGGCCTGGGAGCTTTAATCGGAGGCATCCGGAGAGCGAGAGAAAATGAAGGCGATGTTTCGGTTGCATGTAATCGCCCAGCGTTAACTCGACTATTACACACAACTGGTTTTGACCGCATTGTCCCAGTTTGTGAAACAACAGAAGAAGCCGTCGAAGCTCTCACAAATCCAAACTCTGATTGAGGGCTCTTATCCGCGTGCCTCTACGCTAGATAATCTAATCCCCCATCCTTATTGAGATTTACGTGTCACGACGATTTACTTTTCCTTCAGCGCTGTTGCTTATCGCAATCGGACTTTCAATCTTTGCGGTTCCCGCATTTGCTGACCATGGTGAAGGAAACAAAGACGATCAGGAACAAATACCGTTTAACGATCTATCTGGGCCTTCTCGAGCAGTAGAAGTAGTAGAAATAAGCGGATTACTTGATCCGGTCTTAACAGACATGATGATTGACACGTTGAGCAATATTGATCCAACAGAGACTTTGGCGATTGTTTTCCAAGTAAATAGCACCGGAGCAGTAGTTTCTAATGAAGTTTTGGTTGATTTAGCCGACCACATCCTTGATGCGCCAGTACCTATTTCTTTTTGGGTTGGCCCATCTGGAAGCAGAGCTACAGGTCCTATGGCTCAACTAGTTGGATTAAGTGATGATGTCGGTATTTCACCAGGTGCCCGATTTGGGGCGATGGGTGAATCGATATTTTCTGAAAACTCAAATTATCAACCTTTCAACTTGCCTATTGACACCGATTTAATTTCAGAAACAGTTGGTTTCAATGAGGCCTTTGAACGAGAGTTAGCTCGTCAATCTCCTGTACTGCCGGATCATCTTTTCGGAATAGAAGGATTTGAAGTTGTTATTGATGAAACTGCGGATCCGCCAACAGTTGAACCAATTACACAAACACGGTTCAAAAAATTAGATGTCGTAAAACAATTTTTTCATACAGTAGCTAGCCCTGCTGTGGCCTACCTTCTACTTATTGTTGGACTTGGGTTACTTGTTTTTGAGTTTTTTACCGCTGGTGTAGGAATCGCTGGAGTTCTCGGCGCAGGGTGTTTTTTATTCAGCACGTATGGTCTTTATGTTCTTCCAACACGATGGTGGGGAATCTTTCTTCTCGTGCTGGCCTTTTTCGCTTATTCCATTGATATCCAAGCTGGAGTTCCAAGAACATGGACAGCAATCGGAACCATTTCATTAATTTTTGGATCACTATTTTTATTTGATGGAACCCCGCTTTCATGGATCACCTTGGTAGTTGGAATCGTTGGAGCATTCGCGGGTATGGCTGCAGGAATGCCAGCCATGGTAAGAACCAGGTTTTCTAGCCCAACAATTGGACGAGAATGGATGATTGGGGAAACAGGCGAGGCAATAGAACCGCTATCTCCGAATGGTCTAGTTAAAGTTCGCGAATCTGTATGGCGAGCGACAACAAACCGGGCAACCCCGATTGAAGTCGGGGAGACAATACGTGTAGCAGGTATTGACGGGTTATGGCTTGAGGTAGAACCTGAAGAAGGTGCTGCCAAAGATTACAGAGATAGATCAAAAAACAAATAAGCCTGTTTATTCAACTTCTTCATCTAGAAGTGATGCCACTTCTTCTTTTTCCTCTTCAGATTCTTTCATATTTTTGATCACGTACCGGATAGTCATCCAGGAGACGTTCCCTAATATGAACCAAAACCACCAAGGCATTCCACTATCACAGTCGCATTCTTCTGGGCCTGGCGAAAAGGCTGGAGGTTCAGGGTCAACTGTTGTAGTTGGTGCAGGTTCTGTAGTTACCGGAGGTTCTGTTGACGTTGGTCCCGCTGGAGGGTCTGATGGTGTTGTTGGTTCAGGCCCAGGTACCTGAGGAGGTCCATCTTCAAGCGGTTCTGTAGTCGTTGTAGTTGATGTGGTGGTTGATGTAGAGGTAGTTGTTGATGTTGTAGTTACAGATCCTTCCGGCACTTGTGTAGTCGTAGTTGTTGTCGATGTTGTGGTTGTTGTAGACGTTGTCGTATCTGCAGGAGGTGTTGTTGACGGAGGTAAAGATTCAGCAGGCGGAACAGAGGGAGGACCACACTCATTTAAAAGGCACGGTTCTTCTAACAGGCAAGGAGTACCACCGCCACCGAGGTTGAAGAGGTTATCGTCTGGATCTTCCCAGTTTGAATAGCCGTCACAGTCGTTATCGAGGTTCACGTCAACTATCGAGAACTTGTCCCCTGTCGGTGCAACCCCAGCGTTAATAATGTTGGTTTGATCGTTTCGTTTATGGGCGTAACCAAAGAACATGATCGGATCGGAATATCCATGAGGGTCCATGTCATCTAAACGAAGGTTAGTTACGTCAGCTTCATGCGTGGAACCTTCTGAATACCAGACGGTGTTATCAAACATAAAGAAATGTAAAGGCTCATCCGTGCCGTGGAGATCTCGATTAAAAGAAGTCCACTGAGGGTTCCATCCAGCAGGTTTAAACCCTGCACGCCAAAAAGCAGTGTTGCCATCATGGTCGATATCTCGGTTAACCCACAGCAACGTAGCCATCTCATAATTCACGGCACCAGTTTGAATGTATTCACCGATCGTCAACCCTGAAGCTTTAAAAGCTGATTCCGACACAACGTAAATACGGTGGCCTACTTTGTTGTGGTTCCCCGGACGGCTAATGCGGAACGCTTGACCTTCCTGGAGAGGTTCAGAGTAAACCGCTACCGCACGAGGAGAAAAAGAAAACGTGGCAGGATCGAAGGGATCACCGCTACGTGCGGACTGCCATTCACCATCGTGATTGTCAGCGGAACTTGCTGGCGCATAGATAAATAAAGCAGAAAGCAAAAATAAAAACAATGGAAGAAACTTAGAAATTTTTGTCATTAAAGCCGCCCAATGCGAAATTATTTGTCATTCAAGTACAAAATAATAAAACACTTTACTTGTGTTCCTACAGTTGGGGGATTGATGTTAGGAGATCAAGTTAGTCAGAGTAAGTGGAGAGATTTAGCAGCATGCCGCGGCCCACAATCTCAAAATTTTTTCCCTCATTCTTCACAAGAAAGACGCGACGAAAGACGCCGTCGCGAAACACAAGCAAAGAAAATTTGTAATGACTGCATAGTTTGTGAAGATTGTCTCAGCCATGCTCTAGCAATACGCGAACTTTATGGAATTTGGGGTGGAACAAGTGGTGCCGAAAGACGAGAAATGCTTGGACTTTACACTTCGGCAAAAAAAGAATCTAAATAGAAGGAAGTCGCGGGCCAGCAATACGAACGTCACCTCGTCTACGAGTTACACCCGTTGAATCAAGATACCCGAGAAGAGGCAGAGCATGTTTACGCGTATTTCCCGCAGATTCTCTAAAAGTTGAGACAGTAAAACCTTCCGGATTTTTTTTCAAAAGTTCAGCAGCGAGTCTCCCAGCTTCTTTAAGAGCAGCAGGAGAAAAAAATATTCCATCTTGTTCAATCACATCACCCCGTCGAACAAGCTCTCTTAACTCCGCCCTATCCACTCCCTCCGGATCCGGGGGAGCGAAAAGCAGTTCATTTAACTTTTCAACAAAAGGATGACCGGATAACGAGTCCAACGAATCTGCAGCCAATAAACGCCCACCACTTGATTTCAAATCTTCTAATAATTCCGCCGCGGCACGATCACGCTCATCCAATTGAGATAAATCCAAACCAAGCGGACCAGACAAAGCGACTTCCTCACGAATCCTCTCTAACGTTTCCCTCAGCACAGAAGGTTCAACAACCCACTTGCCTACATCAGAAGGAAGTTTTTTACCAGTCAAACGCTCCAATTCTGTTGCTTCAACCCAGCCACGCTCTTTAATAACTCGCTCAACAGAAAGATCCGGTTCTGCCTCACTTGCAGTTAACTGAGGATCAACATCCAGAACCTCACCACCACCAATAGTCTCAGAACGGCCACTTTCTCTAAGAATAAATCGGTCACCAGGTAAAAGAGGCAAACCAGTTGATGCATAAAGCCGAACCATCCCATCTGAACCCGGCATTAATTCATTAGATCCAAGAACACGCATTCGAACAGAGTGTTCCCCCGAACCCAAATACAAAACATAAGCACCTTTTCGAGAAACAGAGTGATCTAAATGCTCTAAGACACGAAGCGAAGCATCAAAAATCGTAGTTTCGTGCCACTGCCCATTACGAACTAAAACATCACCCCGCGCTAATTCATCGTGACTCACTCCCGACAAGTTCACTGCGCATCGACTACCAGGAGGCAAATCAAAACACTCCTCATGATGATTTTGCAAAGACCGAACTCTTACTTGACGATGCTGCGGTAAAAGTTCTAAATCATCATCAACTTTTAAAGAACCACCAGTAAGTGTTCCCGTAACAACTGTTCCTGCTCCCTTTGCAGCAAAAACTCTGTCTATCCATAACCGGGGACGATTCACATCTTCACTAATTGGCAATGTTTTTACGAGGTCATCTAAAGCATCACGTAATTCGTTAACCCCGAGTCCATCTAATGCATCTACATGAATAACAGGAACACCTTCTAAAAATGTTCCAGCTATATGATCTTCAACCTCTATCTGGGCAAGTTCAAGCAAATCTGCGTCGCATAAATTAACTTTCGTTAAAGCAACGATTCCATGTTTAACATCAAGTAATTCCAAAATTCTTAAATGCTCTTCAGATTGTGGCTTCCATCCTTCAGTCGCGGCAACAACAAAAATGCATGCTTTAAGAGACCCAACGCCCGCCAACATATTTTTTATGAACCTAATATGACCGGGAACATCAATTAGCGAGACCGAATCACCAGAAGGTAGTTGCGTAACACCAAACCCAAGATCAATTGTTAAGCCACGTTCTTTCTCTTCATCAAAACGATCAGGATCTACACCAGTTAATGCTTTAACAAGAGTTGATTTTCCGTGATCAACATGTCCGGCAGTTGCAATGACATGCATTAGCTCACCGCTGCTTCAAGTGCAGCACCTACAACTCCATCATCATTTGGATGAACAGTACGAAGATCACAAATTGTGCTGTTATCAACTACGCGGCAGATAACCGGAGGGTCATTCAGACGCAACGATTCTGAGTAATCACCCGGCACAACTAAACCTACAGAAGGGATCTCAACTCCAGGAAGAGTTCCACCACCTGGAGTAGAGAAAGTGTCTGCTACCCAAAGAGGATTAATTTCTTCTGCTCGGGAGCGGAGCTCGTCAATAGGCAAAGTGGCCATACGCCAAAAGGGAATAGCATTTCCATCTCTATCCAAGTACGACAAAGCGATTTTCTCTAAAGAATTTAGAACCAGCCCACCCGGGCGTAACGCCCGAGCTAAGGGATGCGAACTACAAGCTTTAACCAAGTCGGCTTTGCCAGCAATAACTCCTACTTGAGGTCCTCCAAGTAATTTGTCACCTGAAAAAGTAACTAAATCGGCACCTGCTTCAAGAGTTTGTCGAGCCGCAGGTTCGTTCCTTAACCATGCAGGCGGACCAGATTCAAGCCAAGGACAAGCGGCATCAAGAAGCCCTGACCCAATATCTGCAACTACCGGAACATCAAGTTCAGCTAATTCACTTATTTTTACTGACTCAGTGAATCCTTCAATTCGATAATTTGACTGATGCACACTCAGATTTAAGACAACATTTTCTTTATTAACAGCTTTGGCAAAATCTTTAACGCGTGTTCGGTTCGTAGTTCCTACCTCAACTAATTTCGCACCAGACTGTGTAATTACCTCTGGAATGCGAAACCCCCCGCCGATCTCTACAAGTTCTCCTCGTGAAACCGCAACAGATTCTCCTCCTGCTAAGGCCGCGAGAACCAGCATTACTGCTGAAGCACAATTGTTAACAACCATGGCTGCTTCTGCACCGCAGGCTTTAGCCAATAACTGCGGAGCTCGGTCTTGTCTTGAACCCCGGTCCCCAGTTAGAAGGTCGAGTTCTAGATTCGTGTATCTCGTAGAACTAGTGGACACATCTACGGGAGCACGACCCATGTTTGTGTGTAATAAGACACCCGTTGCATTAATAACATCAGTAAGCAGATTACTTGCCATTGACTCAGCAATATTTCGTGCTCTCTTCTCAAAATCTTCAGAATTACCTTCGGAAATTGCCAACCTTGCAGCATCAACAAGCAAAGGGTGAGGTAAGCCAGTGTCTTTTAAAGACCTAGCTAACTGATCAATTGAAGGTGGATATTCTGAAACCATGGAAATTTGAGGATACGAGCACCGATAAGAACTGCGCGCTAAACGTCTAATATAAACACATGACTTTGTTTTTTCTCATAGCGGCATTCTTAATCATCCCACTTGTAGAGATCTGGATATTGATTCAAGTTGCCGATTCCGCCGGATTACTTAACACAATCGGGTTACTAATCATTCTCAGCGTGATAGGCGCTTGGTTAGTTAAACGTGAAGGTCTTAGCGTCTTTCGAAAAGCTCAAAACGAGCTTGTCCAAGGTCAACTACCAGAGCGACAAATCTTAGATGGACTTTTAATTCTTTTTGGCGGCGCTTTAATGCTCACCCCAGGATTTTTCACTGATTTCATAGGTTTTTGCCTACTATTCCCACCTAGCCGCATCTTGTTTAGAACTATTTTAATTAAAAGAATGAGTTCAAGAATTTCCAATCAACACTCATACATAAGAAATGGTCGAGTTCAGTGGGTATATAGCAAACGCCAAGATGAAACGATTGAAATTTTAGAAACTTCTCATTTAGAAGAAGATGATTAAAAATCTGCGTCTTTCAATGCAGATTCAACAGCATCTAACAACCGAGCACTGCATCCATCCATATCAATAGGTGGAGCGAGATCACTAATTAAATTCTCAATAATTTCTTGGTAAGCGGAAGCAGCAGGCCCTTCTTTCAAAACAACAGGGTCTCCTGCATCACCTCCCGTTGCCACATCACCATCTAGAGGAATAGATCCAATTAAAGGCGCTTCAATGCTTCGCGAAAGATTTTCTCCACCGCCAGACCCAAACACTTCATGCTTTACACCATCGGGAGCAACATATGCGCTCATGTTTTCAATCACGCCAATTACATGTAAATAATTAGCTCTGCCCATATTCGCCACTCGAATAGCAACTTTTTGAGCAGCTAACGAAGGAGTAGTCACCACAATCATTTCAGCTTGAGGTAAAAGTTTAGCTAACCCCATTTGGACGTCACCAGTTCCCGGTGGCATATCAATTAATAAGTAATCAAGTTCTCCCCACGCCACATCTTGACAAAAATGTTGAACCGCTCGATTAAGAATCAACCCGCGCCACATTAAAGCTGATTCTTCGCTGTCGACAAGAAAACCCATCGAAACGATTTTTAATAAACCCAATCCAACTTTTTTCTCGTTAGGAGATATTTTTCCTTCTTCGGCGTTACCCCCTAAACGTCCTTCAACCCCCAACATTCGTGGAACTGAATAACCCCAAATATCGGCGTCCATGACACCAACAACGAAACCTTTTTCAGCTAACCCAGTTGCAAGATTCACCGTCACCGATGATTTTCCGACACCACCTTTACCGGATGCGACCATCAAAACTCGACAAGTAGGCGGAATTTCCGTTTCTGGTGCAGATTTAGCGACATTCAACCGAGCTTTCGCCATAGCTGCAGCTTTTTCATCGCTATTTAATTCCGACCAACTAAAACGGATATCAGAAATCTTAGGAAGAGCAGTAACACGTGAACGAACATCTCTTTTAATTTGATCTTTTAATGGGCAACCAGCAGTAGTTAAAGCAATCTCTATGTCAACAACACCATTAGAATTCACTTCAACGTGCTTGACCATTCCAAGCTCAACAATGCTGGTTCCGAGCTCCGGATCAATAACACCACGTAGAATCCCAAGAATGTGATCTGAGGATGGCGGGGTAACGTTTTCTTCCAAATTTTCACTCACAATATAAAGTTTAGAAGGTCGGCAAGACTTCCTGTATATAAATTATATATAATCTAAAGAACAGTTCTAAAGGGAGAATTTTCATGATTACACTCACAGAAAATGCAACCAGCAAAGTCAGCGAATTGTTAGCTGGTGAAAATGAAGAAGGTTTAGCGCTACGCGTAGCAGTAAAACCCGGTGGATGTTCTGGATACAGCTATGAGATGTTCTTTGACACTGACCGAGCTGACGATGATGTTGAAGTTACTTATGGTGACGTTTCAGTAATCGTTGACAATGCCAGTGCAGGACTTTTAGTTGGAGCAACCTTGGATTATAAAGATGGCTTAGATCAAACAGGCTTCTCTATAGATAATCCCAGTGCACAACGCACCTGCGGTTGCGGCAAGTCATTTTCCTAACAAAGAATCAGCTAACCGTTTCTAAAGCCGCTGATATTTCATCTTTATCCATCGCAAGATGAACAATTTCAGTAATCACTCCATCAGAATTTGCCACAACCAGACTTGGTTCAAACGGTAAGCCGAAAGCACTAATAATGGGTGCAGTCCTAAAGTCACCTTCATTTGGCGCTACATAAACATCTGCATGTATAACCGACCAGTCGGTACTCAACTTTTCAGATTCTGCAATTAACAGATCTAAAGCCGGTCCACACACATCACTTTGGCAAAACCCAGGAGTGGACACTAAAACAGCAGTCGGCCCTGAGCGTGATAACGCCTCAGCAACCGTTAAATCATGAAGAGGACACGGATCCTCAAAGCGAGTACATATTGGGTTCACGCCCCTTGAGTCACTTACGGTAGGAGTTTCTACAGGCGGTAACTGATCACCAACTTGAATAATCGATAGTTGATTTCCATCAACAACCTCGAGCGTGTGTGAAGCCCCGGAGTTAAGAGCGATTTCGTAATAACCAATTTCTGGAGGAGTGAAGATCAATGGATAATACGGAGTTTGCCCAACCTCTCCATGACGTGAAACCACCACAGTCTCTATAAAACCTTCGTCCTTTTTGACAGTTAATTCAATACTCTCCGGTGCATTATCTGATATCGGCCATCCATCTTCCCCTAACAGAACATAGGGAGCACGCTGAGGGGATCCCGAAGCAAACATTGACGCCATATTGGACCCATCAGGGAACCGTGCCCCCAAACCAAAATCAGATAGCGGAAGAGTTGTTGTGACACTAGAGGAACTTGAATTCCCACATCCAAACAATAAAGCAGCGCCAACAGTTCCAGAGAGGCCCATCAAGACGTTTCTACGCGTTACCGGTAAAAGATCTGCCATGATTTGGAGGATACACGGTCGTTGTCTAACCAGTACTAAGGCACACTCAAAGGAATGAATAATTACCCACATTTAAGCCTCACCGTAAATGGCCAAAATATTGACGTTCCGGACGAAGGATTAACACTATTAGATGTGCTGCGAGATCACTGCGGAACTACCTCAGTAAAAGATGGCTGCAGCCCGCAAGGACAATGCGGGTGTTGCACCGTGCTGGTAGATGGGCAAGCCCGTGTTTCCTGTGTCACTCCAGCTCGCCGTGTCGCAGGAAGAAAAATCACCACACTTGAAGGATTAGATCAAGAAACACAAACTGCGTGGGGATCAGCGCTGTGTTCCACAGGAGGCAGCCAATGCGGCTTCTGCACCCCAGGCATAATCATGAGGTTCACTGATCTAAAAAACAGAGAAAAAATTGATAAAGAAAAAGCCGAACGAGCTCTCCACGCTCACTTATGTAGATGCACCGGATGGCAAACCATTCTTGAAGCATGGGACACCTACGAAGACACTCCTTTACTTCCGGACCCAGATAAATCAAAACTCAGAGCAGAATTAGAAGGCGGTTCTCCACAAACAACTGGCATAAACATTGCTTTAGGCAAAGGAGGGTTTTCCTCAGATACCGCCCCACCAGAAAGCCTCTTTGCGGTACTTAATACCCAAAACGAGTGGGTCGTAGGAGAAACCCTGACTGAAGCACGTCAGAAAGCCGGAAAAATACAAGGAAGACGAACAACGATAAGTCCTGAACCGCCACTTGAATTGCCAGACGGAGATTGGATAGAGACACTTCAAACAACTTGGGTTGACCCCGCTTACTTAGAAATAGATGCATCGTGGTGTGAACCGAATGGGACGCCGTCTTCTTTACTCGCAAATGGAGGTGCTTTTGGAGCGAAAAAAGAATCTCCAGTTCAAGGAGCAGCACAACAACTAGCTAATCAATACGGCAAACCTGTACTTGCACAGTTCAGCAGAGAAGATACTGTCCGTTTTGGACCTAAACGACCACCAGTAGCAGGCGGCATTGATTCCAATGGCAAAGGAATACTGCGAGTGGTGCAAACCCCAGGAATAGTTGACGCCATAGAAAGATTTACCTCTGACATACATGTTGAAGAAGTCGAAATAATGGGCCCACCTACTTCTTCTCACGTCCGGGCAGCAGGATGGGCAGAAGTGGCAGCGCTCATTTCAGCATTCAAAGGAGAACCACAAACCATTACTAACCCAAATGGCGGATCCGCTTACGCTCAAGTCACTGCTGAAGGCATCACCGTTTCAGTGAGATGCGGAAACCCTCTTGATGAAACAACATTGCGGGCATATTGCATCGGGGCTGCGCATATGGCTTGGAGTTGGGTCACATCAGAATCGTTAGCAGTAGACCAAGAAGGAGAAATACACGATCTGACTATTCGTTCTTTTGGAATAACGCCGGCAAGTATTACACCACCAATTACTGTCATAATTGAACAAGATGAAGGAGAGCCAGTAAACGGGTCAGACGCAGTATTCGCTGCAGTTGCTTCAGCAACATGGCTTGCTCAAGGAACACCCGTTCAATGGCCCACGAAATTAAACGACGTAATTAAGAAATAAAGGAAAAGAAATGTCAAAACCTGTAGGCCCATACACACCAATAATGTCCGCTGGAGATCTTCTAGCAACGAGCGGACAAATCGGAATCGCAGACGGAGCGTTAGTCGAAGGAGGGATGCCGACCCAATTCGTGCAAGCTCTCACAAACCTTAAAGGCGTTCTCGAATCTGCCGGAGCTTCAATGAGCGACGTGATCAAAACAACTGTGTTTCTTGTAGATATGGACGACTATGCCGAAATGAATGAAATTTATTGCGAAGCTTTCGGAGATCATCGACCGGCTCGATCGGCAGTAGCAGTAGCAGCCCTCCCATTAGGCGCTCGAATAGAAATAGAAGCTTGGGCTCAACAAACCTGATCTAAACGTTTCTATAAACCTGGCTTATATGGCAGACTGGCATCATGCTTGGCGCCATCATTATGATCATCATTCTTGTAGTGGTCATACCCGTTGCCGTCCTCATGAGCGGAGCAGTCGGAGCAGCTTTGATAGGCGGGCTATTAAAAAAGAACGTTGATGAAGATCATGAAGGTTCCGAACTTTTAGAAGTAAGCGAATCTAACCCTTACATCGAAACAACAGATTAATGAAAAATGAAGGAGGAACTCCTTCAAAACTTCAATGGAATTTATACCCAAAGCAATGGAAAGCTGAAAACTCCACCGGAAAACCCACCGGAGAAATTTGCTTCCCTTTTGCAATCTCCTTCTTTTTCGCTACCGCATACGTAATTTCTTTCGGGATATTTTTCTTCAGCGGAACCAATGACGACATCATCACATCTGGTGTGCTAATTCCGATCTGCTTTCTGCTGAGCCTTTGTTTCTCTGTAATCGGGTTTAAAAGAAAAAAGCGTGACCCGAATCTAAGAGGCAAACTCTTAGGAGTGCTTTCACTATTGGTTATTAGCCCAACAACACCGTTTCTTTTATTTCTACTTCTGTATGCGCTGCCAGGAGAACTAAACGGTGGGTGTTGCTGAGAAGTAAAAGAATTTAGAGTTCCCACCGCGATTTACCGAACCGGTAACCGACACTTCGCACCGTGTGAATCAAATTCGCATGCTCTTCACCTAGTTTTGCCCGTAACCGTCGAACATGAACATCAACAGTTCGCGCTCCACCGTAATAGTCGTAACCCCACACTTGGCTTAAAAGAATTTCTCGAGTGAAAACTTTCCCAGGACGCGAAGC
>CACPKO010000030.1 GCA_902634555.1 Actinomycetota bacterium
ACTCCGGTTCAGCTCCATGGGAAACTTCGCCATTTAACTTCTCTAACTGGCATGACCCAGAACACTATGCCCTTCTAGAAGAAGCGCGAACTATGGAAGACATTCCAACTCGCGCCGCCCTGTATGAACAAGCGGGATTAATTGAAAATGCTGCAGCACCAATCTGGTTCTCAGGTGGTACAGCAACAGCTATTGTCACTGCAGCAGGCCTGGGTGGGTTTGATTCATGGGTCTTAGTGGATGGTGAAATAGGTATTGGCCATCCAAGTGCAGTAGGTAACTGGGGTCAGGCTTACTGGTCTGCCGATTAATAGGCCTTAATTAACGTAAAAAGATGGGGTGAGATAAGCTCTCACCCCATCTTTTACGTGTATTTCACTCTCGAAGGGTGAATTTAATGCGCATAACTTTGGTGAAACGAGTATCTAGTAGTAGATTTATGACTTCAGTCACACTTTCTTTAGAAAGCAACCCATGGAGGGAATAACACGTATGAGTTATTTATTAGGTAAACGGGGAGTTGTCTTTAAGTTACTTGCCGTTCTTCTTGCCGCTACTGCGGTAGCGAGCGCTTGTGGAAGCGACAGTAGTAGCGATGATGCTGCTCCAGCCGCAACCACTGCTGCGCCGGCAGAAGAAACAGCAACAACTGAGGCTCCGGAAACAACGGATGCTCCCGCTACAACAGCTACACCTACCACTACAACAGAAGCGCCACCAGTTGGTCCTTCTCAAGGTGGAAGTGCAAGTTTGGCAATTGAGGCAGAAGCCACTGGCTTACGCCCTTGGGAAGACACCTGTTCTTCACCTTGCTACAACATGATGAACGCTGTATTTGACAAATTGACCGAACAGTATGCAGACGGTTCGTATGGACCAATGCTTGCTAAGAGTTGGGAATCAAATGATGACTACACTGTCTTCACTGTTCAACTACAAGAAGGCGTAAGCTTCACCGACGGAACACCTTTGACAGCACAACACATTGCTGACATGTTTGTTGTTCAACAAACTGGTGCCGCTTCTGCTGGTGTAATTGCTTCCTCAAACCTTATTGGTGTTGAAGCAACCGGTGACCTTGAAGTTACCTACACACTCAGCGCCACAAACGGACCATTTATGGCCGTTCTGTCTCGTGCGCCAATGGGTATGGTTTTCAACGCTGCATTAGTACCTGCAGGTGATGAAGATGCAATGGCAGCAGCTGCTAACGCACCAACTGGTATCGGTACCGGACCTTTCATGGTTACTAACCGTGACGTTGACAACAGAACCGATATGGAACGAAATCCAAACTATTGGATGAGCGACAACTTTGGCACCCAGTTGCCATATCTAGATTCAGTAAGTTTCCATCCAATTCCTGATGAAGGAACTCGACTGGACTCACTATCATCTGGAACAGTCACTGCTATGCAGACTCTCCGTCAAGCCACAATTCGTGACGCACGTACCGTGGCGGAAGATGGAAGCCTTTGGATGTTTGAATTCCAAGGAAACAACGCCGGTGGCGGTATGTTCAACGTTCTTGTCCCTCCTTATGACGATGTTCGTGTACGACGCGGATTAATCATGGCAACACGCCAAGACGCAATCATTGCGGCTCTTGGTGGAGAAGGAATTTCTGAACCAGCAACACAATTGTATGCCGAGGACTCTCCTTGGTATTCCGAAGAAGCAGCAGAGGCTTATGCCAGCTATGACTTCGATGGTGCTATGGCCCTTCTTGAGGATTACATCAATGACGCTGACCGTTCAGACGGTAAAGCAGTTGGAGAAAAACTCGATGTTGTCTTAAGTTGTCCTCCAGATCCAACACTTATTGCTGCTATGGAAGTAACCCAGCAGTTCTGGAATGAGACTGGATTGGTTAACACCGAGTTAACTGCATTTGATCAAGCAACTCACATCAACATGGCGTTGGGTATGGGTAATGAATTCAGAGGTGAACATGAAGTTCACTGCTGGAGATGGGGTAGTGAAAGCGATCCAGGTGGAGAGAACTCTGGTTCAGCTCCATGGGAGACTTCACCATTCAACTTCTCTAACTGGCATGACCCAGAGCATTATGCTCTTCTAGAAGAAGCACGAACCACGGATGACGTTCCAACTCGTGCAGCACTCTATGCACAAGCCAGCATCATGGTTAATGAGCAAGTTCCGATCTACTTCTCTGGTGGTACAGCAACAGCTATTGCCACAGCAGCAGGTCTCGGCGGGTTTGACTCATGGATCTTGCCAGATGGTGAAATAGGCATTGGCCATCCATCTGCTGAGGGACGATGGGGACAGGCTTACTGGACCGAAACCGAATAGAAATAGTAGGTAGAAGTTAATACAAAGGGCGGGGTGAGATGAACCTCTCACCCCGTCCTTTTGTATGTATCTAGTGTTAAGGGAATAATTAGACGTGTTAAAAATGCTTGCAGCTCGATTGGTTCGGCTTGTCGCAACATTACTCGCGGTCTCTTTCCTAACTTTTTTTCTAGTAAACACCCTTCCGGGTGACCCAATCAATGCACTTATCCCTCCAGACGCTCAACAAGATCAAGAATTTGTTGCACAGTTAAGGGAAGAGTACGGACTTAACGACCCTTTCTTTGTTCGCTACGGGAGTTGGCTTAGTGATGCAGTAAGTGGAGATTTAGGACGATCCGTAATTACTGACCAACTTGTCACTGATGAGATTAAACATCGGATCCCTGTCACTGGCGAATTAGCAATAGTTTCAATTGGCATAGCTGTATTACTCGCTATACCGCTTGGGGTGACCGCAGGTTATAGACAGGGAACAAAAATCGATCAATCTATATCTGCTTTAGCACAATTCCTTCTAAGTATCCCCAGCTTTATTGTTGGTTTGGTTCTTATATATTTTCTTTCGATTCGACTACGGTGGCTACCTGCAACGGGATGGACACGCCTTACAGAAAGCGTTACAGGCAACATAAAAACTGTAATCATGCCCGCTATTTCTCTTGCTCTTACAGAAATAGCTGTGTACACGAGAATTGTTCGTTCCGACATGATCAATACCTTGAAAGAAACTTACGTTCTTTCAGCTAAATCAAAAGGACTAAAAGACCGGTTTATTCTTTTCCGACATGCGTTACGCCCCAGCTCGCTAACGCTAACAACAATTGTTGGACTCAATATCGCCGGCTTAATTGGCGGCACCGTCGTCATTGAACAACTTTTCGCACTTCCAGGCCTTGGAAAACGTTTATTAGATGCAATTTTCCAACGCGATTTCATCATGGTTCAAGGAGTCACAGTATTTATGGCATGCGTTTACGTAGTCATTAACACATGTGTTGATTTGTTTTACATGATTATTGACCCAAGAATTAGGAGAAAGTCATAATGAAATTTTCTCCACCTTCAAAACGCAAATTTTCTCTTTTAGCAGCATTCAAGTCCATGGGGTTTTTAACAAAACTATGTTTTTCCTGGCTAGTAGTCCTTGTTCTTTCTGCGATATTCGCGGATTTAATTCCCGGTTTAGACGATCCGAATTATCAAGCTTGGCTATTTGATACCACTGGTAACGAACTTCGTAATGACACTCCTTCATGGAATCATTGGCTCGGAACGGACGTTAATGGGCGCGACATTCTGGCACGGTTAATTTATGGAGCCCGAGTGTCCTTAGCCGTTGTTGCTTCCGGTGTAACTTGCGGCGTAATTTTTGGCGGGCTTTTTGGTTCTTTCGTAGGTTATGTCCGCGGCAAAAGAGAAGCAGTAGTCATGGCATCCATTGATGTTATTTTGGCTTTCCCTGGATTAGTTCTTTTACTCACAATTATTACTTTTGTTGGGGCACGAGACTTAAAGGTGCTCTGCATCATTATCGGAGCTCTTTCAATCCCGATTTATACCAGGGTGGCCAGAGCAAATGCTTTAACGGTAAGTAGACGGGAGTTTGTCGCTGCAGCAGAAGCATTAGGAACAAAGCAAAGAACTATTCTTATAAAAGAAATTGTTCCTAATGTTCTACCCACGGTTCTTGCTTATGCTTTAGTTGCCGCCGCAGTACTTGTAGCGCTTGAAGGAGCGCTTGCGTTCTTAGGACTCAGCGTCGAATCTCCTGCTCCTTCTTGGGGAAACATGATCAATCTCGCACGAGCTGATTTACGGGTAACTATTTGGCCAGCTGTTTGGCCATCGTTAGCCTTAGTTTTCACCGTATTTTCATTAAATAATGTTGGTGACTGGATAAGACAAAAGGCTCAAAAACGAGCAGCAGCAATTTAATTAGTGTGAGCTGCCCAAACCGCTGCTGCTACTACCACGTCTTCAACTGCTAGTCCTACTGATTTAAATAAAGTTATTTCTTCTTGACTGCTACGGTTAACTTTTCCCAAACAAAGATCACTTAGGTCGCCTACAACTGAATCAAAACTCCATTGGTTAGTAGCATCTGCATGGATTAACTCGCC
Source organism: Actinomycetota bacterium (assembly GCA_902634555.1). Lineage (GTDB taxonomy): Bacteria > Actinomycetota > Acidimicrobiia > Acidimicrobiales > MedAcidi-G1 > MedAcidi-G2B. Next base: position 4,440 of record CACPKO010000030.1, read on the forward strand.
GGCCTCATTTTCAGCTGCTTCTCTTTCATCAACAAAAACTGATGAAGCGGTCACTAAATCAATATCAACTTCTCGCCGTGCTGCCGAATATGATCCAACAAGATTTATATGAGTACCATTTCGCACACTGCTTGTTGGAATTACTGGTGTTGTTGACGAAGTACAACCACATAAAACATCAGCTTCTGCTGTATCTTCCGGAGAAGCAGCAATTAGATTTCTTCCGTGTCCGTTCGCGGTATTAACAAATTGTGTACTTGCTTCAAAAGTTCTGCCGCAAATGAAAATAGTTTCGATGTTTGGACGAACGCTTAACATTGCATCAATATGTCCTTGCGCCTGTACCCCAGTGCCAAAAATGCCAAGAGAGGTAACTTCTGATCGGGCGAGCACCTTAGTAGCTACCCCCGAGGCAGCAGGAGTGCGTAAAGAAGTTAAAGCGGATCCGTCAAAAGTAGCTTGTGGGCGACCTGTTTCTCGATCACAAAGTAAATAGTGGGCATGAATTAGCGGCAAATTTTTTGTAGGGTTCTCACTCATCACCGTCACAGTTTTTATACCAATTCCAAGAGGAGTAACTGCAGGCATTAACAAAAGATCATCAGTTACATCAAGAGACACTTGTGTTCTTGGATGTAATTCTCCTAAGTCTTTAAATGCTTCAGTTAAGGCATTAATAGCAGTACCCATATCAACGACAGCACTAATTGCATCGGCATCAAAGTGAGGTAAAGCAGTCATCTAAGTTGAAATCCATTCCCAAGAGAATCACGTGCATCAAGAACAAAAGTACTTGTTGCATAATGATACGCAGACCCTTGAATTGTCGTAATAACAGTATTACCACTCTCAGAAGTAACTTTCCCGACAAATTTCTCTTTAGCTACCCCTTCGTTGTAGAAACTTTCGCCTACTGAAATTCGACCACCTTTATGAAGTAGAGCTAATCGAGCAGAAGTTCCTGATCCACAAGGCGATCGATCAACTTGCCCATCAGCAAAAATAGTCATATTCCGTTGATGCAATGGATTATTCCCTATCTCTTCGTAAAAAATAGTTCCGTAAACCCCAGACAACCGATCATCATCTGGGTGTACTGCACTTTGATGATCTTTTAATTGATCTTTAATTTCTCTACCAAGAGAAATTAAAGCGTCAATGTTGGACGCAGTTGGTGAAAGTTCAAGTTCTCCAGAGTTCACTGAAGCATAAAAAGCTCCACCAAATGAAATATCAGCACCTACTTGTCCGATCGAAGTTTGTAAAGAAACATTTGTTGCGGAAACAAAACTTGGAACGTTCTGGAAACAAACAGAGTCAACTTTTTGACCATGCATTTTGGCTTCAGTTACAAGCCTCCCAGAAGGAACATCAACAACCACAGTTACAACGTCATCTTTAGGTTCAATTAAGCCACTATCAATAGCCCAAGTAACAAGAGCAATTGTTCCATGGCCACAAGCCGTAGAGAATCCATCTTTATGGAAAAATACGACACCTAGATCACCGTCCTCGTCATCGGCTGGCACAACAAACCCTCCATACATATCTGCATGTCCTCGAGGTTCGTTTATAAGAAATTTACGAACATCGTCAAGATTTTCTTCTGCCCAAGAACGTCGATCTAAAACAGTGGTTCCTTCCATGGGACCAATATCGACGATACGAAAAGGCTCGCCACCTGTATGGTAATCGGCACTGGTTATTGTCTCATCTGATTTAAGTACCATCAATTCATTCTAACGATGATGTTCCTATCTGATATCTAGCGGATAAGAAGAATCAAACTCCCATCATCAACTTCAGGAACTAAGGCTCTACCATTGAACTACATCCGCATAAAATTAGGGATAATTGTTAATCGCTATGAAGCCCAAACATTCCAAATTTCTTTCATTCTTTTTTCTTTTCTCAATTATTTTTGGGCTCTCTTCTTGTAGTAAGCCCGAAAGGCCACGATTAGTTACTGATGAAAATTTAATTGAAGAGATAGTTGCTACTAGTTCTCTAGTTTTAATAACGACTACTTCTGAGATCCAGCAACAGAACGAATCACCAGTTGAAAGTACAGAAATAAAAAGTCAAATTCCGTTAACGATCCCGACGGTTTCTGGGCATGTAATAGTAAAAGAAAAAATTCCGATTTTGGATATTTACACTTCACCTGACCTTGATTCCATATATTCAGAAGGACTAGCTAATCCCGGGCCGTTTGAAGGATTTCGTACGTTGCAAACAACTGGAAAAGTAGAGGGCAAATTTTTAGAAGTAATACTGCCTCGGTTACCAAATGGATCAAGGGCATGGGTTTTATCTAAAGACGTAGACACTTTTTATAGCGATAAGAAAATAGTCATTGATTTGTCTGAGAGGACAGCAAGAGTAATTACGTCAAAAGAGTGTTCTGTTTTTGCTTTACCTGAAATGCCTTTAATGGCATGTAAAAATTCAAACAATAAGGTTCTGGTTGAAGCTCCGGTAGCGATCGGGAAAGACTCCACTCCAACCCCTCTGATTGATGCGGTTATTGATTACCTTTGGGAACGGTCAACTTCTTCCGTTGACTTTAGTCAGGTTTATGGCGATCGCATCTTTGGTTTAAATCAACATTCAGAAGTTTTAGATAATTTTGGAGGGAAGAGGCCAGCAATTGCTATACATAGCACTTCGTCTCCCGAACTGATCGGCGGAAAAGTATCAAATGGTTGCATTCGTATGAAACCAGAAGATATTGAATTGTTTTTGGAGCATGTGACCTTAGGGATGAAGGTACAAATAGTCAATTAGTAAAATAATTTACTAAGGGCCCTCATAAGGGAATCCGAGATCTAGAGCAGTAACGAGCGGCCGAAAGTCGATATTTTCTGCTGCTGCCAATGAACCACAAGTTCCTCCCCGGTCAACCACTGGCAGGATCATTACTGGATCAGCACCTAAGTCACGAACCACTTGTGCTGCTTCTAAAGGAGAAGTCCCTCTTGTAACTGTGTCTTCACATATAACAACTTTGTCTCCTGGGTATAACGCACCAGCTAGACGTCCTTCTACTCCATGATCTTTTGATTCTTTCCGAATGCTAAATGAACGCAGCTCTCTTCCTTTCGCTGCTGCTGCAGCAGCAATGCCAAAAGCTACCGGATCAGCACCAGCGGTTAGCCCCCCGATAGCTGTTACACCATCTGGAATTACCTCTAATGCTGCATTAGCAATCAGTAATATTCCTTCTGGCCTGCATGCAGTTTGTTTTGCATCACAGAACCAAGTGCTTTTGCGCCCGCTTTTAAGAGTAAAGTCACCAGTTTTAATTGAATGTTTGAGTAGATGCTCAACTAGTTGTTCAAAAGTGTTGCTCATTAATTTCAATCTACTGGTTTATAACTACTTCACCGGAGCCATCAATTAATCTTCCAACAATCCACGACTGTTTATTGTGGCATTTCAATGTCTGGATTAATTTTTCAGCATCATTAGGGGCAACTACAACTACCATCCCCACACCCATATTGAAAACTTTCCTCATTTCCTCGTCAGAAATATCACCATGTTTTTGAACTTCTTGAAAAATCCTTGGTATGACCCAACTACTAGTTTCAATTGTTGCGTCAATATTTTTATTTAGAACTCGAGATAAGTTCTTTGCAAGACCCCCGCCAGTTATATGGGCGATTGCTTTAATGTCATGGTTTTTTAAGCCATCAATTACTGCCGGAGAATAAATAACACTCGGAGCAAGAAGTTCATCAGCGAGACTAGTTTTTGCTCCATCCCACGCTTGCTGGTCCAGAGAGAGATTCGCTTTTTCAAATAAAATATGTCTTACCAGGGAGTATCCATTTGAGCGCAAGTTCGGAGATTCAATAGCGACAAGAAGGTCTCCTGGCTCGGAGTTTGAACCATCCAGAACAGAATCACGTTCTACTGCTCCGACCGCAAAACCAACTAGATCAAACTGATCGCGTTCCATGACTTCTGGGTGCTCAGCCATTTCTCCACCAATAAGAGCACATTGGGCTTCACGACAACCATCAGCAATACCAGATACAAGTTGTTCAATGATTTCAGGACTTAAGTGACCAACAGCAATGTAATCTAGGAAAAATAATGGAGTTGCGCCGCTGCAAACAAGGTCATCTACACACATTGCAACAAGATCGCGGCCTATCGTTTCAAATCGCTTAGTTTGTTTCGCTATTTCAGCTTTAGTTCCGACTCCGTCAGTAGCTGATACCAAAACTGGATCTTTAAAACCAGCTTTCGATAAGTCAAAAAGTCCGCCAAACCCACCAATATCACTTAAAACCCCTGGTTGAAATGTAGAACGAACAAGCGGGTTAATTCGTTTGACCGCTTCTTCTCCAGCCTCAATATTCACTCCTGCTGAAAGATAACTGTCACTCATATCAAACTCCCTCACCCTTTTTAGAAAATAGATGAGTGTTATTGTCAAAACTATCGGTTGAATTTTGTGATTCGAGAAGTTGTTTAGTGAGGTTGACTGGAACATCGAGGGGGTACTCTCCAGTGAGGCAGGCGGAACAAAAACCTGCTCCTACTGCGCCAGTTGCCTCTATTAAGCGATTTAAATCTAAATAGGAAAGAGTGTCTACGTTTAAATATTCTCGTATTTCATCAACGGTGAGATTGGCGGCTAATAACTCGCTACGGCTTCCAGTATCCATTCCATAAAAACAGGGCCATCGGTAAGGAGGCGATGAAATACGCATATGTACTTCTTTTGCCCCTGCTTCACGAAGCATGTGAATCATTGCCCGAGTCGTTGTTCCTCTAACTATGGAATCATCAACAACGACAATGCGTTGCCCATCAATAGTGTCACGCAATGGATTTAATTTCATTCGGACTGCAGCAGCTCGCATAGATTGCGTCGGTGCTATAAAAGTTCGTCCTATATATCTATTTTTTACTAATCCTTGCCCGTAAGGGATACATGACTCACGTGCATAACCTTCTGCTGCAGGAATTCCAGATTCTGGAACACCCATCACTAAATCAGCTTCTACCGGTGCTTGTTTAGAAAGAAATTCCCCCATACGAACTCTTGCGTGGTGCACAGATTGGCCATATAAAAAAGCATCTGGTCGTGCAAAATAAACGAATTCAAAGAGACATAATTTAGGATCAATCAAATCAGCATCAAAGGGCCAAAAAGACCTACATCCGTCGTTATTAATCACTACAGCTTCCCCTGGACTGATTTCACGAACCATATGTGCGCCGATTACATCTAAAGCCGGTGTTTCCGAAGCAAGAACCCATCCATTATCAATTCGCCCGAGGCAGAGTGGGCGAAGACCATTTGGGTCCCTTACTCCAATAATTTGATCTCGATCTGAAAGAACGAAAGAAAAAGCACCTTTAAGTCTTGGTAAGACTTCACATAGTGCGTTCTCAAGCCCAGAACCTTGTTCATCTTCTGGAGAAGAGAGCATTTCATTTGCTAATAACTCTGCTACTAGATCACTATCTGAGGCAACAGTTCCAGGAAGCATTCCGGATTGTGCAGCTAATTCTTCGGTGTTTACTAAATTTCCGTTATGTCCGAGTGCAAACTCAACATGATTAAATCCGCGATAAACAGGTTGAGCATTTCTCCAAGTGCTTGATCCAGTAGTTGAGTAACGGGTTTGTCCAATTGCTAGGTACCCATCAAGAGTTGCAAGAGTTTGTTCATTGAAAACATTAGAGACAAGGCCCATTTCCTTCACAACAGTAAGTGAGTCTCCATTGCTAACTGCCATTCCCGCAGACTCTTGTCCACGATGTTGAAGAGCGTACAATCCTAAATACGTCAAATGAGCTACGGGCTGGCCGGGTGCATAAACTCCGAACACTCCACATGCTTCACGTGGGCTATCGTCTTCTCCAATTTTTGTATTTTCGTCAGCAGAAGAATTGCCAGCCATCGCGTTCATTTTAAATCCAAACGATTATGCCGCTTCATCATTGGTTACTAGTCCCAACCCCAAAGGTATTGGGTAATTTGTTAATAAAGGCTGCTTTTAGGTCACTGAGTGAAACATCCATCATGTCTTTGATTTTGAATTGATTACCAGTTGCGAGCCCAAGACGAACGACTGGAACTCCTCTTTCTTCACAAAGTGTTAATACATCTGTTAAAGACTCTGGATCAACTGCAACCACCGCACGACTAGGGCCTTCTCCGAAGAGGGCCTGATGATTTGGGGTTCGTGCTATTGAAACGCCGACAGATGATTTCGCTGCCATTTCTGCCAAAGCCACCCCAAGCCCTCCTTCAGAAAGATCATGAACCCCACGGATTAATTTTGTTCCCACAAGAGTGCGAATAGTTTCAGCAACTTTAAGATGCATCTCTAAATCCAGTTCTGGGAGTTCACCATAGATGGCTCCATGGTTTGCAGCCCAGAGAGAACCACCAAGACCAGAAGTTTCTGGCCCGATAAGTAGTAATCGATCTCCTTCGGCCATTTGTGCCCCTGGAGGTCGATTTTCAAGATCATCAATCAAACCCAGCATTCCAATTACGGGAGTTGGAGCGATATTGTTACCTTCAGATTCGTTGTACAAACTTACGTTTCCTCCAATGACTGGGACTCCAAAAGAAACACATGCATCGCTCATTCCATCAATGGCTTCAGAAAGTTGCCACATCACTTCTGGGTGTTCAGGGTTCCCGAAGTTAAGACAGTTAACTACCGCAAGCGGACGAGCTCCGACACAAGCCAAGTTCAACACAGCTTCTGCGACAATCATTGCAGTTCCAATTTTTGGGTTTACTAAACACCACCGATGATTACCATCGGTTGTTATTGCAAGCCCTCGTCCTGTTTCTTTTCCGTTTACTGGATGCTTAAGACGTAATACAGTCGCATCATCACCTGGCCCAACCACAGTATTTAAGAAAAGTTGGTGATCATATTGCTTATAAACCCAAGACGGATCACACAAGAGATTTAAAAGATCGTTTGTGACATTAACTGGAGGGTTTAGTTCGTCTCCAGAAAGGCCTTGATGTAGTTCTGGTTTCTTTTTTGGCCGGTCATAGAGAGGGGCATCATCATGAAGAGAACTCGCTGGTATATCTGCAAGAACTTCCCCCTCAGCTTCACTAAGAATTCGAAGCGAATCTCCATTTGTTACCTTTCCGATAACACTTGCTTGTACTTCCCACTGGTTTGAGATTTCTAAAACTCGCTTTAAGTTTTTGGGTTCTACAATTGCCAGCATGCGTTCCTGTGATTCACTGGTCATTATTTCGTAAGGTTCCATACCTAGCTCTCGACACGGAATAGCCGAAATATCTACGTCCATGCCTACTCCACCTCGTGAAGCTGTCTCGCTTGTAGCACATGTCAGTCCAGCTCCACCAAGATCTTGAATTCCTATAACTAGTTTTTCGTCTAATAAAGCTAAGCAAGCTTCAATAAGACGCTTTTCTTCGTAAGGATCTCCGACTTGAACACTTGGTCGTTTTGCGCTGTCATCTTCTTCTGAAAAACCTGCAGAAGCAAGAACGCTCACACCTCCGATGCCGTCTCTTCCAGTTGAGTTGCCAAGAAGCACAGCTAAATTCCCTATACCAGATGCCTGACCAAGCACTAAACGATCGGTCGGTAATATCCCTAGACAAAGAACGTTTACTAATGGATTTTCTTTATACGTAGAGTCAAAAACTGTTTCTCCGCCCACAGTTGGAACTCCGACGGCGTTTCCGTAACCGGAAACTCCCGAGACTACACCTTCAGCTATCCACTGGCTTCTTGGATCATCAAGAGGCCCGAAACGTAAAGGGTCCATCAAAGCTATAGGTCGAGCACCCATTGTGAAGATGTCTCGTAAAATCCCACCTACTCCGGTAGCTGCACCCTGATAAGGCTCTATCGCTGAAGGATGATTATGTGATTCAATACGAATAGCAACAGCTATTTCATCTCCCACGTCAACTACCCCAGCATTTTCTCCAGGGCCAACAAGAACCCAAGGGGCTTCTGTCGGAAGGCGCTTTAAATGAAGGCGGCTACTTTTGTATGAACAGTGCTCCGACCACATGACGGAATACATAGCTAGCTCAAGTGGATTGGCTTGTCGCCCAAGGATTTCATTAATTACATTTGCTTCTTCGTCTGTGAGGCCTAGAGATCGATGAAGAGATTTGTCCACTCTGAGCACCGTAGTCGCCTTTACCGGCAAAGGGGTGGTGTTAAATTAAGCGGCAAGTAAAGACTGGAAAAGAACTTGCCCGTCGGTGCTTCCCAGCAGTTCATTACAGGCTCTTTCCGGGTGCGGCATTAAGCCAACTACGTTTCGATTTTTATTGCATACTCCTGCAATGTCGTCAATAGATCCATTTGGATTATTTACATAACGAAGAACTATTCGGTTTTCTTCTTGCAGCTCTTTAAGAGTTTCTTTGTTGCACGTGTAGTTGCCTTCAAAGTGATTTATTGGAATATGAAGATTTCCTCCTACTGCTGCTTTGTTTGTAAGAATTGATTCAGTTGTTTCAACACGTAAGGTTGCTGGTTCACACACGAATTTTAAACCGCGGTTTTTTTGAAGTGCGCCAGGTAGTAGACCTGCTTCAGTAAGAACTTGGAAACCATTACATATTCCAACAACCGGGCCTCCCTCTAAGGCAAATTGAGTAACAGCTTTCATGACTGGAGAAAATCGCGCTATAGCACCAGGCCTTAAGTAATCTCCATGAGCGAAACCTCCTGGTATAACGATTGAGTCCACTCCATGAATGTTTTCATCACCATGCCAAAGCAATTTGCTACTGGCGCCAAGAGATGAAACTGCTTCAGCCACATCCATTTCGCAATTAGTCCCGGGGAAAACAATTACACCGACTAAGGCGCTCAAGATACTTCTTCGATCGTAATTGTTGATTCCTCAATAACTGGGTTCGTTAAAAACGAGGAACATATTTGTTCAGATAGTTCTTTCGCGTGTGATAGATCAGTTGCTTCAAGAGTGAATCGAATTGTTTTTCCAACGGAGACATCACTGATTCCTCGATAACCAAGTACTGGCAATGCGCGTTCTATTGTCGCTCCAGCTGGATCTGAAATTCCTTCAAGCAATTGAACTTCAACCAAAATAGAAAATTTCATCTTGGCATACCGCTTGATCCCGGCCAGGTATTAAATGACTGTCCAGTAATAGTTTCAAAAGCATTGATATATCTTTGTGATGTTGCTTCAACGACTTCAAATGGGAGAGATGGTGGAGGTGGTTGTTTATCCCAATCTAAACCATCTAAATAATCTCTAACAGGCTGCTTATCAAATGAAGGAGGAGTTGACCCTGGTTGCCATAATTCTGAGGACCAAAAACGAGAAGAATCGGGCGTTAATACTTCGTCGGCAAGAACCAGACTTCCATTAACTATTCCCATTTCAAATTTCGTATCAGCGATAATGATCCCTTTTTCTTTAGCTAGTTCAGCACCTTTTGTGTAGCACGCTAAAGAAACATTTTTCACTTCTTCAGCTAAGTCCTCACCAATTAATGAAGCTGCCTCTTCAAACGAGATATTTATGTCGTGGCCTTCTTCAGCTTTTGTTGAAGGAGTAAAAACTGGTTCCGGTAATTGGTCTGCCTCTTTTAATCCTGAAGGAAGAGGACTGCCATGCATAGTCCCTGATTCACAGTATTCTTTCCAAGCTGAACCAGTTATATATCCCCGAACAATGCATTCAATAGGAAGCATTTCTGCTTTATGGCAAAGCATCACTCTTCCTTCAATGTCTGGAGGAGTTGAATCAGAAAATAATGCACTTATTTCAGCAATGTCAGTAGAAATCAGGTGACTTTGTACAAGCGGGGAGAGCTGTTCAAACCAAAACGCCGACATTGCGGTTAGCACCCGCCCTTTATGGGTAACGACTTCATTCATAACTACATCAAAAGCTGAAATTCGATCTGACGTCACCATTAATAAGCGATTATCACCAGCATCATAGATATCTCGCACCTTGCCCGAATGAATATGTGGAAGATCTATAGTCAAAAAATCACCTGGTTAATATTTATAGAATTGTTTCAGGATTGTAGACGGCCGCATCCGGATGATCGGCGATGATATCTGAAATTTGTTTTGTTATGTTTTGAATTTGTTGGCTGGCGTTTCCAGCGAAGTCCATAGGGTTTTCAAGTAAAGGTTTAAGATCATCATGATTAAGAGGTAAACGTTGATCAGTTGCTAAACGTTCAACAAGCCCATTAGGTGAATGTGGGTTTTCTCGTCGGTCTATTGCTTCCGCTAAAGCATGTTCTTTAATTATTTCGTGAGCTTCTTCCCGTCCGATTCCTGCCTGTACTGCTGCAACAAGAACGCGAGTAGTAGCCAAGAAAGGTAAATTTTGTTCAAGTTCATGTTCAATGATTTTTGGAAATACTCCAAAGTCATCAAGCACAGTCAGGAAAGTTTCAAACAATCCGTCAATAGCGAAAAATGCATCAGGTATCGCAACCCTTCTAACAACAGAGCAACTGACATCTCCTTCATTCCATTGCTCACCCAGTAGGTCACTAGTCATAGATAAATAACCACGAAGAACGGTAGTGAGGCCATTTATTCTTTCACATGATCGTGCGTTCATTTTGTGAGGCATGGCTGAAGATCCGACTTGTCCGTCTTTAAAACCCTCTGTAACCAATTCATGTCCAGCCATAAGACGTATAGTGTGTGCGAGATTTGAC
>CACPKO010000031.1 GCA_902634555.1 Actinomycetota bacterium
AGTTGGCGATCAATGATCCAACCGATTACTCCAAAGATTGCTGGAGTTACTGTGAGTTCAAAAGCTGCTGCAAAAGCATCGCCGAAGCCCTGCTTTAACTCGCGCGTACCAGCTTGTTTCATAAAGAATTCCTCATTAACTAAAAGCACCTGAAGAGATAAACTTCAGGTGCTTGTGAATCTATTCTCAAATGAGGTGAGCGGCAACCTGATTTGTTGTCTTGATTCTATTTTTTCAAGATTTTTTAAATTTTTACTTCTTTGTCAGATCTAAATCTCGGATGCAGCACAGTGAAGAGAATAAGACAAACAGCAGCTATGCCCGCAGGCACGATTGCATCTCCTTTCCCGGTGTATGTCGGCCATAAAACAAATCCTGAGAGTAAAGCCGTCCATGCCCATAAAATAAGTACCGCTCTGCGGTGTCCGTGGCCTAGCCCGAGTAGTCGATGGTGTAAATGGTTTTTGTCTGCTTGGGTGATTCGAATACCTCGGGTAGCTACTCGTCGGATGATCGCAAATGTCATATCAAATAACGGCACGCCTAGAACGATTAGTGGTATGAAGATTGGTGCAAAAAAGAAAAAGGACTGGCCGCTAAAGGGCAAATCGGTTCGGCCCCCCACTGAGACTGTTGATGCTGCTAATAGTAAGCCAAGAAGTAGCGCCCCACCATCGCCCATAAATATTCGTGCAGGATGAACATTATGAGGTAAGAAACCAACACATATTGCAACTATCAAGATTGCAATAAGCGCACCAGGGTTGCCAGGAAATAAAACGCCGGAGTCTCCAAGGCGTATTGCATAAAGAAAAAAGGTCATCGCGGCAATACCTACAATGCCTGCCGCTAAGCCATCAAGACCGTCAATGAGGTTGACTGCATTAACTATTAGAAAAACCCACACAACTGTAAGTAGCGCAGAAAGATCGGGAGAAAGAATAATGAGGTCTAGAAAAGGGATGCGTAGAACAAGAAGTGAAATTCCCGTTAAAGATAAGACACTGCCCGCTACGACCATGCCGGCTACTTTCGCTGGAGCGGAAATTGGGCGAATATCGTCGACCACTCCTACGATGCATATGAAAATTGATGCAATCATTAGCCCGACTATTTCAGTTGGTGCGGCAAAAACTGAAGAGAAGTCTCCTATCGCCCATGCAGTAAGCACTCCTGCTGATAGACCACAAAGCATTGCGACCCCGCCAAGAGATGGAGTGGGTTCCAAATGGACGTTTCTTTCATCAGGGTCTACAAGTAACCCGGCTTTAACAGAAATTCGATGAATGATCGGGGTCGTTAGAGTGGTAACTAACGCAGCCACTACTCCTACCGTGGCGTACGCTGCTACCCCCGGCATTTATTTCTCCTGTCTAACTACCATAAGCAGGGAATCGGCTACACAGTTCAGCGACTTCTTCTCGGACTGCACTTATTTGTTGTTCGTCTTCTCGGTTCCTTAAAGTACGAGCTATCAACTCGGCAATTTGAACCATTTCTGGTTCTTTCATCCCTTGGGTGGTCGTAGACGGAGTACCTATTCGCATTCCGCTTGTGACGAATGGGGAACGCGGATCATCTGGAACAGTGTTTTTATTCAACGTAATTCCTGCCCGGTCTAAAACATCTTGCGCTACTGCTCCAGTTAATTCTGAATCAAAAGTACGCAGGTCCACAACCATCAAATGATTATCAGTTCCGCCGGAAACTAAGCGGAATCCATGACTTCCTAACGACTCGGCAAGGGCGGCGGCGTTGTTAACTATTTGCTGTGCGTAAATTGGAAAAGATGGATCGGCTGCTTCTTTAAATGCCACTGCTTTAGCAGCAATATGGTGCTCTAATGGCCCGCCCTGAATCCCGGGGAAAATGCCTTTATCTATTTTGTTGGCAAAATTTTCGCGTGTGAGGATGCAACCCCCTCTTGGTCCACGAAGTGTCTTGTGTGTAGTGAAGGTGACCACATCTGAATAAGGAACTGGATTGGGATGAACGCCTCCGGCGATAAGGCCTGCAATGTGGGCTGCATCAAACATAAGTAAAGCTCCGACTTCGTCAGCGATCTCACGTAATGGTGCGGGCTCAATGATGCGCGGGTATGCAGTAGCTCCAGAAACTATGAGTTTCGGTTTATGTTCAGAAGCAAGTGCGCGTAGTTCTTCAAAATCGAGGCGTTCATCACTTTTAGTAAGACCGTATGAGACAAAGTTGTAGAGAATCCCGCTGAAATTCACTGGTGAGCCATGCGTGAGATGGCCGCCATGATCAAGACTTAATCCAAGTACTGTGTCCCCTGGATCAAGTAAAGCTTGGAACACAGCCATATTCGCATTGGCCCCTGAATGAGGTTGCACATTTGCATGTTCTGCACCAAAAAGCGATTTAACTCTTTCACGTGCCAGATCTTCTACTTCATCAATAACTGCGTTTCCACCGTAATAACGTTTACCCGGGTATCCCTCAGCATATTTATTAGTGAGTACAGATCCTGAAGCTTCCAGTACGGCAGGTGAAGCAAAATTTTCTGAGGCAATTAATTGCAACGTGGAATTTTGGCGTTCAAGTTCTTGATCGACATATCCGAAAAGTTCTTCGTCTCGATTTGTTGGCCAAGGCATTTTTGCTTTCCTTACTATTTATGTTTGCTGCTTAATCAGTTACTACGAATATAACGAAGCAATTGAGAGGTACCAGAAAACTAACCTAGGTATTTATTATGACACTAGTCATGGTTCTATTTTTTTTAAATAGTTGACCAATATCTCCATAGCTGGATCAAGCGGCGCTGATGAGCGGCGAATCAAAACCAATCTTCGTTTCGTTAAGGGTTTCTTTTTGATTGGGATAAGTGGATCAATACCTGTATTTGCTTGTGCTGGTGGTAGAACTGTCCAACCTAAACCAAGACGCACCATTTCTGCTAAGACTTCTGGCTGATTTGACTCTGCGGTTACTTCATAAGAAACGCCAAGCGCGGCAAGAGCTGAGGCAATAATTCTCCGTGTATGAGAACCTTGAGGAAATGAAACCCACGGCCCCCAATTCTGAGTTGATTTCACTACTTTTTCTTTTGGGGCATAGATCAACAACGGTTCTTCTAGAAAGACTTCGCTTATCAAATCCTCAGAAACGACTTCTGGTTCAACACAGGCAACGAGGTCCAGCGATCCTTCTAGTAGAGCTTTGAGTAATGACCCCGATGGGGCGACAGTTAGACGGAGGTCAACATCTGGGAAACTTTCATGGAATTCTCGAATTTCGCTTGCTCGATGGTGAACTGCGATGGCGTCTATGGCGCCGAAACGAATTTGACCTGAGGTTCCTTCTCGCTGGGCCTGCGCCCAATACGTGAGATCTTTTGTCTCTGCTACAATCCGGCGAGCGTATTCAAGCACTTCTTTCGCTTGAGGTCGAAGAACTGTAGACCTCCCTTTTCTTTCAAATAGCGTTAAACCTACTCGTCGTTCAAGTTCGGTGAGGCCTTGAGTTAAGGCCGAAGGAGTCACTCCTAACTGCTCAGCTGCAGCAGCTCTGGTTTTATGATTGGCTGCTGCAAGCAGGTACTCAAGCTGTTGAACACTGAGATTCGGTAGGAGCATCTCCTTTTTATCTGACATGTGGATCTCCTTTCCATATATTTAGCATTTCTTAATCATAAACATATTAGTTAAAAATATCTTATGATTGCGATTATGAACAAACCAGTAAACATTGAACCCGCATCAGGCAAACTTGGAATACTCACCCCAGGAATTGGAGCTGTGTCTTCAACTTTCATTGCCGGAGTGATCGCAGCGCGAAAAGGTCTCGCCGCCCCCATCGGATCTGTGAGCCAAATGGCACACATTCGCTTAGGAGCAAAAGAAGAAGACCGAAACCCCCTAATCAAAGAATTTGTTCCACTTGCAGAACTTGATGACCTTGTATTTGGTGGCTGGGACCCAATTTCACCTAACGCATTAGAAGCCGCCAGAACTTGTGGCGTTCTTGAAGAGAAAGACCTTGCTCCCCTCTCAGCGGAACTTGAAGGAATCGTTCCAATGGATGCCGTCTTTGATAACAGATGGGTCAAAAAATTAGACGGAGTGCGAATCAAAAACATTTCCTCTAAATGGGAGCAAGCAGAAGCCCTTATTGCCGACATCGAAAATTTTAGATCTGAAAATGATTGCGACCGTCTCGTGATGGTTTGGTGTGGGTCCACTGAAGCCTTCCAAGAAGCAGGCGAAGTTCACTCCACCGTTGAATCATTCGAAGCCGGACTGCATGCAAATGACGAAAACATTTCACCAAGCCAGATTTACGCATACGCAGCCTTAATGAGTGACGTACCTTTTGCTAACGGAGCACCAAATCTTTCCGTTGACCTTCCCTGCATGATCGAGTTAGCAAAAACACGAGGAGTTCCTATCGCTGGAAAAGATTTCAAAACCGGACAAACCTTGATGAAAACTTTGCTGGCTCCTGGCCTAAAGGCACGCATGCTGGGATTAAACGGCTGGTATTCAACCAATATCTTGGGGAATCGTGACGGTGAAGTTCTTGACGATCCAGAAAACTTTAAAACCAAAGAGGTTTCAAAACTTGGGGTACTTGATGCAATTCTTCAGCCCGAGTCTTATCCCGACCTTTACAGCGACATCCACCACGTTGTGCGCATAAATTACTATCCGCCAAGAGGAGACAATAAAGAAGGTTGGGACAATATTGACATCTTTGGATGGCTTGGATACCCGATGCAAATTAAAGTCGATTTTCTTTGCCGAGATTCAATCCTCGCCGCTCCAATCGTTTTGGACTTAGCCCTCTTTATGGATTTGGCAGCTCGTGCCGGACAATCTGGAGTACAAGAATGGCTCTCCTTCTACTTGAAGGCCCCTCAATCAGCGACAGAGTCCGGACCTGAACATGACCTCTTTATTCAACAAACAAAATTGAAAAACACTTTGAGAGAGTGGATGGGAGAACAGCCTGTCACTCATTCAGAAGCCGGCTAGCAACTTAAACTCAGATACGCGTGTCGCGGCCTGCCCAATATTCGTCTTTGAGTAACCGTTTATAAAGTTTTCCAGTTGGGTGACGTGGAAGTTCTTCCCGAAAATCAACGCTTCGTGGACATTTTACGTCAGCGAGTTGAGAGCGGCAGAATGCTATAAGTTCTTTTTCTAATTCAGGTCCGGCGGTGGCCATATCTTCAGGTTGAACAATCGCTTTTACCTCTTCACCGAATTCATCATTAGGAACACCAATAACTGCTACGTCAAAGACCGCTGGATGCATGGTCAAGACATTCTCTGCTTCTTGAGGATAAATATTTACTCCTCCTGAAATAATCATGTAGGCCTTGCGATCAGTGAGGTATAAATAACCTTCTTCATCTAAGCGACCAACGTCACCAAGGGTGCTTAAATCGGCGCCAATCTTCGCACCAGCTGTCTTATCTGGATCATTGTGATATTCGAATCCGGCAGTGCCTCGAAAATACACTCCACCTTCTTCACCAGTAGGCACTTCTTCGCCGTCATCGTTAACGATGACTAGCTCACCAACAAGTGATCTTCCTACCGAACCGGGATGCTCTAACCAATCTTCCGAACCAATGTAAGTGAAACCATTTCCTTCTGTTCCGGCGTAATACTCATGAATTACTGGACCCCACCAATCAATCATTTTTCGCTTTACTTCCACTGGGCATGGAGCTGCTGCGTGAATAGCGGACAACAACGAAGAGACGTCGTATTTGGCTCTTGTTTCTTCAGGTAATTTAAGCATCCGAACGAACATTGTTGGAACCCACTGACTCCCAGTGGCTTTATGTTCCGCAATCGCAGCAAGTGACTCTTCTGGATCAAATTTTTCCATAACAACCACCGTGCTGCCGATCCTTTGATATGCCAAACAAAACCGAAGTGGTGCCGCATGATAAAGAGGGGCAGGTGAAAGATACACGCCGCCTGGTTCACCTTTAAATAAAAGTTTCACCATCGCAGCTATGGTGTCACCCATGCCAAGAAGCGCTCCAGTAGGGGCTCGCTTAACTCCTTTGGGGCGACCTGTAGTGCCAGAGGAATAAAGCATGTCTTGCCCTTCAACGGCATCTTCTGGAACCTCAACTCCTTGAGTTGCAACTGCGTCTTCAAATGGGGCATGTTCCGGTAATTCTCCACCTATGGAGAAGCGGGCTTCTACGTTGGGAGTTTCAGAAATAATTTCTGCAGCCGCTTCAGCCTTATACGGCGAAGTTATAAATACTCGAGCTCCACAGTCATTTACTATGTAAGCAACTTCATCTGTGGTTAGTCGTGAAGAGATAGCGGTATAGGTCAAACCGGCATATATCGCTCCCCAGGCCAGTGGCAAGAACTCAATTCGGTTCTCGAGGCAAAACGCTACGTGATCTTCAGGGGCTAGACCCAGACTGCGAAATAGATTAGCTATACGGGCAGCTTCATCATGCAACTCTTTAAAAGTCATTGACTTGTCTGAACCATGCACCACTATCGCTAAACGGTCAGGTTCCTGATCGGCCCAGAATCCTGGGTATTCTCGGTCTGGTAAAATTGCTTCTTCGCTCACGACTTAAAAACTAGTCTCTCTCTATATGAATTCGTCTACTCGGGCGCGATTTATGGAGTAGAGGGACTGAAGACAGAATGCACTAACGTCTTTTGTTATGAAAAGTGTTTTATTCGCTCCCGGGAACCAACCGTCTGTAATTGAGAAGTTGCCACGAACCAATCCAGTTGCTGCCGTCATAGATTTAGAGGACTCTACGCCTCCTGCTCATAAAGCAGATTCTCGTCAACTAGCTTTAGAGGCAACAGAAACCATTTCAGCGTCATGCCCTTTATTAATAAGAATCAACGGACTAGATACCGAATGGTTTGAAGGTGATATAAACGAGGCTTTATCACCCGCTCTTCTCGGAGTGCTGATTCCTAAGCTCGCTTTCTTCGAAGACGTTGAAAAAGTAGTTGAAGCATTAAACAAGGCTGGATTAAAAGACCTTCCTATCATGGCGGGAGTTGAAACTGTCCAAGGTGTCATTAACGCTGTTGAGGTGACTAAACATCCAAGGGTTAGATGGTGTTATTTCGGGGCAGAGGACTACGTAGCGGACTTAGGCGGAGTCAGAAGCCCCGGGAACCTTGAGGTACTAGTAGCGCGAAGTCAAGTAGCGCAAGGAGCCAGACTAAGCGGAATAAGTGCTCTAGACATGGTAGTAACAGACTTTCAAGACGCAGAACGTTTTAAAAGAGAAGCTCTTGAAGCTCGTTCGATGGGCTATTCCGGAAAACTTTGCATACACCCAAGTCAAGTGGGATTAGCAAATGAACTCTTTCAACCCTCTGAAAAGGAAATCGAATGGGCTAGTCAAATTGTTTCTGCTTACTCTCAAGCACTTTCCGAGGGTAAGGCTGCAATACAAGTTGATGGAGAGATGGTTGACGAACCGGTATTTCGTCGAGCTAAAGCTTTGCTCGAATAACTGATATTGGCAAAGATTTTCAAGAATCAGGACTTAAAGGGTGTAAGTCTGAATTTCACAAGCGATCATTGAAGGATGGTCAAAATTGACGAAGATACCCATAAAGCCCTTTTGCTCTTTAATAGGAGAGCAGAAGCTGCTGAAGTAGCAGCTTCTGAAGGTAAACGTCTCACAAAAGCTGTTAAAGCGAAAGATGATGCTGCCCGCGACCTTAAGAAAGTACAAGACTCTGGCGCTGACCAAGAGGCTATAAACGAAGCTGAAGCCGCTTACCGGTCTGCCCTCAAGTCATGGCAAGACATTCGTGACGGAGTTGAGCCAGAAGCAGCAGTAGAAGAGCCAGCAGCAGAAACAGAACCAGTTGAAGAAGAACCAGCAGCAGAAGCAGAACCAGTTGAAGAAGAAAGATCAACTGAGAACGAGTGAATTGAAACGATCACACTGTCCGTTTCTGACCTGGCACTAACCTCTATATAAGTATGAATAACGAACCGACTTCTTCCCCTCAGGCTTATCCAGAAGCAGGGAAAGTAAACTTTCCATCCATTGAGGAAAAGATTCTTCAACGATGGTTAGACGACGGCACGTTTGAAAAATCAATAGACCAACGTCCAGATGACCAAGAGTTCACCTTTAACGATGGTCCCCCTTTTGCCAATGGCCTCCCTCATCATGGTCATTTACTGACTGGATATGTAAAAGACGTCATACCTAGATATCAAGCCATGAAAGGGAACAAAGTAACCCGGCGATTTGGTTGGGACTGTCATGGGCTACCAGCAGAAATGGAAGCAGAAAAAGAACTCCCGGTTTCTGGGCGAGCCAGCATCATTGACTACGGCATTGAAGAATTTAATGAACATTGCCGAACCTCTGTGCTCCGATACACCAACGAATGGGAAAAAACTGTCACCAGGCAAGCACGGTGGGTTGACTTCAACCATGACTATAAAACCATGGATCGAGACTATATGGAATCGGTTATGTGGGCATTTAAGGAACTCTGGAATAAAGGATTGGTTTATGAAGCCTTTCGCGTAATGCCCTATTCCTGGGGAGCAGAAACTCCATTATCTAATTTTGAGATCCGCCTCGACGATGCCACACGACCGCGGCAAGATCCCGCGGTAACCGTAACGTTCGATCTCTCTCCTACCGAAGGAGATCCTGGCCCGATGAGAATACTGGCGTGGACTACTACGCCATGGACCCTCCCCTCGAACTTAGCCTTAGGGGTAGGTCCTGAAGTCACTTATTCGTTAATGCAAGATAACGATGGAACAGTTTTCGTTCTGGGGTCCGAAGCTATTGATAGATACTCAGCTCAGCTTGAATCAACTTCACAAATCGGAACAATAAGTGGCTCTGATTTAGTAGGGCGAACTTACAGCCCCATTTTTAATTTTTTCGCAGACAGAGAAGACGCTTTCAGAGTCTTAGCCGCAGATTTTGTTGATGCCACAGAAGGCACTGGCGTGGTGCACATGGCACCTGGTTTTGGTGAAGAAGATCAAAACTTGTGTGAATCAAATGGGATCTTCATAGGAGAAGTGGTTCCTGTAGATGATCAAGGACAATTCACTGACGCAGTCCCGGACTGGCAAGGAACAAACGTATTTGAAGCCAACTCAGAAATCATTCGAGCCCTCAAAAGCTCTGGTCATCTGATTCGCCACGACACTTACGAACACAACTACCCGCATTGTTGGCGAACCGACACTCCAATTATCTACAAGGCGATTTCCTCTTGGTATGTCAAAGTCACTGATTTCAGAGATCAAATGGTAGAAATCAACAAAGACATAAACTGGATTCCTGATCATGTTCGCGATGGAAGATTTGGAACTTGGCTCTCCGGGGCACGCGACTGGTCAATTAGCCGCAACCGGTTCTGGGGCTCCCCTATACCGGTATGGAAAAGCGACAGTCTTGAATACCCCCGCACCGATGTTTACGGCAGCCTTGATGAAATTGAAGCCGACTTTGGTGTACGACCCGATGATCTACATCGCCCTTTCATTGACGAATTAACTCGACCTAACCCTGATGACCCAACGGGGAAGTCAACCATGCGTCGAGTCCCAGAGGTTCTTGACTGCTGGTTTGAATCAGGTTCAATGCCGTTTGCTCAATTTCATTACCCATTTGAGAATGAAGAATGGTTTGAAGAGCATTTCCCCGCAGACTTCATCGTTGAATACATCAACCAGACCCGCGGCTGGTTTTACACCATGCACGTATTAGCAACCGCACTATTTGACCGACCTGCTTTCTCAAACGTGATCTGCCATGGAATTCTTCTCGCTGAAGATGGCGCAAAACTTTCAAAGAAACTTCGCAATTACACAGAGCCAGAAGAAATCTTTGTAGCCCAAGGAGCGGATGCCCTTCGCTGGTACTTAATGTCTTCAGCGATTGTCCGAGGAGGAGATCTACGCATCAGCGATACCGGAATTGACGATGTCGTAAGACAAGTACTGCTTCCTATCTGGAACGCCTACTCGTTTTTCACTCTCTATGCGAATGCCGATAACTACAAAGCAACGTTCCGCACAGACTCAACTCAACTTCTAGACAGATACCTTCTAGCTAAAACACGATTATTAATCGAATCAGTAACTGAACGTATGGATTCTTACGATATCTCTGGAGCGACAACAGAAATTCACAATTTCATAGATGCTCTCAATAACTGGTACATCCGGCGTAGCCGTAACCGGTTCTGGGCAAAGTCCTCTGACGATAACGAACTCGACAAACAAGACGCCCATGACACCCTCTACACCGTCCTAGTAACGCTCTCAAGAGTGTCCGCTCCCTTCCTCCCCATGATTATGGAAGAAATACATACCGGGCTAACAGAAAGCCAAAGCGTTCACTTATGCGACTGGCCCGATCCATCTTCTTTACCCTCTGACCCTGACCTTGTTTCAACTATGGATCTCATCCGGGATGTCGCCTCTACCGCCCTAAGGTTGCGAGAAGAAAGCGGGCTGCGCGTTCGACTCCCACTAAATTCTTTAACAGTGGCAGGAACCGATGTTCAAAAGATCCAAGACTTAACTCACCTATTAACAGATGAAGTGAATGTGAAATCCGTACAACTAACAGATGACTTAAGCCAATACGCTTCTTTCACTTTGCAACCAAATGGCGGAGTCTTAGGCCCACGCCTAGGCGGGAAAGTTCAAGAAGTTTTTGCCGCTGCTCGGTCCGGTGACTTCACACAAAATGATGATGGCACGGTAAGCATTAGCGGAGAAATTTTAGAAAGTGGAGAATTTGAATTAGCCCTGGACTCCCCCGAAGGCACAACAGCAGCAACCCTCAGTGGAGCAAACATAGTTGTCGTGCTTGATGCCGAACTCACCCCAGAACTTGAAACCGAAGGGTTAGCCCGCGACGTGGTTCGCCAAGTACAACAAGCAAGGCGTCAAGCTGATCTAGTCGTCACAGACCGAATCGAACTCTGGTTAGACGGCAACCCCGAACTACTTGAATCCGTAAAAACCCACCAGTCATACGTAGCCAGCCAAGTTCTCGCAACTGAAGTCTTTACCGGTCAAGACGGGGACCATATCACCACAGTTGAAGTTGAAGGACTTTCTTTAACCATTGGCCTTCGCGTCGCCACAAATTAGCACCAGCTAAATTCGCGCTCAGAGCGCGACCCACTCAATCAGATCACCGTCTGTTGGTCACTGAGAGTGCGATAGAAAAAAAAATTCACTTTCAAGGCACAATTCCCTTGACATCGTTGTAATTACATGCGTGAAATTAATAACCGGCCTTAAACGACGATCAACTTACACAAGTTGTGAAACATGAGGGTCGGGTTTAACACAACAAGCGGTACCCACGGTTGGAACGCCGCAAAGACGAATAGGAATACATATGGCGCTTATAGAAGAACACCTAGACCCTCCCCAAGACACTGAATCCCCTCAGATGATGGTGCGTAAACGTAACGGCGATCTTGAATCCGTTGACCTAAACAAAATCGTAAAAGCTGTTGAACGTTCAGCCGAAGGACTCTCTGGAGTGGATCCGCTAAGAATCGCGACTAGAACAATCTCCGGACTTCGAGACGGCGCTACCACGGAAGAACTTGACGATCTATCAATACGAACAGCATCTTCTTTTATCGGCGAGGAACCTAACTACTCTCGCTTAGCAGCTCGTTTACTCTCCACCGTCGTGGACAAAGAAGTTCGCAACCAAGACATCCATTCATTCTCCCAATCAATTCAAGTAGGTCTTGATCAAGGACTTATAGGTCAAGACGTCGCAGACTTTGTCGCTTCTAACGCAAGAAAACTAAACGACACAATTGAACATGACAGAGATCAACTTTTTGAATTCTTTGGATTACGAACTGTCTACGACCGTTACCTGCTTCGGCATCCAGAAAACCGGAAAGTAACTGAAACGCCTCAGTACTTCTTTCTACGCGTAGCATGCGGACTCGCTACATCTCAAGAAGAAGCAATCACTTTCTATAAATTGATCTCTTCACTCCAATACCTTCCCTCTAGCCCAACTCTGTTCAATTCGGGAACAGCTCATCCCCAAATGTCTTCCTGTTACCTTCTTGATTCTCCATCTGACAGCCTTGAAGGCATCTACAAGAGGTACGCCGATATCGCCCAACTTTCAAAGTTCGCTGGAGGAATAGGGGTGGCTTGGCACAGGATCCGTTCAAAAGACTCACTGATTCGGGGCACTAACGGACTCTCCAACGGAATCGTTCCATGGCTCAAGACCCTTGACTCTTCCGTAGCTGCAGTAAACCAAGGAGGAAGAAGGAAAGGGGCTGCGTGTGTCTACCTTGAGACTTGGCATGCAGATATCGAAGACTTCTTAGAACTACGAGAGAACACTGGAGACCATCAAAGAAGAACACACCATCTGAATTTGGCTAACTGGGTACCAGATCTGTTCATGGAAAGAGTTGAGAATGACTGGGTTTGGTCACTCTTTGATCCAAAGAAAGTGCCGCACCTGACTGATACTTATGGTGAAGAGTTCCGTTCTGCATACCTCAAAGCAGAAGAAGAAGGACTATACGAACGGCAAATACCTGCTAGAGACCTCTATACCCGAATGATGAGAACACTCGCCCAGACCGGTAATGGCTGGATGACTTTCAAAGACGCCTCAAACACAAGATCAAATCAAACTGGAGAACCTGGAAGAGTCATCCATCTCTCCAATCTTTGCACTGAGATTCTTGAAGTCACCGATCAAGAAGAAACAGCCGTATGTAACCTCGGATCAGTCAATCTCGGGTCATTGGTATCAGATGGAGTCTTTGACTTTGACCGTCTAGGAGAAGTCGTTCGCACTGCTGTTCCGTTCTTGGATCGTGTAGTTGACATCAACTTCTATCCAACCCCTGAAGCTGGATTCTCCAACTCCGTATGGAGACCTGTCGGAATGGGCCTCATGGGTCTTCAAGATGTCTTCTTCAAACTGGGTCTACCCTTTGACTCTGATGAGGCTCGAGAACTATCCGCAAAAATATCTGAAGAGATCTACTTCAATGCCCTGTTAGCTTCAACCGAGTTAGCTGAAATATCAGGACCACATGAAAACTTTTCTATCACGCGTGCGGCTAAAGGTGACCTACAGTTTGACTTATGGGGAGTTACTCCTTCAGATCCTGATCGGTGGCAAACCTTACGCGATCGAATCGCAACTCATGGATTAAGAAACTCTCTTATGATCGCTATTGCACCTACCGCAACGATCGCTACTATCGCAGGATGTTATGAATGCATTGAGCCACAAGTTTCAAACATGTTTAAAAGAGAAACTCTTTCAGGCGAGTTCCTTCAGATAAATCGTTACCTTGTTCGGGACTTGCAAGCTCAGGGGCTCTGGACTGAAGAAATTATTTCCGCAATAAAAGCTGCTGAGGGTTCCATTCAAGATGTTGATGGCATACCTGATGACATGAAAGCTATCTACCGAACAGCTTGGGAAGTTCCAATGCGTTCGTTAATTGACATGGCTGCGGACCGTGGAGCCTTTATCGACCAGAGTCAATCCCTGAACCTCTTCATGGAGTCTCCGACTATAGGCAAACTTAGTTCCATGTATTTACATGCATGGAAATCTGGATTGAAAACTACCTACTATTTGAGATCACGTCCTGCAACAAGAATCAACCAAACCACCGCTACTCCAAACGAACCAACCTCTCCTGAGCCTGTAAAAACATTTACAGATGCTGAAGCGATTGCTTGTTCCTT
>CACPKO010000032.1 GCA_902634555.1 Actinomycetota bacterium
ACAGAACAGAAGTTTAAAACCCAGGAGAGATAATGGCCGACAATAAGTCGAAGAAACGACGGGTAAGAGATAGTCGACCGTGGTGGGATACCTTTCCTTGGTGGGGCGTAATAGTACTTGCCCTACTTGGATGGATGGCTTGGCAAATAAGTTTCAACAGTAACTACGAACTCGCCTGGGACCGCATCTGGCCAGGACTAAGAGTCACTATCAGAGCAACCTTTCAATCTTTCGGCATAGCTTTAGTAATTGGGTTACTCGTTGGAATGGGTCAACTTTCAAAAAACGTTTTTTTACGCAACATTGCTCGCACCTACGTTGAAATCATTCGAGGGATTCCAATACTTCCACTCATCTTCGTTGTTGCTTTAATACTCGTCCCCCAAGTAAGCGACGTGATCAACTTAACCATCAACTTTGAAATGCGAGCAACAGTCACCCTTTCAATTATTTATGGCGCGTACATGGCCGAAATATTTCGTGGAGGAATCCAATCCGTTCCTCCGGGTCAAAGTGAAGCTGGACGCTCTCTTGGCCTTTCTCGACGACAAACAATGAACTCTGTCGTCCTTCCCCAAGCGATGAGGGCAATTATCCCACCTTTAGGAAATGACTTCATCGCCATCTTGAAAGACACATCTCTTCTCTCTGTACTAGGAGTACTTGAAATCACTCAACGAGCGAGACAATTCTCTGCTAGTACCTTCAAATTTCGAGAAGGGTACTTCGTGGTTGCCTTCATCTACCTTCTCCTGACCCTAAGTCTCTCTGTTCTTCTCTCTGTTCTTGAACGAAGAATGACCCGAGATCGACAAGGAGAACGATAAATGATTTCTGCACGCGGGCTAACAAAAACTTTTAACCGAACAATTCATGCCGTAAAAAACGTTGATCTAGAGGTTGATGCTGGTGAAGTTGTTGTAATCGTCGGACCAAGCGGTTCAGGAAAATCCACTGTTCTTCGCTGCCTTAATCTTCTCGAAATACCCACTGAAGGAGAAGTTATTGTTGACGGGTTTGACCTAACTGATCCATCAACAGACATTGATTCAGTTAGAACTGAAGTAGGAATGGTTTTCCAGCAATTTAATCTGTTCCCACACTTGACCGTGCTAGAAAACATTACTTTAGCTTTGAAGAAAGTACGCGGAAAAAACAAAAAAGAAGCGATTGAAATCGCCATGGAGCAACTCACACGAGTAGGCATCCCAGAAAAGGCTGAATCTTTTCCTCGGCAACTCTCTGGAGGTCAGCAGCAACGCGTAGCAATCGCAAGGTCACTAGCTATGAATCCTAAAATTATGTTGTTTGATGAACCTACATCTGCCCTAGATCCAGAGATGGTTAAAGAAGTCCTAGACGTCATGCTGAAATTAGCGGCAGATGGTATGACCATGGTAGTTGTAACCCACGAAATGGGCTTCGCTAAAGCTGCCGCCGATCGATTAGTTTTCATTGATGAAGGTGAAATAGTTGAAGTGGGGCTACCAGAAGAGATTTTCAACAATCCAACACATCAACGCACCAAAGACTTCTTTGCCAAAATTCTTTACTAACAATGGACGCTGAAATACTTCAAAAAGCCCCTAAGGTCGTACTCCACGATCATTTAGATGGCGGGTTGCGACCAAAAACAATTATTGAGTTAGCCGAAGAAAACAATTATCAGGACCTACCCACAACTAACATTAAAGAACTTTCTGAGTGGTTTCACCGAGGAGCCGACCGTAGAGATCTATCTCTTTATTTAGAGACTTTTCAACACACAGTAGGTGTCATGCAAACCACTGATGCCTGTTATCGAGTGGCAGTTGAATGCGCTGAAGATCTTGCCGCAGATGGAGTTGTTTACGCGGAGGTCCGTTATGCACCTTCACTAATGACCAGTAAAGGTTCTTCGCTAGACGAAGTTATTGAAGCCACAACTGCGGGTTTTGCCGAAGGTAGCAAAAACTCAAACTTAACAATCGGGACTCTAATTACCGCTATGCGTACCGCAAATGACTCTCTTGAAATAGCAGAGGCAGCTATCCGCCACCGAGACCGAGGTGTAGTTGGTTTTGACATAGCTGGAAGAGAAGCTGGGTTCCCCCCTACTCTTCACCTAGAAGCCTTCCAATACTTAAGAAGAGAAAACTTTCACTTCACTATTCATGCTGGCGAAGCTTTTGGAGTTCCTTCAATTTGGGAAGCTGTCCAATTTTGCGGCGCTGAACGTTTAGGGCACGGTGTTCGAATAGTTGATGACATCACATTTGATGAACAAGGATCACCGGTCCTAGGCCGCCTCGCTTCATACATTAGAGACCGTCGCCTGCCACTAGAACTTTGCCCAACTTCTAATGTGCATACAGGCGCTGCCAGCAGTATCGGCGAGCATCCAATCGGGTTGCTTAAAGAACTAGGGTTTCGGGTTACTTTAAATACAGATAATCGACTTATGAGCGATGTTTCAATGACCTCAGAAATGCTGTCTCTTCATGAATCTTTTGGCTGGGATTTAGAAGACTTTCAATGGTTGACTGTCAACGCTATGAAAAGTGCCTTCTGGCCCTTTGATGAACGCTTAGAGATAATCAACAACATTATCAAGCCCGGATATCAAACTTTAATGAGTCAATCCGGTTCAAATAGTAAAGATGCGTAGCGATAGGTTGTGATTCAGTTATGACTTTAGATCTAAGTTCTGACGATCTTGAAATGCTTGATGGACGTGATGGCGATGCTGTTGAAATGGCTATGCGTATCATCGTTCGTCTTGCTGAAACAGTGAAAGCGAAACGTCTTATTGATATCAGTAGCGCCCATATTGACTCCTGTTTATACCACGGCCTATCAACAATTGATTTTGCAGACCGGCTCGTTCAACTCGGCGCTCAAGTCAAAGTTCCCACTACTTTAAACGTCTCATCTATGGATCTCCTTCACCCCGATCTTTACCGTGGAGATCCTGAAGAAGCCTTACGAGGGCGACAGCTCGCGGATCTTTATGAATCTATGGGATGTAAACCGACATGGACTTGCGCCCCTTATCTACTTGAAGAAAGACCTAATTTCGGAGACCAAATCGTTTGGGCCGAATCAAATGCAATAGTGTTCGCCAATTCCGTGCTTGGAGCGCGAACCGACAGATACGGAGATTTAATTGATATTTGTGCTGCAATTACTGGAAGAACTCCAGATGCCGGCTTGCACCTAGATGCAAATAGGCATGCGAGCCTCGTATACGAAGTTGGGCACCTCCCCTCTTCTTTATTTGATCATGATCAGATTTTTCCACTTCTAGGAGCCTTCATAGGATCTACGACAGGAACACAGGTACCGGTTGTTGATGGGTTGGACCGTAAACAATCTGAATACCGGCTAAGAGCTCTTGGTGCTGCTGCTGCTTCTACAGGGTCTGTTGGCATGTTCCATGTCGTTGGGAGTACTCCTGAAGCGCCGACTCTTGAAGCTGCACTTGGTAACAACGCCCCGCAAGACATAATGAAAATTTCTATTGAGGATCTCCAGATGATGAGATCAAAATTAACTTCTTCCACTGGAACAGCTTTGGGCACTATCGCTCTAGGAACCCCTCATTATTCAATTGATGAATTTGCTATCTTGCGATCACATATTCTCGGAAAGCATAAGCATCCGGAAATTGATTTTTACGTATCTGCTGGACGCGACGTCCTTTTAGAACTTGAATTACGAGGATGGGCAGATGAGTTTCGCTCTTTCGGAATTTCTTTAGTCAGCGATACCTGCACCTACTTCACTCCTATCCTCTCCAATACAGAAAAACCCGCTATGACGGACTCCGGGAAATGGGCTTACTACGCCCCAAGCAACCTCGGAATTGAAGTAATTTTCGCAAGCACCGCTGACTGTGTTACATCCGCTATTGCGGGAACAGTTGTACTCGACGAAAGCATTTGGGCTAATGAACAGTAAAAAGGAAATCTCCGGACCAATGCTACGCCTGGACGAGCCTTTGAGTTTCTGGGGCGGATTAGATCCCAAAACAGGTCAAATTACTGACGTGCATCATCCACAAGTCGGGTCTTCAGTAACTGGGACTGTGTTAGCCATGGAGCATGGCCGTGGATCAAGCTCGTCTAGTTCTGTGGTTTTAGAACTAATTCGTAATAAAGCCGGTCCTGTCGCAATTGTTCTTTCAGAAATGGACACCCATATTCTTCTTGGATCAATTGTCGCTGAAGAACTTTACGGTTTATTTATGCCGGTGGTTGTTACCCCTAAAGAGAATCTTCAGAATTTTCACAGCGGTAACGTCGCTCATATTGATTCTGAAGGAAATATCAGTTTTATAAGTTAAGTAGTTTCATCTGGAATCCAAGACTCAACAGATACCCCTAAACCATCTGCGATGCGATTCGCATAGGCGTAATAGGCAACCACTTCCGCAATGTCAAGAATGTCTCGATCGCTGAACCCGACTTGACGTAAATTTTCCACGTCAGATTGTTCCATATCCCATGGAGTTGCTGTCAATTTGAAAGAATAGTTAAGCATTGCCCGCTGTTTATCGGAAACGTCAGCATTTCGCCAATCACTCTCTAGTGAAGCGAGAAGTTCTTCTTCGTGAACTAGTTCACTTAAACCATCTTTTAGGAGTTGGCGCAGACCGCGCCGATGATGATCAACTCAATAATGGCAGTGATTTTCAAGGCTTACGATTAGAGCGATCATTTCTCGCTCTAATTTGGGAAGAGTTTCAGTACCTGACATCGCTGAACGGTAAATTCCTAAATGAGCTTTTAGCCCTTCGGGGTTCAAAGAATGAACTGCCATAATGTGATCTACTCGCTCATATTGCGGATCTACTACTTGTGGAAGTAGTTCGGATAGCGGTCCGTCTTTCCACTCATCGTCAGGAACTGTTTCAATCCAAGCCATAAACGAGTTTTGCATAAATAGACTTAGATCACTAATTCCATTTGATTTATATTGAACTATGCCAACTCTTTCCGAATCCCGATCTCGACTTCTTGTATCAGAAGCCGGAATACCTGTTTCAAATTGGGAAACTGCTGATTCCACTCAAGAAGCAGTTTCTCTTGCTAAAAATTTGGGGTTTCCTGTAGTAGTGAAGCTATGCGGGGATGAGATCGCCCACAAAACAGAACGTGGGCTTGTAAGACTTAATCTCAATACCGAAGAAGCTGTTCAAGAAGCAGCGGACGAGTTGCTCTCTTCTGTAACAGCCGATGATGGAGAAGTAACTCTTTTGGTTTCAGAACAGGTTCGAGGAAATAGAGAACTAATTGTTGGTCTTGTGCGAGATGAACAGTTCGGACCTTGTGTCATGCTTGGGATAGGAGGAATCTTGGCTGAAGCTGTCGCAGATGTGGCGTTTCGTCTTGCTCCGCTAAGTAGATCTGAAGCTAGTGACTTAATTGATGATCTTTCAATGCAGTCTTTATTAGGGCCCTTTAGAGGAGAACCAGCTGTTGACCGAGAAGCTCTACTCAATGTTTTGTGCGTTCTCGGCGATTTAGGAAGTGACCAGGAGATTCTTTCTGTAGATCTAAATCCATTGATAGTGACTAATGGTGTGCCAATAGCAGTAGATGCTTTAGTTGAGACTATTGAAGGTTAGTGATGACTAGAGACCTTCTTCCGATGTTTGAACCCAAAGGCATAATCATTGCTGGAGTGTCGAGCCATCCAGGAAAATTCGGGTTTGTAGTTCTCCACAACATTCTGTCATGCGGCTATAACGGCAACGTTTTTGCGGTGGGGCGTGAGTCGGGCATGCTTTTAGATCAGCCTGTTCTTTCCTCTATTGACGAGGTTCCACATGGGTCGGCTGATCTTCTAATTGTTTGCACTCCTGTTCAAGCAAACGAGGAGTTGATTCGTTCAGCTGCTGAATTGGGTGTCAAAGCGGTGTTTATGGTTACTGGCGGATACTCAGAAGCCGGAGAAGAAGGCGCAGAGGCGGAAAAGCGAATTGTTGAATTAAGCAACGAACTTGATCTTGTGGTCGCTGGACCGAATGGTCAAGGGATTGTTTCTACCCCAAAGAATCTCTGTGCTCAGATAGTTGCGCCTTATCCGCCGAAAGGTCGTATAAGCGTGGCTTCTCAGTCTGGAAATTTTGTTTCAGCATTTCAAAACTATGCGAACCAGTATGGGGTGGGAATAAGCCGAGCAGTGTCAGCAGGTAACGCTGCTGACACTTCTATCGCTGACTATCTTGAATGGTTTGCAGATGACGAAGAAACCGATGTTGCTCTTTGCTATGTTGAGGGACTCAAAAACGGACGAGAGTTCTTTGAGCGAATAAAAGATGTCACTAAAAGAATGCCGGTCATCATGGTTAAAGGTGGAGCCACCAGCGGGGGCCAGCGTGCGGCTGCTTCTCACACCGGATCGTTAGCGAGCGACGGGAGAATATTTAATGGGATGGCGAGACAAGCGGGAATAACTCATGCAAGAAACATTGAATCCGCTTTTGAAACTGCCGCTACTTTCGTCACCCAACCCCTTCCTTCAGGTGGAGACACTCTTGTGCTCACCACTGCTGGCGGCTGGGGCGTCATCACCGCAGATGCAATCACCAGCCATCGCGATCTGAATCTTGTTCAGTTGCCAGAGGATCTTATGGATTCAATTAATGAGATGCTTCCGCCGCGCTGGAGCCGCAACAACCCAGTTGATCTTGCTGGTGGAGAAACTCGAGACACAATCCCTGATCTGCTTGAAGTCTCCGCTTCACATCCATCCATTGACGCGATCATTCAATTGGGCTTAGGAATTCAAGGAAATACTGCTTCTCTTACCAAATCTGGGCCTTTCTACCCTGAACATGGACTTGAACGCATCGTTGATTTTCATGAACGTCAAGAAAGACGGTATGCCGAAGCTTCAGTAGAAGCCTCAACTAAGCACAAGACTCCAGTGTTAGTAGCTTCAGAGTTAGCTACTGCTGATCCATCAAATCCAATGGTGGCTGCTATACGTGAATCCGGCCGATTATGTTACGCATCAGCTGATCGGGCCGTTGAATCCCTAGGACACTTAGTTCGTTATAGACACTGGTTAGATATTCAGGAGTAACTCTATTTACGTGTGACCTTGACTGGCAGTTTTGAATAGCCGTGAACGAAACTTGAGTAAATCCGTTCAGGTTCATCTTGAATCTCGATGCGAGCAAAGCGTTGCAGAATCTCTTCCCACAACACGCGTAATTGGAGCTCAGCTACTCTGCTGCCCATACAGAAATGAATGCCGTAACCAAATGAAAGTTGGCGATCGGCGTTATGGCGCTCAACGTCTAACACGTGAGCGTCTTCGAAAACGTCTTCATCTTGATTGGCAGATATGTACCACATGAGTAATTGATCATCTTTTTTGATCTGTTTTCCACCAAGCTCAGTGTCACGAGTAGCTGTCCGACGCATGTAAGACAGAGGGGTCTGCCATCGGATCACTTCGGGAACAAACTTTGAGATGAGGTCTGGGTTAGCGAGAAGTTTGTCGTATTGATCTGGGAACTTGTTCAACCCGTAGACACTTCCGGTCATCGTGTTACGAGTTGTGTCGTTACCTCCGACTATTAGCAGTAACAAGTTTCCGAGTTGCTCAAAAGGAGGAATATCTTTTGTGGCTTCCCCATTAGCGAGCATGGAAACGAGATCAAATCCAGGGTTACCTCGACGCTCCTGAAAGAGTTTGTCAAAATAGTGAACACATTCTGTCAGTTCATCAATTCGTTGTTGTTGGGTTTCGATCACACCGCCGGGTTCAGGAATTGCAAAAACGATGTCAGACCAACGGGTGAGTTTACTTCGGTCTTCCATAGGAAAGTCGAACAAGGTGGCGAGCATTAGAGTTGTCAGTTCGATTGAAACAGTATTTACCCAATCAAATTCCTCTCCTTCGGGCAAAGAGTCAAGCAAGGCAGCAGTTCGTTCTCGAATCATCGGCTCAATGTTCCGTAAATTACTTGGAGCCGAAACACTCCGTACTGTCTTTCGTTGTTCAGTGTGTTTTGGAGGATCCATCGCTATAAAAGTTTGGATCCCATCGCTGCTGTAATCTTTCAAACCTAGGGTTATGCCCTTCGCAGACGAATAGGTCTCCCAGTCGCCATCCACAGCCCTCACATCGTCATATTTCGTCACTGACCAATATCTTCCGGCTGTTTCCAACTCATTAAAGTGCACCGGGTCCTCGTTTCGAAGACGAGCGAAATGCTCTTGCCAGCGATCCTCTCTAAAGAGATGAGGGTTTGCCGGATTAATCTCAGCAATATCAAGGTCAGCTGCTTCCGCTACATCAGCTCCAAGTACGCTCATCTCCATCTCTGGCGTACGAACCTTCGCCTGAAGGAGATAGTGCTCGCTATCGGTTTCTTCCGCAATATCAGTCATAGATCTTCTCTCCCCTCAATATTGACTTTACATCTTGAAACAGTCGCCTTGCACAACCAACCGTCAAAAATGAATGATAAAAATACTTTTATCAATTAAAGAAGTTTACGAATCGCGTCGAGCTTGTATCAGTTTGGTAGATAGATTTCCTCGTCGACGAACCACAACTTCGTTTAATCCAAGAAATTTTCTTAATCTGTTTAACTCTATTGAGAGTTGCTGGGCAACTCGATCTGAATTCACTTTCTTTTCCACATAAGAGCCTTGAACAAACAATTTTGACGATGAACGGTCAGCTTTTAAATCAACTCGACCCACGAGTTGGTCGCCTAAGAGGAAAGGCAAAACATAGTAGCCGAATCGGCGCTTCTCAGCCGGAACATAGATCTCAAGGCGATAGTTAAAATCAAATATTCTTTCAACTCTCGGGCGGCACCACACCACTGGATCAAAAGGAGAAAGTAGCGCCCGAGCTTTCACAGGGCTCGCGTTCTTGAACCTTGGATGCAAATAAGCAGGTTCTTCCCAACCTTGCACCTCTGCAAGAAGTAGTTTTTTATCTTCAACTAGCTCTGCCAAACGAGGTTTCACATCAGACAATTTCATCCTGAAATAATCTGACAAATCAGCTGCTGTTGCTATTCCATGGCTACGGGCAGCTATTTCTAAGAGGTTTCGATGTGCAGCATCATCAGCGGGAGTCACCTCATGGCGAATTTTTTCAGGGATCACATTGCTGAATGGCTCATACATTCTGTTGAAATTTGATGTTCTACGTATTCCAACTTCACCGGTGCGAAATAGCCAGTCAAGCGCTCGAGTTCCATCTGAACGACCATCCCACCACTGGCCCTTTCGCGGACGTGGATCTCGGAGAGAAGCGGCATTAATGGGCCCGTTCTGTTGAACTTCTGCAAGAACTCCAGCGATGTAACCTGATTTTTGTTTCGCCATTTTATGAAGGCCAGCCCAAGTCGCACCTTTTCGCGCTTGTCGTTTCATCCACCGCAAGGAAGGTTCTAACTCCACTTGAACAACCGAGGCCTCATGTGACCAAGTTTCGAAAGTTTTCCCAGAGTGCCATAACCAGCGATCTAAATCTGCTTGTTCATATACACCTAGTCTGCTGTACATCGGTAAATAATGTGATCGGCATACTGCCTGAACTGAATCAAGCTGAATGACATTCATTTTTGTCATTGCTTTTTTGAAGTCTCTAGGACCGATAGGTCCTTTGGGTGTTGAGTCTGTGAACCCCTGAGCCTGAAGAGATATCCGACGAGCATCTCTTGCTGATATTTCAAACATAGTAATAGTTTGACCTATTTTCCTATGCAGTGTGTGAGATGCTCTCTACGTTTCCTATTAAACACTTAAGCGTAGGGATAACTGATTGAGCGAAATATTAAAAACTCATTCTTTTCATGGAGAGCTCTGTTGCGCTTAGAGTCCACTTACCCCGTTGCGATAGGGAAGAAGATCTTCAAATTCAGGAGTTCGTTTCTCGGCTTGAGCAGTAAATGCTTCTTTCATATCACCGCTACGAAACATTCCAGCGTTCCAAGTTGCTATGTGGTCTAGAGAATCGGCAGTGGAGTGATCCCGGGCATAGTTAATCATCTGTTTTGTGCCCCAAACAGCTAGAGGAGATTTTTCGGCTATTTCTGCAGCTACCTCATGCACGGCGTCAAGCATGGTTTCCTGATCAGAAAAGACTTCGTTGACCAGTCCGACTGATTTTGCTTCTGCAGCTGGCATTCTTCTACCCGTATAGGACAATTCACGACAAACGCCCTCAGGGATAAGTTTTGGAAGACGCTGCAAAGTACCCACGTCTGCGGTCATACCTATGTTGATTTCTTGTATGCAAAAGAATGCATCTTCTGTTGCGTAACGCATATCTGCGGCCGTAACCATATCTACTGCTCCCCCAACACATCCTCCTTGGATAGCAGCGATTACCGGCATTCGAACTTTTTCAAATACGGAGAAGGTCTCTTGTAGATGGAGCACGTTCATTCTTGTCATAGCTCCTACACGTCCAGGGTCTTTGCTACCGGTAGCGCTATCGCCGTCTCCGAAAACCGCAAGATCCATTCCAGAACAGAAATGTCGTCCTGTTGATGCTAGAACAACGGCCCTTACCTCTCCGCTGCTATCTAACTCTCGAATGAGCGAGGGTAACTCTGTCCAGAATTCAGGAATCATTGAGTTGAAACGTTCAGGACGTTTCATGGTCACTGTGGCTACCCCGTCTGAAGTCTCCACATCAAAGCATGTCATTTGTTCAGTCATAAGAACAATTTACTTCCATCTAGATAAAAATGTTTGGTCGGGTTAATTAAGATTTTTTTCTACAAGTTCTATTAAATCTGTCTCAGGTCGAGGCCCGAGGTGACTAATCACTTCAGCCGCAGCAATACTGCCTATTTTTCCTGATTTTTCCAAGGAAAATCCTTGGCTTAGCCCGAATAGCACTCCGGATGCGTATAAGTCTCCTGCTCCTGTTGTGTCTATTACTCCGCCAATTTCTTCTGCCGGTATTTCTATTCGTTCTTTTCCGGCTATGACTAAAGAGCCTCTTGGTCCAAGAGTTACAAATGCGACATCAACCAGTTTTGAAAGTTCTTTTATCGCTACTGAAAAGTCCTTGGTCTCAAATAAAGATTTGGTTTCTGATTCATTTGAAAAAACGATGTCAACTCGATCTTCCAACAAATCAAGCCATTCTTCCCTGTGCCGATCTACACAGAACTCGTCAGAAAGCGTAAGCGCAACCTTACGAGATGATTTCTTGGCTACACCCATTGCGAAACGAATCGCTTCTTTCGCTACGTCTCGATCCCATAAGTAGCCTTCACAATAAAGGGTGTCTGATGACGCAACAAGGTCTTCGTCTATCTCGGATTTGTCTAAAAATGAAGAAACACCGAGGAAAGTATTCATTGTGCGCTGCGCGTCAGGCGTTACTTGAATGAGGCAACGTGCCGTGGGAATATTTCCATCTTTTATTGGTCCTCGAAAGTTAACACCAGCGCCTCTTATGTCTTCGCTGAAGTAATTTCCGAGAGGGTCATCATTCACTTTGCCAATATAAGCAGCTGATCCTTGAAGACAAGCAACCCCAACCATCGTATTTGCTGCTGAACCGCCACTTACCCTCTTGCCAGGAGGCATCGCCTCATATAGTTCCTGAGCACGATCAGCTTCTATTAGAGTCATATTGCCTTTTATAAGTTGATGCTCTTGAATAAAGCTTTCTTCTACTGGGGAGAGAACATCAACTATTGCGTTGCCGATACCTACTACATCAAATCCTCTTTGATTTCTTCTATCGCTCATAATTTAGTTTCCTGCATCTAGCCGTAAATGGAAGTTACCTTGAGCATCCTGTATATCAGCCATAAAGAAATGGGCCTCTCCAGATGGATCTGTCACCATGCAAGAAAAAATTTGCCCAGTCTCAGCGACTCTCACATTCGGGCTACATGTTACCTGGTTACTAATTCCTAAATCAGAATCAAGTTGAGTTTTGACCTTCTGATCAATATCTGTTGCCCGAATTATTCCAAATTCAGGAACAACATTTATTTGCCCTAAAGCATCCGGGCCTTCAACTACGAAAGTCACTTCAGTTCCAGAAATATTCGCAGTACAGGTATTCTCGCTTTGCTCAAAAGTAGGGCATTTGACTGAAGTCACGATCTCAGGATTGTCTGGAATTAACAATAAAGGAACTGACTCTTCAAAGGTTTCTTGGTCAAACGTGTCAAAGTCTTCTGAACCGCATCCGATCGCTACTAATAAGAAAAGGGCGATTAAGAGCCGGAGTGGCCTTATACCCATTCGCACATATGAATGCATATCTGATCTAGGCCGATATAAGTCTGTCAGTTTTAGAGCAGGCGACTATTCGGAAACTGAAATGGCTTGTTTTGGGCAACGAACGACAGCATCCTCTAAATCTTCTCGTCGATCTTCATCTGGAGTTTCGTTTAGAACATAGAGAAAATCATCATCTCTAATCTCAAAAAGATCAGGAGCAATATTCATACAGATACCGTTACTTTCACATTGGTCATAGTTGACTGATATACGCATACTTATCCCCCAGTTTTGATGCTTTCAATATCTTAGATTATCTAATTGCGTTTTTCTTTTCAGAAGTCAATGACTTGGCGAATGATGTCAGCATCCCCCATGCATCCCATTGCATCATTGATCTCGTCAATCTTTATCCGACGTGAGATCATGCCCTCTAGGTCAAGACGGCCAGATTTATAAAGACGTAGGAATCTGTTGAAGTCAGAACGAACGTCAGCTCCTCCGTAGTAGGAGCCAACTAATATTTTCTCCGAAAAGAAGAGTTCGAATGCTGAAAGAGAGAACGTGTCTTCCATGCGACCCACTCCGACAACACAGGCAGTTCCACCTCGGCGAGTGAGATCAAAGGCTTGCCGCATGGTTGAAGACAACCCAATGCATTCTAAAGCAAAATCAAATCCGTCTCCCCCAGTGATTTCCGCCATCACTGCTGGTAAATCATCTGGCAACACTGCATGAGTCGCTCCAAATGCTTTAGCTCGGTCAAGTTTTCCTTCGTGAAGATCAACTGCGACAATTTCGGAAGCCCCTGCAATTGCTGCGCCTTGAATAGCGGCTACTCCAACTCCTCCTGCTCCGATAACTACTACAGATGAACCTGGAGTAACTTTCGCGGTGTTTAGTGCCGCTCCTACTCCAGTCGTCACGCCACATCCAACTAATGCAGCAACATCTAATGGAACATCGTTGTCGATCTTTATCGCGGCCATAGCAGGAACGATTGTTTCTTCCGCGAACGTACCAGCGTTGGTCATAGCGCGCACCACGGTGTCGCCTTGTCTGAA
>CACPKO010000033.1 GCA_902634555.1 Actinomycetota bacterium
GGATGCATTGCCGGAAGTAAGAACTCTTGTCCACCTATCGCATCCATTTCTTCACGGATGATGGCAGCCACTTTTTTATGGATCTTCCATCCCAGAGGAAGCATGGAATAGTGGCCAGATTGAAGTTGCCGAATAAAGCCACCACGGACAAGGAGTTGATGGCTTATCGCTTCGGCTTCAGCCGGAGCATCACGCAAAGTAGGAATGAAAAGATTTGACCACCGCATACGAAAACTTTCGTTAACTTGATTTATGGTTACTCTAACCTAGTCGGAAACATCGCAGGATGAATCCTTCTTATAAAATAGAGTTTGCAAGAAAAATTACCGTTGGGTAACTTCAGGGTAAGGTCTAACAATAACTAGTTCAAAATAGCATTAGGAAAATATGAGTGAACAAACAGCATCAGAAGTAAGTGAAGAACTTTCCGCTTGGTTGGAAGAAAACTGGGATCCAGAGATCACAGTGGCTGAATGGTGGGCACGACTTAGTGAGGCACGTTGGAGTCACCCGTCTCTTCCCGAAGAAGCTGGTGGACGTGGATATAACCGTGAACAAGCCACAGCAGTGTCTGTGGGTCTCGCCGAAGCAAATGTTGTTGGCCCACCAACTGGATTAGGGCACATGCTTGCCGCTCCTACTATTGCGGTACACGGCTCAGAAGAACAAGTTGGTCGGTTAGTTCCAGAAATACTTGATGGAACCGTAGCGTGGTGTCAATTATTCTCAGAGCCAAATGCTGGATCCGACTTAGCGGGGCTACAAGCCCGTGCGGTGCGAGATGGAGATGAATGGGTAGTCAGCGGACAGAAAGTTTGGACATCCGGCGGCCATATGGCACAAAAAGGAATGCTGATCGCCCGAACAGATCCAGAGGCTCCCAAACATCAAGGGATTACTTACTTCGCCATAGAGATGGATCAACCCGGTATAGAAGTCCGCCCTCTAAGAGAAATGACCGGACAAGCGCTATTTAACGAGGTTTTTCTTGATGAAGCCCGAGTATCAAATGACAATGTTATAGGGGGTCTTGGTAATGGATGGGCTGTAGCCAACAGCACATTGATGTTCGAAAGAGCAAGCCTTGGCGGCGGAGGCAAACAACCAATCTCTGTTGCTCCAGGAACCATCGCAGGACGCTTACAGCAATCAGTAGGAGATTTCACCAACCGAGTGAACCGTGGACCTGAAGGCGATGGCGGAAGAGGTATGAGCACCGATTCGCTTGTTCGTTTAGCGAAAGAAACAGGTCGTGATGATGACGCAGTTATTCGTCAAGAAATCGTGCAACTACACATTTTGGCGGAAGTAAATAAACTCAATATGCGGAGAGCAAAAGCTGGAGGAAGCCGCACAGGCGCTGAAGGAAATCTAGCAAAACTCGCCATGAGCGAACTTGTTCGCCGCAGCCGAGATGTCGGCAACATGATTATTGGAGCCGATGGAATGCTGACAGGAAAGGATAGTTCCACCGGAGGAGCAGTCCAGGAAGTAACGATGTTCTCGCCAGCACCAGCAATCTATGGCGGTACAGATCAAGTTCAACGAAACATCATCGGAGAGAGAGTCTTAGGCCTCTCAAAAGAACCCGGTCACCCTAAAGACACTCCATTTAAAGATCTACTGCAAAACTAGATCAAGAAGAAGCCATATGTGCTAAAAGTTTTTGGCGCACAAGATCGGGTTCCTCAATCATGACCATATGGCCGGTAGAGGAAAAGTCCACAACTTCTTTCTCGGCAGAAACGGCATCAATTAGAGGCTGAGCAGATTTACGTGGAGTCATTTTGTCTTCAGACCCCAAAAGGAAAAGGGTACGGCATTCAATGTTTTCAGCAGCCACCACTGCTTCTTCATAACTTGAACAGGCAGCAAGGTCTACACTAAGGACGCCTCTAGTAGCAGATTCAATTAAGGCCTGAGTCCCTCCAGTCATAGATAAACCAGGGGTGGGATTATTTCCGAGATGATGTTTAGTTCCATGCCCCCAAGAAGTAATCAATTGAGCAGCTTTAACGTCATTAGCATCTGCAGCTTCTTGCAATTCAGGATGCACTGGCATTGAGGCCCCAACTCCAAGAAGGCTGACCGAAGAAACTGAATCTTTATGGTGTCCAGCAGCATGCAGGGCGGTCAAAGCCCCCATGGAATGACCAACCAGATGAATTTTCTCCCCGAAGTGATCCGATATTTCGGCTATCCAATCAGACAAAGCAGGGACACTTTCTAGAACTGGACCTTCAGATTTTCCATGGTCTGGAAGATCAACAGCCAAGGCCCTAAATCCATGATGAGCGAGAAATCTTGTTTGCTGCGACCAGACAGTACGATCCATTCCCGCTCCATGAATTAGGACAACAATCGGATCAGAACGCCCTTCAAAACTGACGGCCCCGGTTGCACCATGTACTTGTTTCCCATCTAAAGAAATAAACATGAACTACCTATCTTTGTGAAGCTTTGAGAGCTTTATCGAGATCACCACAAATATCTTCAGCATCTTCAAGGCCGACCGATACACGAACTAGATCCTCACTTATTCCGGCGGTTTCTAAATCTTCCACACTCATTTGTTGATGAGTTGTAGATCCAGGATGAATAACCAAGGTTTTAGCATCGCCAACATTCGCCAAATGTGAAGCCAGCTTCACGCTCTCAATAAATTTCCTACCAGCTTGCCTGCCACCCTTTACGCCAAAACTAAGAATGGCTCCTGACCCTTTCGGATAGAGACGCTTAGCTAAATCATGATCAGGGTGACTGGGATGACTGGGATGCTTAATCCATTCCACCGCGTCATGACCATCAAGGAGTTCAACAACATGCTTAGTGTTCTCTACGTGACGGGCCATACGAAGAGGTAAAGTTTCAACTCCCTGCAACAAATAGAAAGCATTAGCGGGACTCATACACGCACCAAAATCTTTTAAGCCTTCAGCACGCGCACGCATAGAAAGAGCGGCCGGACCAAACTCTTCTGTAAAAGTAATGTTGTGGTACCCCTCATAGGGTTCTGTCAAAGTAGGAAATTTTCCAGAAGCTTCCCAATCAAAACGTCCGCCATCAACGATGGCGCCACCTATAGCCACCCCATGACCTCCTAAGAACTTTGTTACTGAATGCATGATGATGTCTGCGCCATGTTCAATCGGGTTAATCAGATAGGGAGTAGAAAAAGTCGAATCAACGCAAAGAGGAAGACCAGCAGCATGCGCTACATCAGATACAGCATCAATGTCTAAAACCTCAATACCAGGATTCCCCAGAGTCTCAGCGAAAACCAAACGTGTTTCCGGCTTGATAGCTTTAGCAAACTCTTCTGGATCCCGTGGATCAACAAAAGTAGTAGTGATGCCAAACCTAGGAAGAGTGTGGTTCATCAAAATGAAAGCACCACCATAAATGTTGCGACTGGCGACAATATGATCGCCAGTGTTTAGAAGAGTCGCGACTGCGAGATGCAAAGCAGCCATACCGCTAGCAGTGCAAACAGCTCCAACCCCGCTTTCCAATGAGGCAAGTCGTTCTTCTAATACTGCGACGGTCGGATTTGAAATTCGTGAATAAATATGTCCACTAGTTTCAAGATTGTAAAGACCAGCAGCTTGATCTACAGAGTCAAAAACGTAAGACGTTGTTTGATGAATAGGCACAGCACGGGACCCGGTAGCAGGATCAGGATATTGTCCTGCATGCAGAGCACGAGTATCAAAGCGTCTAAATTCTGGTTCAACCATGTCTACAGACTAGAACACTTACATGTAGGAAGACTCACAATAAATAAATATTGAAGAAATTTGTAAAAAAACACACAAGTTGTTCTTTCATATGAAACTATGAGCCATAAGAAAAGTTTTAAACCAGATTTATGAAAGGAACAGATTAGTGAAAGTAGGTTTCATAGGTTTAGGAAATGCAGGAGCGAAGTTAGCTGGAAGCCTTTTACGTAACGGAATCGACCTAACGGTTCGAGACTTAGATAAAGAAGCTGCTCAAGATCTATTAGATGGTGGTGCGG
The DNA here is from genome assembly GCA_902634555.1 of Actinomycetota bacterium. Lineage (GTDB taxonomy): Bacteria > Actinomycetota > Acidimicrobiia > Acidimicrobiales > MedAcidi-G1 > MedAcidi-G2B. The sequence continues at coordinate 4,019 of CACPKO010000033.1, forward strand.
GCTGGGCGGAATCACCTAAAGAAATGGCGGAAAAATGCGACCTCGTGATCACTTGTCTTCCATCTCCATCCATATGCGCTGAAGTTATGGAATCTCCAGATGGTCTTATCGCTGGATTGTCACCAGGAAAAATTTGGTTGGAAATGTCAACTACTGATGAAGCAGAAGTGCGGCGTATAGGTGCGTTAGTAGAAGAAATAGGTGCCTTTCCGTTGGATTGCCCAGTTTCTGGAGGATGCCATCGGGCGGCAACTGGGAATATAGCGATATTGGTAGGAGGGGACCGTTCAACATTCGAGCAAGCATTACCTGTGCTTGGAGCTATGGGACGCGAAATACTACACACCGGTGAACTTGGTTCCGCTTCAGTCCTTAAAGTGATGACCAACTTTCTAGCGACCGCTAATTTAGTGAGCCTGTGCGAAGCACTCACCACTACAGCGAAAGCCGGATTAGACCTAAACGTCGTGTATGAGGCAATTCGAATTTCTTCCGGAAATTCTTTTGTCCACGAAACCGAAAGTCAAGTGATACTTAACGGAAGCCGTGATATCAATTTCACCATGGACTTAGTGTCAAAAGATATAGGAATATTTGACAAGATTGCCCAAGACTTAGAAGTGCCTTTAGAACTATCTCCACTTCTGGTTCAAATATTTAAAGACGGTGAACAAAAGTATGGACCGAGAGAATGGTCCTCAAACATTATTCGTCGATTAGAAGACCAAACTGGAGTTCAAGTTTTAGCCCCCGGTTTCCCAGAACAGATGGTCGACGAAGAAGAAGAAATTCCAGGATATGAAATAAAGTGCAAGAACTCGGATTAACTCGGAAGATCTTCTGGATCCAAACCATGAAGTTCGGCGAAAAAACGCAGATTCGGCTCTATTAAATCAAAGACAGTAGCGTCAGTTGGAGGGAGCTCTCCTTCATGATGTCCTAGTCTTTCTGTGCGTTCCCCCCACTTTAAAACAATGGAACCCCAAGTAACGCCTCCTCCAAAAGCAGAGAGAACAATGATGTCTCCAGGGCTAATTTGATCAGCATCAAGAGCATCTGAAATGGCCATCGGTATAGAAGCTGCACCAGTATTTCCGAGAGTGTCAATATTCATGAAGACTTTGCTTTCATCAAGTTTGAGTAGACGAGTAGCAGCGTCAACTATGCGCGCATTTGCTTGATGCGGGATAACTACATCAACTTCTTCGGATTCAAACCCAGCGGTCCCCAGAACACGAGTAACTGAGGCAGCGATCCCCTGAACAGCAATTTTGAAAACCGCTTGTCCTTCAAAGTGGAGAGCCATCTCTTCGGCAAGGAGCGATTCAAAAACGTTGCCGTTTGTTCCCATTGATTTGAGAACCATCGTCTGTCCTTTTCCTCCATCAGCGCCAAGATCAACTGCGAGAACTCCGGCATCTCCTTCGGAAGCTTCGTAAACAACCGCACCTGCACCATCACCGAATAAAACCGAAGTCGAGCGGTCACGGTAATCCATTACTCCAGATAGTTTCTCTGCTCCAATAACTAAAACTTTTTTTACAAAACCTGATTCAATCATTCCCGCAGCATTAGCCGTTGCATAAACAAAGCCAGAACAGGCTGCGTTCAAATCAAAGGCAGCAGAATTGACTGCACCTAAGCGATCCTGAACCATCGCGGCAACACTCGGGCAAATCAAATCTGGCGTAGTCGACGCAACTAAAATTAAATCCAACTCTTTCGGATCTAAGCCTGCTGCCGCTAATGCGCGCCGTCCAGCGAGCTCCGCAAGATCTGTTCCATCCACATGAGAGATGCGTCGACTCTTGATACCAGTCCGATCAATAATCCACTGATCATTAGTATCTGAAAGTTTTTCAAGGTCTGCATTTGTCAACTCAACAGGAGGTATGCATTTACCCCATCCGGTTATGACAGCTTTAGTTGACATGCGACTCCTAGTAGATTCTTCTGCCACACTAGTTCTAAATAAGTGACTCGTTGCAGTGAGGGTTAGAGAATTACAACAGACCGGAGAACTTCTCCTCTTTCCATAGCATGGAAAGCTTCTTCAACATCTTCTAAAGAAATGGTTTCAGAAACAAATCTTTCAAGATTTAAACGCCCCTGAAGGTAAAGGTCTATCAGCATTGGAAAATCTCTACTAGGGAGACAGTCTCCATACCATGAGGATTTAAGCGACCCGCCTCGTCCGAAAACTTCTTGGAGAGGAAGTTCAATTTTCATTTCCGGATTCGGTACTCCTACAAGCACAACTGTTCCTGCTAAATCTCTAGCGAAAAAAGATTGCTCATACGTTGAAGGTATCCCTACTGCATCTATGACAACATCAGCGCCATTGCCATCAGTAATTTGACGTATTGCTTCTATTGGGTCTTCTTTAGAAGAATCGACAGTATGAGTAGCCCCAAATTCTTTAGCCATTTCTAACTTTCGTTCATCAATATCTACAGCAATTATTGTGTGCGCACCAGCAAGATTTGATCCAGCTATCGCAGCATCACCAACTCCACCACATCCAAATACGGCTACAGAGTCTCCTCGGGTGACTTCGCCGGTATTAATTGCTGCTCCAAGACCTGCCATGACTCCACATCCGATTAACCCGGCAACCTCTGGCTTCGCACGCGAATCAACTTTTGTGGCTTGACCTGCTGCAACAAGTGTTTTTTCTGCGAAAGCACCAATTCCTAACGCTGCGGTCAAAGGAGCGCCCTCAAGAGTCATTTTTTGCGTGGCGTTATGAGTGTCGAAACAATACCAAGGACGTCCACGTTTACAGGAACGACATTCGCCACAAACAGCTCTCCAGTTCAAGATAACGAAATCGCCAGGACTGACATTATCTACACCTTCGCCTACTTCTTCTACAATTCCCGCAGCTTCGTGACCGAGAAGAAAAGGAAACTCGTCACTGATAGCGCCTTCACGAAAATGTAGATCGGTGTGGCAAACACCGCAGGCTTTCACATCAACTAGAACTTCGCCCGGACCAGGGTCTGGAACCTCAATGGTTTCAACCGAGACAGGCTCTCCTTTAGATCTAGCTACTACCCCTTTAACTAAATGCGGCATTTTCCCCTCCTGTATTCATCAGTTATGACAACTTACACAAATAGATGGAAGTGCACCATATGGAGCATTGTCACACCCCAATGAGATAATGGGGGAGTAATCATAAAGAGGAGGGGTCTACAGGTTGTTATTCTTTCTAACCTGTTTGACGGATTCTGCAATTAGCAAGTAATTCGTTTCAGGCTTTTTATTGTTTCTGCCTGCGACCAATTCGCTGTTGTTTAAGAATTCTGGCCCCACTCTCTTTATTTTTTATTCTTACGACTTAAGGACTAGACATGAACTATGAGGAGGAAGACATGGATACAAAAGAATGTCCAAAATGCGGGTCAACTCAAGTAGGGCCTTCATTCGCCTTAGAATTTGAAAAAAAAGACAACGGAATGGTAGTTGTTACAGACCCATTCTTTGCTTGTGCAGAATGTGAGCATGCGTGGCAGGTAAAAAGAGTCATGGTCATATCTAAATTTCCAAATGCCACTGATTTTTCTAGTGCAATAGATGAGTCTTGTTAACCAGTCGGGGTAGCACAGGAGCGTTTCTACGAACTTTAATTTTGTTCGTAAACCGGGGTGATAACACCACGAGCTAAAGTCGATCCGAACATGTTGAACCCACAAATAGCGGCTGAAACCTCTTCAGAGATTGGAAGAGAGTCAACGCTAAGAGCATGAACAGCAAACATGTAACGATGCAACCCATGACCGGAAGGCGGAGCTGAACCTAAGTATCCGTAAAGGCCAGCATCATTCTTTAGTTGCTTTGCCCCCGTAGGCAGGAGTTCCCCATCCTGAGACCCTGCACCAGTAGATAGTTCACTTATTTCAGCAGGAATGTCATAGACAACCCAATGCCAGAATCCACTTCCAGTTGGTGCATCTGGATCAAAGCAAGTCACAGCATAACTTTTGGTGTCTTCTGGAGCGTCAGTCCAAGTGAGATGAGGGGAGATGTCTTCTCCGCCTGCACCGAAAATTCCGGACACTTGCGGAAGTGACAACATTTCTCCATCAGACACGTCATTGCTTCGTACTTCAAAGGCTGGAACGCTTGGAAGAAAATCGTAAGGGTTAGGTGGTTGCGGCATAGCTACTGCCTTTCATAAATGTTTACTTATATAAAAATAGTTTGGTGGAGCTGGCGGGAATCGAACCCGCGTCCGTCGAGAGGTCAACGCACACGTTACGACCATTCCCGAGAATATGACTTACGGTAGTCATTCCGCCGGGTCAGACAAGCCCTAAGGCTTTACCGTCAAGACTTTCCTTGAAGTCAGCGGTCTTTCTCGCCGTCAGCGGTCTCTCCCTGCGGTCCATCACTACTTCTGTTGCCGGGCTGTAGTGATCAGGCCCCGGGAATCATTACTGGTCCCAGTGACTCTTTACTACCTAATAAAATTAGGCGGCAAGAGCGAGATCATCCGTATTGGCGTCTCTATTGATGCCCTGTTTTTAGAGTCTGAGCAACTCTGGTCGCATGAAACGTTCACAGCAACCGGCGTCGAAACCGATCAGCCCCGTAAACGAATATTCATTAATTCGTTAGATTGTCAAATAACTAGGGTTCTCATGCTATCGCAACTCTGTGACAAGTTTGAAGATTGGGTTTTAGCTGACCCTTTCCTTGCATGGAGCAACTTATTTCCAAATAGATGATTGTTTTCAAGGGGCGATGACATTTTTGGCAAAACTTGATCTACGGTGGTATTAGTCAATTTTGGCAAATAATCAAGTTTGTGGAGTAAAGATGCGAATAGGGAATAGAAGCCTTTACGTGTTACTAACTCTTGGCGTTCTTGCAGCAGCATGGGCGATACCTTCATCTGTAGCCGGAGCGGAAACGGTGCTATCCGACGAGGCATCTTTACTTGAGATAACCACAAATGAAGATGATTCAATTTTAGAAGAGTTAAGTATTTCTGCCGAAGGCCAAGAACTGCTGGCTTCTGGTTACACGCCGGGTGAAGCTGCAACCAAAATCGCTAAAGAGGAACTCCTTGAAGATCCTTCTCTGTCTAGAAACCCCTTCGGATTGATCGTTCAATTCGAACATGCTTTAACCGATGAAGAAATCAACGCAGTGTTAGCGCCGATAGGTGGAGTTCTAGTAGGCAAAGCCGTCGCAGACGGATCAACCTACCTCATAGAGACCCTGTACGAACTCGAATCAGTCTTAACAGTTCTCGAGTCAGATCCACATATAAAGAGCGCTGAGTTCGATGAAGTTCTCCAAATCTCAGACCTTCCCAGCGATCCGGACCTTGGCCAACTATGGGGTATGAACTCAACCTATGGCATTGATGCTCCCGGAGCTTGGGCTCAGACACTCGGTGATTCTTCGGTTGTTGTCGCAGTCATCGATACTGGAATAGACCTAGATCACCCTGACCTTGTTGACAATCTTTGGACCAATAGCGATGAAATTCCAGGTAATGGCATTGACGATGACAGCAACGGGTTCATCGACGACATTCATGGATGGGACTTCGTTAATAACGATGGCAACCCTGATGACGACAACAACCATGGAACACATGTCGCTGGAACAATTGCTGCCTCAGCCAACTCTATTGGGGTAGTCGGAGTAGCTCCCGGAGTTCAAGTAATGGGATTGAAATTTTTAAATTCCAGCGGATCAGGAATGACGTCCCACGCCTTACAAGCGTTGCAATACGCAATTGATAATGGAGCCCTTATCTCAAATAACTCCTGGGGTGGTGGCGGTTTTAGCTCCGCAATGGAAACCTTACTTACACAAGCCGAAGCAGCAAATCACGTGTTTGTAGCTGCTGCAGGAAATGATTCAAGCAACATTGATACAAATCCGACGTATCCAGCTGCATATCAGAACTCAAATGTTATTTCAGTTGCCTCAATTCAATCAGATGGGTCACAGTCAGGTTTTTCAAATTACGGAACATCAAATGTAGATGTGGCCGCACCAGGATCTGGAATTAGATCTACCATCACCGGGGGAGGGTATGCGAATTTCAACGGAACATCGATGGCTTCCCCGCATGTCGCCGGAATTGTCGCATTGATGAGGTCTTTAGCGCCGACAGTATCAACAGCCGACGTAAAACGAATCCTTATTGAAACCTCAACGTGGGATTCCCGGCTTGAAAATATTTCAGACTCGGGCGGAAGGGTCAGTGCTTCTGCAGCAGTATCAGCAGTTAATGGCTCCATACCTTCTTTGAGCATTACGGCAAACGCGACAGTTGTGACAGAAGGAGACACCGTAGTCTTTTCTGCTACAGCCACAGATTCTTCAAACAATAATCTTTCTGGCCAAGTTGTATGGAAGATCGGAGATGCAGTTCAAACGACCGGAGCTACTTTCACTTACACTGCTTCTACTCCAGGCCAAGTTCGAGTAAGAGCACAGGTAACCGACTCATCTGGCACAGCATCCACATTCATAAACTTGACCGTTAACGAAATTGAACGTTCAATTACTATCACGTCACCAAACGGCGGCGAAATATACGATCCAGGCGACACGCAACAAATTACCTGGAATCATGTAGGACCCACCGGCCCAGTTGATGTAACTGTGATTGAAAAACAAACAGTTTCTGCCGAGTTCCTTGGAGAATCAGCTTTACCTATTATCTCCCCAGAAAACTGCGATGCTGAAGGGGGTGTGTGCCCTCTTGTAGTGCCACTTAACGTTGCGTCTACTACCGCAATTAGTTCACTATCGGTAGGTCTTCGTTTCAACCACACTTACGATGCGGATCTACTAATAGAACTGGTCAGTCCTTCGGGACAGACAATTGAACTTGCAAATCATGCGGGAGGGTCAGGTAATAATTTCGGTTCTGGAGCAGAAAGCTGCAGCGGGCAATTGACGGTATTTTCCGATACGGCAGAAACTTCAATACTTTACGGGACCGCTCCTTTTGCCGGCACCTACAAACCTCAACAGTTGCTTAGCGTGTTCTCTGGACAAAACCCTGCTGGGCAGTGGAAAGTAAAGGTAAGTGATCAATGGACGCTTGACCATGGAGAATTATTTTGCGCTCAACTGATTCTTAATGGGACCAGCACAGCCGTAGCAGCTGACATCCCGGTAGCAAACGGAACAGTATCTTGGACTGTTCCGGCGTCACTGGCTGGAAAAAATCTTATTGCCAGAGTAGATAGCGGCCTCGCTTCTGATGAATCCAACTCAGCATTCACTGTTAGTGGAGGCGGAAGCCCATCTCCGACAACGACCACAACAACGACCACGCAACCCCCTATAGAGATAGAAGTTGTCTCGCCAAATGGGGGAGAAATATATAACCACGACGCCTCAGTGCCCATCTCATGGACAGTTACAGGCCAAGAACCATTAACAATTTTCGCTCATTCAGTAAATAAAGCACCAAAAGAATTAGGAAATAGCAGCCCAATAGAAGATCACGAAACTCTTTTAATACCGATTCAAATCCCCGATTCCGGAACGGTGAAAGAAGTCTCTCTGGGGTTAAGAGCAGATCATACGTGGATGTCTGATCTGACAGTTTCTCTTCGGCACCCTGATGGAACCACTGTGATACTGATGGATAAGGAAGGATCTAGCGGCGACAATTTTGGAACAGGTACCAAAGATTGCTCAGGTCAAATGACAGTTTTTGATGATGATGCCCAAACATCAGTAATAGATGGGTCAGCGCCTTACCTTGGAAACTTTATTCCCGAAGAAACGCTTTCAACATTTGAAGGACTTGCTACCGCCGGAACTTGGTACATAGAAATAAAAGATTCATTCGGTTTGGATGAAGGAAATGTTTTCTGCGTGGACCTTGAGGTAGCAGGTAATGGGGTGCAGATCGCAGTCGATCAGACAGCGCCACTAAGTATCAGCGCTGCGACTTTCGGACCCGGGTCTTATTTAGTTAGAGCGGCCACCAGCAACGGAGCTAGCGAAGACTTCTCAGACTTTTCCTTTACGATAAATCCGGCACCATTTGATGCCTCTGACTCTTTTCCTGCAGAAGAAGTTGAAGAATATGAAGTGACCGTCAATTATTCGCAAGAAGAAATGACCAATCTCACCAATGCGGCAACCGCTTTTAATATGAACGTAGAAGACTTTCAACTAACTGCCGTTGGGTTGCTAGCTTTCTTACGAGCGTTACTCCCATCAGGAACGGGTGACTGGTCGCCCATTTGTACAGATTGTGGAGGATCTGAAGGCGTCACAACTCTTTATGTTGCTTCAGAAGGAACACAAAATGCTCTTGAAAGTGTCGCCGGTTCTTCTATGACAGGAGCTCAAGCTCAACGATTCTCAAGCTCAGTTCTGATCTTCTTAATAGCCTTATTAAATGCGCAAAACTGATTCAAACCTCTCGCTGTTTACGACTTAAAGCTTTTTGCGTTTCCTTATCTGCATCT
>CACPKO010000034.1 GCA_902634555.1 Actinomycetota bacterium
TTGCAAAATGCTGTAGACCATGGATATCCCGAACCGAACCTTTCCAATAAAGAGGTATCTGGCACCGTGACAATTCAAATTGATCGACAGCCTGAAGGGCTCAACATCCAAGTTATAGATGATGGGATAGGCCTACCAGAGGGATTCGAAATTGAAGAAGCACAAGGTTTAGGTTTAACCATTGTTCGCACCTTTATCGAAGGAGAATTAGGCGGGTCGCTGACTTTAAAACCAGCTAATAAAGCAAGCGGTGCTGTTGCAGAGGTTCAAGTTCCAGCTAGTCAATTACTTAGGCCTTGGGATGATGCTCAGGAGCCAGAAGTCTAAAGACTGGATAAGTTGCCTACATAAGTTATGAATACTCTCCAATTGCCCGTTAAACCTTTAGTCGTAGCTCATAGAGGAGCGTCAATCGACCACTATGAAAACACTATTGCAGCCTTCCAAGCGGCAAAGGACCAAGGGGCTGATTGGGTTGAATTAGATGTCCGAAGATCAGAAGACGGAGTTCTTGTTGTGCATCATGACGCCCATCTTGAAGACGGACGTCTTATTAGAGAAATTGATTCAAAAAATCTTCCGGAATATATTCCAAGTCTTGCGGAGGCTTTTGAATCAATTGAAGGACTTGGTGTAAACATTGAAGTAAAAAGTCTTCCCGGTGAACCTGATAGGGCAGACGTAACAATGGTATGTGAAGCGGTGGTTGGTCTCGCTCAGGCTTATCGCCCACCTGAACTATTAAGAATTTCTTCTTTCGACATCAATGCTGTAAACCACATTCGTAGCACTGACGAAACTTTACCAACAGGATGGCTGGTGTTAGAACGTACCGGTTCCAACCAAATTCTTGACCGCGTATTGCGGCATGGTCATGGGGCGGTACATCCATGGGATGAGTTAGTAGACGAGGTGTTTGTGACTCAAGCACATGAACGTGGTCTTAAAGTATTCGTTTGGACGGTAGACGAAGAGGAAAGAATAGAGGAACTTTTATCTTGGTCTGTTGATGCGATTATCACTAATCGACCTGCGTTAGCGCGTCAAATAGTTGATGAACGTTTTGATCAATAAATATCTCTAGTACCGAGAGGCAAAATAAGGTTCAAAGCTTCTGCTTCATGTCTAAAGGTAAACTCTTTCTCTTTCCCTAGATAGTCACCATCTACCTGCCATGGAACAGGGTCATACCCTGAAACAGATCCTTCTGAAACATTAACCTGATAGTCGATAATGGGGCTGTCGTTGATGTGTCCATTCCCTAATCCAAGAGCGGAAGAAAGTACTGGGAGTAGGCGGCTCGGAGATAGAGATTGAAAAGTAACTACAGCCAGCGGAGTATGAAGGTTGGTTTCGGGAGAGAAAGAAATTTCTCGTGAACCCAAATACGTATAAGGATCTGTGTTTAAACAGACGGCAAACATGCCATTAGTTTCAGTCATCCCGATATCTGCATCGTCGCTAGATGAGGAAATATGAAATGAAGGCTCTTTATGGTTGTAATGCCGTAACCAGGTGTTAATTGTTGCAGCAACAAATAAGGGATGCCCAGCGAACCTTTTCAGAAATCCACCTTGCCGTTCTACTTGTTCAACAACTGCAGCATCAAAACCGATCCCAGCGTGGAATAAGAAGTATCGATCGTTCATTACCCCTAAGCCGATTCGACGAACCGACCCTGCTTCTAAAGCATCAAGTAAAGACCCGGTAGCCTCTACTGGGTCATCAGGCAGTCCAATGGTTCTTGCGAAAACATTTGTTGACCCTCCTGGGAGAGCAGCTAACGCTGTTTCAGTTCCAGCTAATCCATTAGCAACTTCGTTAAGAGTCCCGTCACCTCCTAAAACAACTACAAGATCAAAGTTGTCATTTGCGGCACTCTGAGCGAGTCGAGTGGCATGACCTCGCCGGCTAGTAGCAGCTACTTCAAGTCGGTGGTCAGCAGAAAGAGCCTTTTGGATCACGATTCGTGTACGGGCAGTTACCGACGAGGCGGAAGGATTAACCACTAAAAGCAATTTCATAGTATTAATGAGAGTACCGCTGAAGGCGCTATTAGTCATTACAAACTCAATGAAAGCGAAATTTTTTAAAGAACTACAATCAAGAACTGCTGGAATAAAGCCAAAATTTTCCAAAGTGACTGATGACCATTTAAGAAAATTGCCCGCGAATTGTTGCCAAACACTTTATATAAGGCAGAATATTTCCCATGAACATTGTTGTATGTGTAAAACAAATTCCCGATCCCGCTGATCCAGGGGCATTGGATCCTGAAACCAAAACTCTTAAAAGAGATGTGAAACTGATTCTTGACGAGTCAGATTCTTATGGTGTTGAGATGGCCTTGCAGCTTGTAGATGAAGCCGGCGAAGGCGAAGTACGTCTGGTGTCAATGGCTCCAAATAATGAGATGAGTGGTTTACGTACTGCTCTTGCGATGGGAGCAGAGAGCGCCGTGCTCGTGAGTGATGACTCTTTAGCGGGATCTGATGCGCTGTCAACTGCCAAAGTCTTGGCTGCCGCAATAAATCGCTGTGAGCCGACATTGATACTTACAGCAACTGAATCAAGTGACGGATACACAGGAACTGTTCCAGCACAGATAGCTGAAATTCTTGACCTCCCTTCAGTCACGTTCGCAAAAGAGATCTCAGTTAACGGCGAAGCTGTTTCTGTAAAGAGACAAACTGAAGAAGGCTATGACGAGGTCGAATGCCCTCTCCCTTGCGTCGTTTCAGTTACCGCTGGAGTAGTTGAGCCGCGCTATCCATCCTTTAAGGGAATTATGGCGGCAAAAAACAAACCAGTTGAAGAACTTGATTTAGCAGCTTTAGGAATAGAAGCAGGAACTGTTGGCTGGAGTGGAGCGAGACAAGAAATCACAGAAATAGCAGAAGCTCCCGCACGCGAAGCTGGAGAAATTATTGTTGACGAAGGTGATGCTCACGAACGCATCATGGCGTTTTTAGATGAACTCAAGGTTCTTTAGGAGGCAATTATGGGCATCTCAACTATTTGGATTTATGGTGAAGCAACCAACGGATCGGTCTCAACTACAACATTAGAGTTGATCACCGGAGCTCGTGAACTAGCAGACACAGTAGAGGTAATAGTGCACGGCGACGCTTCAGCTCTAGCTTCTCAATTAGGAGAATATGGGGCTACGGGCGTTAGGTCTATTGGTGACTTGGGTGACTCATTGGCAGGCCCACAAGTCGCTTCAGCAATAGCAGGAGCTATAAACGAAGGCAATGGTCCAGACGCAGTTTTATGTGCAACTACTTATGACGGCAGAGATGTCGCTGGACGGTTATCAGCGAAATTAGATACACCAGTTATAACTAATGTCGTTGAGTTGAAAGTAGATGGTGAGCGTCTGCTAGGAGTTGAACCGGTTTTCGGTGGTGCAACCAACGTCACAACTGGATTCACTGGTTCTGGCGCAGCCATATTTTTGGTAAGACCTAAATCATTTGAGGCAGACCCATCAGGTGGTGGTGCTGCAAGCGTAAGTGATATTTCGGTCGGTGATACTGGGAATACAAACACCTCAGTCGTAAAAGACAGATTTGTTGAAGAGACAACTGGCCCCAAACTAGATGAAGCAGCAATAGTTGTTTCTGGTGGGCGTGGCCTAGGTGAGCCAGATAAATATGAGATGATCGAGAGTCTCGCGAAACTATTAAAAGGCGCTCCAGGTGCTTCACGGGCCGTGGTTGACTCAGGATGGGTGCCATATTCTTATCAAGTTGGGCAGACAGGAAAAGTGGTTAAACCGACGGTCTATTTGGCTTGCGGCATCTCAGGAGCCACTCAACATCTAGTTGGTATGAAAGGTTCTGCGAACATCATTGCAATCAATAAAGATGAAGAAGCTCCAATCTTTGGAGTCGCAGATCTTGGCATCGTAGGTGATGTGCATAAAGTGCTGCCACAACTCATTGCTGCACTTGAAGGACGCGGCTAGACCGTATTAAGACAACTCTTTAATAAGCGTCTTATGTGTTTAGTCTTTTAGATCTTGTGCTGCTAACGCCCAAGACAACCCTTCAAGAGGGTCTTCAATCGCAACTTTGAGTTTCCACCCTTTGGAAAGTAGATCATCATCCCATATCCACCAATTCATCTCGTTTAAAGCTTGATTTAAGTCTTCAGTGGCTGGTGGCCAAATATTTTCTTGATCTAATCCAGCTAAAGCGGTAGCACACCACCAAACTTCAAAACGCCCTCTAGCGCTGCCTGGTCGACGACCAAATGCTCCTCCTGAAGAAGCAGCCCAGGTCAGATGTTTCCAAATCTCAGGGAGGGTAACCTGCTTAGCTCTAACTTCTCTGATTCCTAATGAAGCAATTGCTGTAGCCGCATTTCCATCAACTCTTACTGCAGTAGAACTGCCATTTGATTGACCTGTCCATGTTTGGACAAGGTTGCGTAGGGCCTCGGTGCCTGAATCATGCTTTATTTCACTAGGGCTCGGTAAAGCAAGAGGGCTAAACTCTCCAAAACTTGGAGCTGTATCTACAACTGCATACTTTTCTATCTGGGTACTTGTAATAGAGCGTTCCCATTCTGTGAGAACTAGAGGAAGATCAAGAGGGTCTTCCTCCAGTCTGAGATCAGACAAGTCTTCACCTCGAAAAACTCTTTCATGAGCAATTAACGCTCGGAAAAGATTAGAAGATAAGCATGAGGAAATCTCTTCCCATGTATGAGAAGAAGCAGCAACTTCAGTGAGGGGGGCCAAACCGAAAACTTGTGCATCTCGCTCTACGGCTCGTGCAGCAAATTCTCCAGGCGACTCAAGAGCAAGACGATGTTCGGCATGGTCTCCAGCAGGCCAAAGTTGATGCCCCCTTTCACTGGCTTGCCGGGAACGAATAGCAACGCTTTCAAGAAGTGGCCAGGATTTATCTACACAACATTCATCAATTAACCGCAGAAGTCCATCTAGATCACCAATGTCGAGTAAATGATCAAGTTCACTACTCATAGAAGTGGCCAAGGGACACGACGCCCAGTCGTATCATGAGGAAGAGTTCCACTGGAGCATATTGCCTGCACTCTAGAAATTAGAGCATCAACTTCCATAGTAGTTAGAAGATCTCGTAGAGATTCTGAAGGTCCGTCAGAGAGAAATTGATTCAAATCGTCAATCAAATTTGTGTCAATTGGTTCACCAGCCCAGTCCCAGATAACAGTTCGGACTTTGAATTGATGATGAAAATTCAAGGCATTATCAATAGCCCAAATTTTGCCATCTTTTCCCTCTAGAACATGGCCGGCTTTTCGGTCAGTGTTGTTTGATATTAGATCAAATACAGCGAGTTTTTTCAGTACTTTCAAATGAGAAGGGTCATCACGTAGTGAGAAGTAGTGCTGTTCATAGTTGCATGGAATGTATAGCTGAATTGACCCTTCGCCAAACGGTCCAGAACGAGTCACTGTTGGGGGAATCATTCCCCAGCCGAGTTGTTTGGCTAGTTCCCAAGTAGCTACTTCACGTATATAAATTCCAGGTGGGAAGTCATGAAGAGGTCTTTCCCCAGAAGAAGGTTTATATACGCCTTGAATAAAAGCACCATCCAAGGTGATATCAACTAAAAAAGTCGCATTTGAAGACCAGGGCATACGCCCCAGAAGGTCTAGTTCGCCTTCCAGCAACATGTTTATAGCTGAAGAATCTTCTAGAGGGCCACGATCTCTAAAAGGACTAGAAGTATCTGAAGATTCATCAGTTTGCACAAGGGCACCAACCCTCGTTGGTTGACTCTAATGGGGCTTCACACCAGGGACAAGGAGGCCTTCCAGCGTCAACAAGATTTCTAGCCTGTGCTATGAACGCCGCAACTTGCTGACGGTTTAATGGGAATCGAGCCTGGGCTGGAATGTCGTCTTCATCGCGTAGCAGTTCTTCTGCGAAGAGAATTATTCGATCGTTACTTTGTTGATAAGTGACGCCAAGACTTCCAACAACCCAAGCAGGTTCTCCAGGCTCAATGAACGAATCATCTGAGGAGAGAAGATCTTCGCCTCCTATATCTGAAGGCGGGAGGTCGTCAAGCATCCGATTCAAGAATTCTGCTAGACCTGCGACTTGCTGTTTTTCTAGTTTGAGCGAAATTAGGTCATTTATTCGTCTTGCTTGCAAGTAAAAAACCCGTCTTCCTTGAGGCCCCGTCGTACCTGCGACAAATGAATCAGTATCTTCCCAGTTGATTTCCAAACCACTCATGACGCCACCAAATTACTAAGCGTCCCATTGTTGTTCATTGTTAGGACAATAGGCCGATTTTCGCTATATAGAACAGCGCTTACAGAACAAGGGCCAACAACGATTCTCTGAAAGAGATCTAGAGGAGTTCCTAATGCTGTAGCTAAAGCGGCTTTGATTGGATCAGCATGAGAAACACAGACGATAGTTTCATTTGGATGCTTGAAAACCAGATCAGATACCTGTGAAGTTATTCGAGCTTGCATTTCTATAAATGACTCGCCTCCAGGAAAACGAAATTGTGATGGTTGAGACTGGACAGTCCTCCAATCTTGGAGTTTAAAAAGGTCTTTCAATTTTCTTCCAGTCCATTTACCAAAGTCGCATTCAATCAAGCCTTTCGCAGTGCGAACGCGCCGACCAACTGCTTTCGCAATAGGAGCGGCAGTTTCTTGTGTTCGTTCCATTGGGGAGGCGTAAATGGCAGAAACTTTCTTGCCAAGAAAAAATGGTTCTCCAGCGCTTATATGGGTAGCCACAGATTCTGCTTGCTTTTTTCCAGAATCAGAAAGATGAAGATTAGGGGCGCGTCCAGGTAAAACAGCCCCAGTAGTTGGGGTGCTTCCGTGACGAATATAAAGAACAAGTGTGGAGGTCATGGCTTAATAATCTACCCTGCCAGAGTGGATCCGATTCGAACTTTGAGGAAAGTCAACAAAGAAGTGACCCTTTGTGTTGCCTGCCCGCGTTTAGTTGAGTGGAGAGAGAAAGTTTCAATAGAAAAGCGAGCGGCCTTCAGAGAAGAAGAGTATTGGGGTAAGGGAGTTCCAGGTTTTGGAGATGAGAAGGCACGTATCCTTATAGTGGGACTTGCTCCAGCAGCTCATGGGGCGAACCGCACCGGCAGAGTATTCACCGGTGACAGGTCTGGTGATTTCTTATTTGCTGCCTTACATAGAGCAGGACTAGCCAACCAACCTGACTCAAAGAATCGTGACGATGGTTTAGAACTAAATGATGTTTATGTGACAGCTCCTGTTAAATGCGCTCCTCCAGCTAATCAACCTAGCCCTGAAGAAAAAGCAAACTGTCGCCCGTTCTTCCAGCGAGAATTGCAGGCACTTGACCAAGTGAAAGTAGTTTTAGTGCTCGGTCAGATCGGATATCAATCGACAGCCGCAGAGTTGGGATTAAATCCCAAACCAAAATTTGGCCACGGAGTAGAAGCCTCCCTCCCAAATGGAAAGACTATTCTCTGCTCTTACCACGTGAGTCAGCAGAACACTTTTACAGGAAAATTAACAGAGCCGATGTTTGATTCAGTTTTGATGAGAGCTAAAGATCTCGCTAAAGCCCAATAAAGCAAACAGATTGGTAACATCTTCTTGTGAAAAAGATTAAACGCTCTCGCCTTACTTTATTTCCCATCATCTTGGCATTTCTCTTATTAGTTGCTGGGTGTGCTAATTCGGCAACCCCGAATGAGTGGGAAGAACAAGCTGTTGATGGACAAGGTTTGGCTGAACGCAACTTTCTTGATTCGTGTCACGCCGCTAATGAAGATTTGACTGAAATGGTTAGAGAAGAATTTTGTGGGTGCCTCCTCGACGGAATAAAACAAGCGGTGACGTTTAGCGAATTCAAGAAGTTAGATGATCACATCAAAAAACACAGCAATGAAATCACTGAAAGTGGGCTTGGAGATGCTTTCCCATGGTTCGTTGAGGTCAATGAGAATTGCGCCGGCTCTATCGTTCAGAGCTAAATGAATCCTCAACAGTTTCTATTCCCACACGGGGTTCTTTCTCCGATACTCACTCCACTAACTAACGATTGCCGTGTAAATGAAGATTTACTAATCGGTCATGCACACAGAGTGTTGAACGATGGCTGTGTCGGAATTGTTCCGTTTGGAACCACTGGAGAAGCACTATCTGTGGGGAGAGAGGATCGAATCTCCTCTCTTGAAGCTCTCGTCAAAAGCGGTATTGACCCATCTAAATTACTAGTTGGAACTGGACAAACTAATTTAGATGACACACTTATTCTTACCCGGCACGCGGTGGAGATGAATAGCGCAGGAGTTCTTATATTGCCACCGTTTTACTACAAAAACCCCAGCGAAGAGGGTCTCTACAAGTACTTTGCGTCATTGATAGATCGGGTAAATGATGACCGTCTGCGGGTATTTCTCTACCACATTCCGCAAGTGGCAGGAGTTGGTTTACCTATTTCTGTAGTGCAAAAATTATTTGAAAATTTCCCTCAAGTAGTCGTAGGGATAAAAGATTCTTCAGGAAACTGGGAGAACACTAAATTACTTTTAGAAATCGAAGGACTGGACGTGTACCCAGGCTCAGAACGGACGCTACTTGACGCTTTGTCACGTAACTCACGAGGGTGCATTACAGCAACAGCTAATGTGGCAGCTCCGATGTTAAACAGCGTGATCACTTTCCATCAGGACCAACAAGGTGAAAAAGCTATTCAGGCACATTCTGTAGTGATGAAATTTCGGGAAGTTCTTGAGAAATACCCACCGATAGCTGCGTTGAAAGCTATTAAAGAAAAACAAGACAACGAGAAAAACTGGAACAAAGTTTCCCCTCCGCTAGAGCCACTTCTTGAACATGAATCGTCAGAGATTAACGCGGCTTTTGAAGAAATGGTTGGAGCGTTTAACCAGCTGTGACTTCAAGTCCTGTTCGGGCTTGAGGATTAGCCCAATCCGGCCAACGGCTCCTGCTTTTGGCCGAAAGTTTGTGCATCAGAGCTATTGCACCTGGGTCGCTATCACCAGGCTTTCCTTCAATAACACCTTCTTCAAGCATTTTCATAATGATTTGACGACCTAACTCAGTTCGAACAATTGTCAGCGTCCAATCGTTATTTTCGCCGATGCCTCCCGTGGAAATATCAGCATGTTCAGCTGCAAAATCGGGACAATGATTACAACCTTCCCGAGTCCATGCATGGCACTCCTTCAAATTGATTTCATGGTAGTCACCATTACGCATCCAAATTTGAAACACCCCTTTAATGTTCATCTTGACCATATCCTCTTTGGCTAACCCGTATTTAGCCCAAAAAAGATCTTCAAATATTGAATCATCAAAAGATTTAGAGCAAAGAAGTCCAATATTTAGTTTTATTGGTTTACCTGCTTTGCCAACACGGCGATGCCACATAACTGGACCAATTGAGGTTTGACAACTCATTCCAACTAAAGCAAGAGATTCAAGTTTCTTTTCGCGAGCCTCTTTTATGGCAAGAGTATTAGCGGAATATGTGTACCGACTTCCAGCCCCTGCCAGTACAGACTCACGATCAGTTGCTAAAGCAGGAATAGCCTTCCAATTTGTAGATTCCTCATCTGAATTCGCTTCAAGATGTGACGTTAATGCTCCATCAATAACATTATTTTCTAAACACCAAATGAGAATGGAAGATACTAATCCTCCATCTTGGCCAAGCCGGTGAACAGTTTCATCTGAGGCTCGTGTTAACAGAACATCTTTATATATCCCAGACATCTCCTCAGGTTTACGATGACGAGCAAAGAGATGATTATCGGCTTCGGTCTCCCAGTCACGAAAACGAGGACAGGCTCTCGTACAAGAAGTGCAGCCTTTCTGCCCATGACCGCAATCGGAAAGACCTAGCTCTTCTTCAAGGTGAAAAGGTGTATAAGCACCCGGCGCATGTTCATATCCAATTACATCGTGTGGACAGGCAATCACGCAACCTGCACAGCCTGTGCAAAGACCCGAGGTGATGACCTCGTCATAAAGTTCTTTCCATTGGAATGTCCACTTTTTTGTAGTAGCCATAATCAAAATCTAGCCTAATAAATGAGTTAAGCGCCCCTGGCAGGACTCGAACCTGCGCTCACGGCTCCGGAAGCCGATGCTCTATCCGCTGAGCTACAGGGGCGGGTAAACCAGAACAACTATAAACGCTAACTATTTACATTGACGATGATCGCACAACCTGAAGGTTTTTCTGAAGATTTTTTGAACCATGCTGGAATATCCAAATGAATCAAGTAAGCCATAAACCCGTATTTGACTTTTATCGCTTTCAAGACTCTCAAAAATTCTTCACCTGTGACTGCTTTAGCAGTTCCACTAATTACTTCTGAGTTTTCCTTGATCGTGCCTCGAATATTGCAAGGCTGCAAAGTTATGTTTGGGTTGTTTGATAACCGTTTTACTTTCCAAGCATCTACGTCAGAGGTGAATCCATAAGTGCCATCTCCTAAATCTGCAATCCAAACAGGCAATGGCTTTGGTTTACCAGAGCGAGTGAACGTAGTAAAAGAGACATATTTTTCATTACCGATCATTTCAAAATTCTCCTATTTCATGAACTAATAGTCCTGCTCCAAGAGAACCAGCATCTATTCCTAATTCAGCAAGACGAATTGGCACTTCAGGACGGTATTCCCAACCAAACATAAATTCTGGAAGCCATTTCTCAATTCCAGAGGTCAAAGGGTCTCCAATTTGAACCAGTCCTCCTCCAATAATTATCTGTTCTGCATCCAAGATGGTGATTAGGTTTGAAACTCCAATTGCTACTTGGCGACAAAATTCGTCAAAAATAATTAAAGACTGCTCGTCCTCGCTAGATAAGCCTTCAGAAACATGAAGGCCGGTGATTTGTTCTTTCGAACCAGCCAATTCCAGTCCGAGAGCAAAGTTTCCTTTTTCAGCTGCTTGTCTTCCTAGCCGTCCTAGAGCGTTGCCGGAAGCGAAATATTCCCAAGATCCGCTAAGGCCAGTGATGTGAGTTGGACCATCTGATTTCGTAGTAGCGTGACCGGCTTCGCCAGCAAACCCATGAGCCCCTAAAACGATGTTTCTATTAATAACCAGTCCAGTTCCTATTCCCGTGCCTAAGGCAACAAAGGCAAAGTTGTCAATTCCTCGTCCTGCACCCAGTTGTGCTTCGGCCCAAGCTCCAGCTGTTGCGTCATTACCAACAAAGACTGGAAGGCCGGTCAAATCTTGCAGACGTGCTCCAATAGGGAATTCAACAAGATTTGGCAAATTAGGGGAGTAATGAACTACGCCATCACGCCCAATTAATCCAGCGATGGCTAAACCGATTCCCGTCACTTCCTCAGTTGAGTAGGTTTTTAGTTCTTCAGTTAGTGCAACGAGATTTTCCAATAGTTGTTCTTCATTGCCAGCACTTGAACTCTGGGCCCTAGAAAGAATCTCGCCAGAATCTGATTCAATTAAAAGGGCACGAATGTTCGTCCCGCCTATATCAAAACCAATAATCATTAAGAACAGGATATGACTCTATTAAGTCAGAGATACACCTAGGGTAAGTGCTTAATGGTTATTAGAAATTCTCCTCAACTAAGTCTCGGCCATTTAGCTTCAATAATGGCCGCCATTTGCTGGTCAGCTGGAAATGTAATCGTCGCAGGAACGGATCTACCAGGACTCCAAATTGCGTTCTGGCGCCTCTTACTTGGGGGGGTGCTTTACTCAACAGTTTATTTCCTCACAGGAAGACGAGTAAGTCTAAGAAATATACGTTTAGTGGCTTTACCGGGCGTTCTTTTGGGTTTGGAGCTCGCAGTCTTCTTTACGGCACTTCGTAATACCACTGTGGCTAACGCAACCATGATTGGGGCTTTACAAACAATCGTTCTTCTGGCGGTAGCATCCAGAAAATTCCAAGAGTCAGTTACCAGATGGCTGATCGGGGCATCGCTTATCGCTACTGGCGGGGT
>CACPKO010000035.1 GCA_902634555.1 Actinomycetota bacterium
GATTCTTTCATTGTTTCTTTTGAGAATTTGATTGAGGGCCTAAGCGTCAAAGCTTCCTCATTTCAATGAGATTGCCCTGAGTAAGTTTTATTTTGCTACTGACTGATAAAGTGGCAAAATGCAAAACACGGCTCAACCCGAACAAGAAAACTTTGACTGCTCTATAGCCGCAACACTTGACACTATTGGCGACCGATGGACTCTCTTGATTTTACGAGACCTCTTCAAAGGAGTTCGACGTTTTGAAGATCTGCAAAAAAATTTAGGAATAGCGAGAAATCTCCTTAGTGACCGACTCAATAAGTTAGTGAGTCACGAAATAGCAGTGCGGGTCCCCTATCAACACCGACCTGTTCGTCATGAATACCGCTTAACGTCCAAAGGGCTAGATCTCTCGCCTTCCCTTGTAGCTTTGATGCACTGGGGCGATACTTGGTGTGCAACTGAAGGTCCACCAACTGTTCTGGTTCACGGAGAATGCGATACTCCTCTACAGCATGCTGTGAGTTGTCCGACCTGCTCACTGACTGTTCCCCCAAAAAAAATTCGAAGCAAGTCCGGGCCTGGAAGAAGGCAGCAGCAATGAACGCTTTCCCTCAAGGTGACGAACTCTTTTCAGAAGCAAGTGCGCGACGATTCGAAAGTTTCGGGAATCTAATCACCTATAGCCCGAAAGTTTTCATACCTTTAACGATGCTCTGTCGGGACAAATGCGGATACTGCACATTTGCCCAACCACCAGCTCGTTTAGAAGCCCCGTTTCTTTCTCCGGAACAAGTACTAGATATTGCCCATAAAGGCGCGTCTGTTGGCTGCCATGAAGCACTCTTTACTCTTGGAGAAAAACCAGAGTTGAGATATCCAACAGCAGCCAACTGGCTTGAGGAGAACGGTTATGAATCAACCGTTGACTACCTCGCAAAGATGGCCGAACTAGTACTAGAGAAAACTGGCTTACTTCCTCACGCTAATGCAGGAGCACTTGATTACTCAGACCTTAAGAAGCTTCGTCCTTTTTCACCTTCTCAGGGGATGATGATTGAGTCTTTAGCTGAACTCGACTGCCACCGGGGAGCACCTGATAAAGAACCTGATCGACGATTAGCAACCCTTGAAGCTGCCGGAGAACTTTCAATACCTTTTACTACTGGAATTCTAGTCGGCATTGGAGAATCCAGAGAAGACCGAATCGATGCGCTTAAGGCCATCGGAGAGTCTCATCAGCGGCATGGGCACATACAGGAGGTAATAGTTCAAAACTTTCTTCCAAAACCCGGAACCGCCATGCATAAAGCTCCTGCTTGCCCCACCGATACTTATCTCGACGCGATTGCGTTAGCTCGAGTTATTCTTCCTTCCGATATACACATCCAAGCCCCGCCTAATCTCTCCGATGACTTCCAGCAACTAATCGAAGCAGGAGTGGATGACTGGGGCGGAGTTTCTCCCGTTACTTCTGACTATGTAAACCCTGAAAGGCCATGGCCTTCTCTTGAAAAGTTAAGACAACTAACAGAAGAGCGCGGATTTGAACTTGCTCCTCGTTTGACTGCTCACCCTGAGTTTGTTACTGCACCCGAGCGATGGTTTGACGAGAGTCTTCATTTTCCAATAATGGACAGGTCAGATAGTCATGGATTGGCAAGAAATGATCCTGGTCCATTCTTTGCACCGATGTCGAAAGAAGATCTAAAGGACGATTTGAGCGCTCAAACACCTCTTTCATCTACTTGGTACTCTGGAGCCCCCTACTCCCCTCCCGTCTTAGTTCCTAATGTTCCAAAAGTTACTGGGCATCTAAGAGAAGTTCTCAATGGTGTTCGAGATGGAGAAGAAGTCGGTAAAGAAGAAATACTTTCCCTATTTGCCGCCCGTGGTCGTGAGGTAGCATCTGTTGCGGAAATCGCAGATGAACTCCGTCGTTCTTCAGTAGGAGATGCAGTCACATGGGTTGCTAATAGAAATATTAACTACACAAATGTTTGTACTTATAAATGCAAATTCTGTGGATTTTCAAAGGGGCCTCTCTCGTTGAATCTTAGAGGGAATCCATATTTATTAGAAATGGATGAAATAGCACAACGAACCGCAGATGCGGCAAGGATGGGAGCTACTGAAGTCTGTTTGCAGGGCGGTATACACCTCGATTTTGACGGTAATTATTACATAGAAGTGACCAAGGCTGTCAAAGAGGCTGTTCCTGATATTCATATTCATGGATTTACAGCCTTAGAAGTAACCGAAGGGGCGGCAAGACTTAACGAGCCACTGGAGAGTTACCTTGAGCGCATTCGTGAAGCAGGCCTAAAGACTTTGCCAGGAACGGCAGCAGAAATTCTTTCTGATGAGGTCCGTGAAGAGTTGTGCTCTGACAAAATCAATACAGAAGAATGGCTAGAAGCGCACCGCACCGCCCATAAAGTTGGCCTTCGTTCAAACATTACGATCATGTTTGGTTCAATTGAAAGACCTGAACACTGGGCGGATCACCTTTTAGTTTGTCGAGATCTGCAAAAAGAAACAGGGGGCTTTACTGAGTTTGTCGGATTGCCTTTTGTACACATGGCTTCACCAATTTATTTACAGCGTAAGTCACGCCGAGGACCAACATTTAGAGAGACTTTACTTATGCATGCAGTCGCTCGTATTACTTATCGTGGCTTGATTGACAATATTCAAGCCTCTTGGGTCAAGATTGGTCTTAAAGGAGTAGAGCAACTACTTCAAGCAGGAGTCAATGATCTTGGCGGAACTCTTATTGATGAAAATATTTCTCGTGCCGCTGGTGCTGACCATGGACAACTTGTTTCCGAATCCGATCTAGCGGATTTGGTGCAGCCTCTTGGTAGAACTTTGGTACAAAGAACGACCCTTTATAAGCATCTTGATAAAAATGTCAAGTTAGACGTCTCCCGAGAGGACGATGGTCGCATTTTGATCCCAGTTACAAATGGTTAACCCGCCCGACTCCACGGTGTTCTAATCTTTCTTTATGGCTTTAAGTAACTACCGGACCGGGGTCCAGTCAATTGATAACCAAATAGCTGACCTTCTAAAGGAAGTTCCTTCGGAAGACTTAGATCTCATCGCTGAGCTTCTTGTATCGGGAATTCGACTCGGCCTGGAAGATGTAAACCGGGGTGAACTTAAGCTCACTAATAGCGCTCTAAAAGAGTTGCGTCATTCTTTTAGTGTTTTTGCCCCGTATCGCTCTGAAAGAAAAGCGACTCTCTTTGGTTCGGCCAGGATTTCTGCTGGAGACCCTGCATACGCCAGCGCCCGCGAGTTCGGTGCCGCTATGGCTGAAAGAGGGTGGATGGTCATGACCGGGGCCGGACCTGGAATTATGGCTGCAGGATTAGAGGGGGCTGGCAAAGAACGTTCTTTTGGTATAAATATCAAACTTCCATTTGAATCATCAGCTAACGAATTTATAGCTGATGATCCAAAATTGATTAACTTCAAATATTTCTTCACCCGGAAAGTAATTTTCATGAAAGAAACGCATGGTTATGCCCTGCTTCCTGGCGGGTTTGGCACCATGGATGAAGCATTTGAACTACTTACTCTTATGCAGACCGGAAAATCTCCTCTTAATCCGGTCGTTTTACTTGATCCTCCGGGCAGCACATACTGGGATCGCTGGATAAATTTCGTGCGATTAGAACTCTTGGATGGAGGTTTAATTAGCGAGAACGATTTATCTCTTGTACATGTTTGCAAGGACCCGGAAGTTGCCGCAGATCACCTATGTCATTTCTATTCTTCCTATCACTCAATGCGCTATGTTCGGGATCGTCTTATTATCCGTTTAAATAGACCAGTCAGTGATGATGAGTTAATTTCGCTCAATCATTCTTTCGGAGATCTCTTAACTTCTGGATCTATAGAGAAGACCGGACCAGATCCATCAGAGGTTGAAGACTCTGATTTTTTAAGCCTTAATAGAATCGCCTTTCAGTACAACCAGTCTTCGCAATCCAGATTACGTCTCTTAATTGACGCTATAAATGACTACGGCATCAAATAAAATCAGTGTTTTCTGTCTCTAAGAGGTGAATGGCTTTCTCAATCGCACGGCGTGCACGCGTAAGTCTTTTTTCAATATCTGATGTCTTATTATGACCCTCTTCTATTGAGTTGCGAATATCACTCATTGCTAAATCCGCTATTTCATCTGATATCGCCCTGAGTTTCTCTTGAATTGATTCGTGTGAGTTACTCATGATCTTCTTTGCCGCCTATATATTCTGCTACCACTTGAATTGGATGTAGTATTTCTACCCCTGCGGATTCTAGATGAATCATGCATCCCGGATTAGCACTTACTACTAAATGCCTTCCAGCTCGTTGTATTGACTTCAACTTTTTATCTCTTATTTCCTTTGCAAGTTCTGGTTGATCAACCGAAAATGCGCCTCCTGCTCCGCAGCAAAGCCCTTCATCGTCCAACTCAAGACATTCAACAAAAGGGGTTAGTAACTCTCGAACAGATGTATGAGCTTTTTGCACATGGCGAAGGTGACATGGATCCTGCACAATGACCTTCTTATTACCGGGCCGTCTAGCTGGCAGAGATTCTCTCCACTTGGAGTCGTTTATTAGCCATTCATGTATGTCATAGACCCGTGAAGAGAAAATTCTTGCTTCTTGCGTTCCTAAAAGACTTCCATATTCTTTCAAGACTGCTCCACAACCAGCTGAATCTACAAGAATCGGCAGGTCTGAAGGCAAGGCAGAAATTACTTCAAGCGCTTGTTTGTTCGCTGTTGAACGAAAACCAGCATGGCTATGAAGCGCCCCACAGCATCCGACTTGATTTCCTGAGATCATGTATCTAACCCCAATTGAATCAAGCACGGAAAGAGCGGCTTCATGTACTTGAGACAGCCATACATCCATCACGCAACCTGTAAAAAGGATCACCTCAGGGTCGTCATTTTGAACATATCTAACTCCACGAAGTGGAATTCTTGAAGGAACTGGTAGAGCCTTATTCGGCACCAATTTCAATCGTTGAAGAACCGCTAATACACGGCTTCCAAACAGTAAAACTCTCATATGTAATAAAATCCATAGCCCGGCCCTCAATCGAAAACTCACTTTTCGGTGACTGTTCAAGACTTCTCGAGTCTGTCCAATGAGTTCCCCATATCGGACACCAGATGGACAGGCCGTCTCGCAACCTAAACATTGGACACAGGTATCTAGTGATTCAATTACTTCTTTACTCAATGGCATCAAGCCGTCCTCCACGCCTCGCATGAGACTGATACGGCCACGTGGAGAACGGCTCTCGTCTTGAGTTGTCTGATATGTAGGGCAATGTGGCAAACAAAGTCCGCAAGAAATGCATGCGGTTAAATGATCTTTGTCTAAGTTAAGCGAAGTACTCATGGACCTGCCCTATAAGGGTCGCGACCCGGATTAAGGCGACCTAAGGGATCAAACATTTTACGAACCCTATTTCCAAGACGTAACACTTCTTCTGAATGTTGAGGCTCCGATGCTTCTACAGACTTATAAAGGATTGAACTGTAGACATCTATAATTCCATTGTCTAACGACATTCCGTTAACAAATTTATGCCGAAAACTGGGTATTGAAATAGGGCATTTTACTCCCAACTCTTCATACCCTAGGTTCTTCAAATTGAGAATCTCCGAATCAACATTTACTCCATAACCCTCAAGTTGGATAAACGTCTCTTCTCCATTCCACAACAACGAAGAGGGGCGAAAACAAATATGGCGAGCTTCTTCAGGTGATAACCCGCCTCGGAGCCAAACACTCTTCTCGGATTGTGGGCGTGTACGTAAAATTACTCTACCTACTAAGCCGAGCGTACCTAAAGACCCAACGAGTAAGCGGCAAAGGTCATAACCGGTCACGTTCTTTACAGTAGGGCCACCTGCTTTTATTAATTTCCCTTTCGCATCGACGTATTCTGCTTGCAGTAACGTTTCCCGAATTGAACCTATTAAATTACGCCTAATTCCATCAGTGCCAATCATCAATGCTCCACCGACTGTCGTTTCCGATGAACCTTCCAGGCACACTTCTTGCCTGTACCGAGATAGTTCCTCATTTAAATCTTTGAGCGTTGTTCCCGCTTTAACACTTACAGTCATTTCAGACGGATCAAAGAAATCTATTCCAACTGGAGCGGAAACCAGTCTCGTGTCATCAGTTGGATTACCACCAACAGTCCAGTGGGTTCTACCACCGACAACTGCTACTGGATCGCTTTTCCCTACGCTCTCCCTAAAATCCTCTAAATCATTCATACCCATGCCCCGTCTGGTAATTGATTTAGGTGGTTAACTTCGCTACAGCTGGCGCCACTAGGCAAGACTTTGAATGGATTAGCTCGCCCATCTGGATCAAAAGCATCTTTAAGTAATTTTTGGGCGGCTAAGTCCTCTTCAGAAAAGAGTTTTTCCATAAATCTCTTTTTCTCTAGACCTATTCCGTGCTCTCCGGAAAGAACTCCGCCAGCATCCAGTGAAACCTGGACAATTTCTTCACCGGCTACAAGTACCCTCTCCATAACTCCAGGCTCTTGCGGATCAAAGACAAGAAGAGGATGAAGATTTCCGTCACCAGCGTGAAAAACATTCATAACAATCAATTCATATCTATTAGCTATTTCATAAACAGCCTCTAAAACTTCTACGAGCTTTGTTCTAGGGATCACAGTGTCATGCAAGTAGTAGCCGGGTTGGATCTGAGCTACTGCACCAAAAGCACTTTTACGCCCTTTCCATATTTGTTCCCGTTCTTCATCTGAAGACGCTACTCTCACCGAGCGAGCACCATGTTCGAGGCTGATGCTTTGAATTCGTTCAACTTCAATTTTTACACCTTCAGGCAAACCATCTACCTCAATTATCAACACAGCGGCTGCGTCTGTTGGATATCCAACCTTGACGAATTCTTCAACAACATTAACGATACGCTTATCCATCATTTCTATTGCCGCAGGTACTATCCCAGAAGCAATAATCGCACTAACCGTTTTAGCGGCATCTGCTACATCCATAAAATCCAGAAGCAACGTACGGATCTCTGGAGGATCAGGTGTCAGCTTTACAGCGATCCGTGTTGCTATTCCCAGAGTCCCTTCTCCCCCAACAAAAACTCCGCGTAAGTCATACCCAGATGCATGACCATCAACATCGCCGAGTTGAACGAGTGTTCCGTCAGGAAGCACCACCTCAATAGCTAAAATATGGGCATTGGTAACCCCATATGCAAGACAATGCGGCCCCCCAGAGTTGTTTGCGACATTTCCCCCGATCGTGCAAGATTGCTGGCTTGATGGATCGGGAGCGAAATGAAACCCAGTTCCAGTCAAGCTCTTCGTGAGATCTAAATTGACCACCCCTGGCCCGACCCAGGCAAATCGTTTTTCATAGTTCACTTCAAGAATAGAATTCATCTTTGTCGTAGAAATCACCAACGGGGCGTCACAGGGAACGGCACCTCCCGCTAACCCTGTTCCCGCTCCACGTGGGACAAAAGATCGGTCATGTCTATTAGCAGCTTTAATGCAATCAACAACATGCTGTGTGGTTTCAGGAAAACAGACAACCCCTGGAATGCCGCCAGGGAATGCTGATCCGTCTCGGCTGTATAACAGCTGCGAAGCGCCGTCACGATGCACTCGATTAGTTCCGATATCGCGGCAGAGTTCTTGGAATAGTTGGTCGTTCCCTCTTGAACGATTCATGTTTTTGAAGAAGTTAATTCCCACTCAATCATCTTAGTTCTATGTTGCAGATGCCTCCTCGTGTATGCCTTCTTATTCAGCAAAGAAACAGTTTGTAATTAGTTTCCAAAATAAAGAGCATTAGTTCATTGAAAGCGGTAGGAAGAATAAGTGAACCGTTTCAAAGCCATCGCCGCTCGAGGTGACACTCCTGTATTAGCTCTTGCTGTAGTGACCGGATTCTTAGTTGCGCTATTAATTGCTGGATTTGAAACTCTTGCTGATTCTGTAGTTCTTGAGCACGTAAAAGGATTATCAAGATGGCAAATTATCTTCGCTCCGGGAATTGGGCTCATTCTTGCTCATTTGATTCTCAGGTATCTCGGCAACAAAACATCCCCGGCCACTTCCGATGAATTTGTCCGTGCATTTCATGATAGAACTCCTCGTCTTTCTATAAGAGATCTCCCTGCCAAACTTTTAGCCGGTGTAACCACTATTGGCTTCGGAGGTTCACTTGGTTTGGAAGGACCTTCTATTTATGCAGGTTCCGTTACCGGGTTAGCAGTTAGGGATCGTTTCAAGAACTGGTTACGGAAAGAAGATATAAAAATCCTCCTTACCGCGGGTGCAGCTGCTGGTGTAGCAGCAGTGTTTCAAGCCCCTGCTACTGGTGTCTTGTTCGCCTTGGAAGCCCCCTATAGAGATGATGTGAATCGTAAAGCTTTACTTCCCTCTCTTCTCGCTGCGGCAACAAGTTATGTCACCTACATTAATCTCATCGGTCATGGTGCCGTCATTCCTTTCTTAGATGACCCGCACTTCCGCTTAGGGGCCGACAGTGACCAAATGTGGTTCACAGCTAATGACCTGACCGCCATGTTTGGCGGTGTTGAGGCAGGCGACATGCTCGGGGCTTTCATTATTGGAATCGGAGCAGGAGTTGGTGGGCGATCAATGGCGTGGCTGGTTCGCTGGGCTAAATCTCAATCTAAATCTGAAAATTTTCTTCCAAGGATTTTGGCGGGGGGCTGCATTCTTGCCCTCCTGGCCCTTTGGGCAGACCTAGTTTTTGATGCCCCATTGACTATTGGCCCCGGACAAGAAGCAATGTCTTGGGTGGTTAGCCCGAATCATGGCCTTGGATTAATCGCTCTTCTATTTGGAATGCGTCTCGCAGCTACAGTAGTGACACTAGGTGCAGGCGGAGTAGGTGGGCTCTTCATCCCTCTTGCAGTTCAAGGTGTGATACTTGGACAATTCACTGGACAGCTTTTACAAGCAGAGCGCCCTGGCTTATATCCAACACTCGGATTAGCTGCTTTCCTAGGCGCAGGGTACAAAGCGCCGATAGCAGCTGTGATGTTCGTTGCAGAATCTACCGGAGCATCTTTCGTAGTTCCCGCCCTAATAGCTGCGGCAGTAAGTCAGGTAGTGGGTGGAAAATCCTCAGTAGCAGAACATCAACAAAGCATGAGATTGGGCCATCTCGAACGCCGATTCACTTTGCCGATTACTTCCGCTTTGACCACAGATGTCTTAACTGTCCCTCCTGATGCCACAACTTCAGAATTTGTCTACTTGCATGTTTTGGGTAGACGACAACGCTCAGTGCCGGTAGTGGATAAAGATAAGTATCTCGGGATGATTAGTCTCTCTGATCTTTCTGGAACCGACCGGACACTATGGGAAGAAACGCCTGTTTCAGATCTGGTAAGAAGCGATATGCCTGTAGCCCGTCCTTCATGGTCTTTACGTGACACAATCGCCGCCATGGAAAGTTCTCAAATTGATGTTCTGGCCGTAACAGACAATGATGGCGGATTCATTGGAGTTGTATATGAAGAAGACATCTTGAAGTTAGATGAAATCCTTGACGAAACTGGTAGTTAAATAAAACTCTAAGAAGCTTCTTCTTCGGTTTCTTCCACTTCTTCAAACTCGTCGGCCCAAGCGGCATGCGCAGGAGAGACATTCTCTTCTTCCTCTGAAGTAAGACTGTCAAAAATTGAATCAAGATCTAAGTCGTCGCTACGTTTCAGCGCTCGTGCTTCTTCAAATCTGCGATGTCGTCCTTTTTTCACCACGTTACTCCTGATGTTTCTACTGTATCTATTACTTTAACTATCAAATTTTAAAAGTCTGAGGAACTCTAGTTTATCTTTTTTTACGACTCTCAAGAACTAAACCCGCATCGCCATCGAATGCTAAAGTAGCTTCGCCTTTCAGTAATTCCTTCACCGATTCTCCCACTATCTCATTCCGCCATCCCTTGCTCATTCGCGCATCACTGTCGCCACGCACTAATGCTTCTATATCTGATCGTGTACCCAAAATAGTTGGATCGAGATCGAGTTGACGTGCTGCTTGTGCTATCCAAGCTGAGACAAGAGCTACTCCAGCTCTCAAATCTTTACTTTTATCCCGATCTTGTTTCTCTTTTTTCGGGAGAGGTTTGAGTTCTTTAGCCGCTGCAAGTTCAGTAAAGATTTCTTTTGGGAAAGTGTTCTTTAGGTGCCTTGTTTCAACGCCGCGAATAGCTTCGAGGGAGTTCAAGTTCTTTGGTTCTTGTTGAGCGATCGCCACTAGTGCTATGTCCGGAAACACGTAACGTACGGGGATATTCAATTTTGCAGCTTTTCTTTCTCTCCATGCTGCAAGTGCTCTTATGTTATTTTGTGCATTCCCGCGAAGATTCTTTCCTTCTTTGATTTTTTTCCAAGCTTCCTCGGGGACGCGGCGTTTCTTTTCTTTTTCTAGGAGAATTGAGCATTCTGCTTCGACCCATGCAGCCCTTCCACGGTCTTCTAACTCTGCACTTATTTGGTCGTACACCTGTAAGAGGTATCGAACATCATTTGCCGCATACTCAAGTTGCGAATTGCTTAGCGGCCGAGCCATCCAGTCGGTAAGCCGGCTCTCTTTCTTTATGAGAATCCCTAGTTGTTTTTCATATAGAGCAGACAACGAAGGGGTTGACATTCCCAAAAATCCGGCAGCTACTTGAGTATCGAATAGGCGGTTAGGTACAACCCCACAAGCATGCTGGAAGACTTCAAGATCTTGACTTGCTGCATGCATGACGATCAAAACTTGACTGTTTAAAAGTCTTGAAAGGTCTCTTAAATCAACTTTTAATGGGTCAATAAGAGAGATTCCTTTTGTATGCGCTATTTGAATAAGTGCCACACTTGGGAAATAAGTTCGTTCTCTATGGAATTCAGTATCTACCCCTACTCGTTCTTCCAGTAAAAGGACATCCACAAAGTCCTCGAAGGTTTTTTGATCTTCAATGTAGGTGAAGTCTTGAAAAAATCCGTCACCATCAGCTGTTTCTGATTTCTTTCTCTTCATCGCATTTTTACCTTTTCGAAGTCTTCTGGAGTGTCTACATCGAAATAGGCCGACTCTTTCTTCCGTTCTAAAACTACTATCTCATAATTGGTAACTGCTCGATGTGGAGCACGTTCTCCATTTGAGAATGATTTATGTAAATGTTCTTCAGCGTTAGTAGGCCAACATGCATGCATCCACTGGTTTATTCCGTCAACGCGA
>CACPKO010000036.1 GCA_902634555.1 Actinomycetota bacterium
TGAAGAATCTTGTTCAGAAATTGGAGGCACCAACGCCATTGGGCCACCTGGATGGGGGCTATATTGTAGGCCTGATCGTTTTTCGCTCGCTTCTAATAATTCAGACCTCTGTGAGCAACTTCGGCACGTTTGGAATAAAGAGCAGCAGCGATGTAACAAAGTTTCTGAATGGGACAGAGCGCTAGAGTTAGAGAAAATTGAAGAAGAGGATGCGTGTATAGATAGGGGAGGGGCATGGGCATTAGGTGCATACGATTCAGAAGACTTTGAGTGCAGGTATATCGATGGAACTCTATGGACCGCTTATTCTGAAGATGTTTGTCTAGAACGGGGAGGAACTTGGGGTACAGATGAGACCGGGTATTCGCCGGAAGTTTTTAAATGCTACGAAGATGACGGGTCGTTATGGGACGCTCGTAACCAAGTTACGTGTATAGATCGCGGGGGGTCCTGGGACCCAGATAGCGGCTTGCATATCCATCCCGAAGTCGGAGATTTATACTCGTATTGTTTCGAAGACTTGGGTGGACCATTCGGTGCTCTTGATGATGTTACCTGTGGAGCTCGCGGCGGCATTTGGAAAATCGACCCTCATGCGTATTACCGTGAAAATGCTTGTTTCTCGTACGAAACCGAGTACGAGTTAGAGGATCTGTTTAACTCTGACTCCGATTGGAAGAATGTTGTTTTACGTAGTTGGGAAGACGATGTTTTACATAATTGCGAGAATAGAGACGAAACTTTAAATCAACTTTCTGGTTTCATGATCAGCCACCCTTGGCTCGAGTTACTTTGGGAAGTAGATGATTTTTCTTGCAGGGATTTGACTTCTCAACCCTTTGAGGATCTTCCACGCTCTTTCCGCTCTATGGTCAATGAGCAGGGAGAAGAAACAATATTTTATGTGCTGACCTGGCCTTGGGCAGACCTTATGGAAGTCTTAGATATTGACGGACCTGGTTTTGCTGAGTTTGCTCGCATACATGACATATCAAGTAAAGGTGATGTTCTTTTTAGTGGTTGCGATCCGTGTTGGGAGCCCGGATTAAAAGGGTTCGATGGCCTTTTCATCATGTCTTCAGACGGAACTAATAGACGGAGACTTTTTAAGAGTTGTTACCGGTATTGTACTCCATTGAGTTTTTCTCCCGATGGAGAAAGTTTTCTTCATTTCGAAACTTATAACGGATCAATATCAACTCTTCTTTATCAATTTGATTTAGAGGGAAATCTGATACGAACTTTAAATCCCTATACAGGTTCACAGACAATTATTGAAGCCGTTTCTGTTTCGCCTTCTGGAACACACATAGCGTATTGGGAGACTACAGACCCAGTACTCCGTCCCAATCTTTTCGTTACAGATTTTGAAGGTTCACCCGTTCAGCAACTAACCGATTTTGATCCAATGGATTTTTACTCTTTCAGCATTTTTGGTGTTCCTGATTCAACTATTTTTGCTGAACCTCCTATAGTTTGGTCGTTAGATGAAACCCAAATTGGTTTCTGTATTCAACACGAACACACCGAACGCACACCCGGTCGGTATGGGTGGCGCTCCGTGCTTGGTGATTGTCAAAATCAATTTGCTGTCAGCACGAGTGCTTCTTCCACTAAAGAAATCGAAGAAATTTCTCTAGAAACCTATGAACTTTGGGTTAATCAGCAACAGTAGTTAGCGCACTCACGAGAGCTTCAATCAACGAGTCAAGGTGTTCTCCACGGGGGGTGCCATTGCGGTCTGACCAGTCACGGTGTTCACGATTCCACCGCAACCCCGGCGGTATCTCAACTTGAACCCCACCGTTCTTACTTTTGTTCACCGGATTATCGGGATGCAAGCCCCGCAGGGAGGGCGGCATGACGTCAGTGTCGTCAACTACCCGGTATTCGTCGGGTAGTTCAGCCCGCAAATGACCAGTGATGTGATGAGCCATCTCCCGGTTGCTGCCTCCAACAAGCACCGCCCAAAAATCATCGTCACGCCCGTACCCGTGAATAGAGAGAACAAAATCAACGCTGTCGAGAAAAGCATCAAGTTTTTCTGACACTCCAGGAATAAAACGAGTGGAGGGTAGATGCCGTCGAGAATTATCAGGTTGAATCACCGCATAGAAGGAAGAACCAGTTTGTTCCGCCACTTCACGAGCAACCACCTGAGTGGCTTGCTCTAACCCGCCGCCATGAAGCGCACACACTCCGATAGTGGAGCGAATCTCTAGTTCTTCAACAACGCCATCAACGGCAAGTAACTCTTCGAAACTCTCAATACGAGTCACTTTCCCCGAGTGAAGAACTGGCCTTTTGGTTTCCGTCATAAAAATCCTTTACAAAGACACAATAACGAAAAATCTGCTTCAACTACTCACTCTGGAATAACCGAACCCCCAGAGTATGTGGGCTATGTTGCTAGTACCTATGAAACAAAAACTCTTACTTCTTTTCACGACACTTTTTCTCTTCGCTACAGCTTGCAGCACTACCACTGACGACGAAATATCCGAGTTGCGTGCCGAACTTCAAGAAGCCGAGACAGAACTCACAGAACTAAAAGCAGAAGACTCTGGTGCCGATGACAGTGGCCGTGAACAACTTCTTCAAGAGATCCTCGCTGAACCTGAATTGGGGATTGGTAGAGACCTTGCTGAATGTTTTATCGATTATGTAGTGGATAACTCACCACTTGATTTTGACCAATGGAACACTTTAGGTAACGACTATCCAATCAGTTCTGAGGCTTTGGATGGCTTATCGCAGGAGGAAATGGAAGATCTAGTATCTGTAGTCGCAACAGGGGTAGAAGACTGCGGTCTTTTTGATGAAGAATATGAAGGCGCCGACGGTGGAGACTATTCACCGCCGGTAATAATCGGCGAGTTCAACTTCGAAATCCTGTCAGAACACCCATTTGACTGTCTGAACCAAGAACTCGATGTGTTCGTAGACGTTTTCGGCATTTACGTCATTTCTCACTCAAGCATCCCTGAGGAATATGTTAAACATTCCGCCAACGTGGTTGCCGAATTCATGGACAATGACGCTGACGGTGTCATGGATGACCCTGAAGTTCACCGTTTCCTCGTTGAAAACAATTTTGTTGTTCCGGTTTGGACCGAATCAATGCGAGAAGAAGTATTTCCTTCGCTGAGAGGCACGTTTTGTGAAGACAACCTCGGCTGGGCCGCCAGCATGTATTACGGAGAAGACGACTGGGCGTTCGGCGGGATAAAACAAGCAGGAACATGGGACACCAACCTGGAAGAAATATGGCATGTTCTTTCAATGGGCTGGTATTACACCTACCCAGAATACTTTGGAGACGAACCCGGTAGTCGACTCGCTGACGCCATGGATGCTGCCCGTGGCGGTCAATTCCAAACTGTTCCTAACAGCTATCCGGAAGGCGCGTGGTACAGCTACGATGACTACACCTGCGACTATTACTGTCAAATGCACGAGTACTTTTATTGGATTTTGATGGCCAACATCGACGCACTGGATCCGGCATATACCGACAAATGTGCCGACAGCGAAGACGAATGGTATATCTGCACTAAAGAAGAGTTACGACAAGTAGATCCGATGGCATATGACTTGCTCAATAACCAAGGATTTAAACTTCCGACCAATATTCCTGTAGGTAACTATCAACTCGCCGGGGACTAAAACTAGTTAGTTACTCGGAGTGGTTGGTGAATTCCAGTCCTTTGAATTCACCGGAGGTTCGCCATTGGTCAATGTATTTAAAATACGCAACTGAGCCTTCTGGGTAACCACCAGCGTTTAAAGTTTCTAAACGCCCTATCGGTTGCCCTTCGTTGTTGTAATACCCGGGTGTGCATTCAGGGTTCCCAAAGAAAGACCGAGGGTTTCCTTGGATCATTTCAATCCATTCACGCTCAGCTTCTTCAGTCACTTCAACTTCGTCAGCATCAATTTCTAACGCATGGGCGATAATTGAAGCGATCGTTGTTCCTGCTTCCACCAGATTGTGGGTCACGTTAGAAAGAAGGTTCCCTCCCTGAGCAAGACTTGAAATGAAAAGGTTAGGGAAGTTATGCATATGGATCCCATGCAAACTTTGCATCCCGTCTTTCCAATGATCTGTCAATGTTTCGCCATCTTTTCCGAAAGTTTCAAACCCGGATCGTCTTGATTGCGGTGTTCCGACTTCAAAACCTGAAGCAAAAATGAGGCAATCAAGTTCGTAATGAGTTCCGTTAACCCAAACACCCGTTTCATCTATACGTTCAACACCTTTACCGTCAGTGTCGACGAGATGTGCACCTGGTTCGTTATAGGCCTGTAAATATTCGTCATGAAAGCAGGGGCGTTTACAGAGTTGCCGATACCACGGTTTCAGTGCTTCAGCAGCTTCAGGATCTTCAACAATGGAATCAACACGGGCCCGAATTTCTTCCATTTTTTCATCGTCACTTAATTCATAAGCTTTGGCAAATAATTCTGGCCCAGGTTCTGTTCCAGGTTTCTTCAACTCTTCGCCGATTCTTCCGATGATGCGGCGAGTGAGATCAGTCCACCCATCTTTCACCAAGTCCTCTTCGGCCAGTCCACCTGTTTGTACCGTGGCAAAATTTTCTAACCATTTTTTCTGCCAACCCGGCTCAAGAGTGTCAAACCATTCAGGATCAATTGGCTGGTTGTTGCGTATATCTATTGAAGACGGTGTGCGTTGAAAAACATAAAGTTCCCCTGCGTCACGAGCCAAATGGGGGATGCATTGAACAGCAGTAGCTCCGGTGCCGATAATGCCAACGCGTTTATCAGCCAGATTTACCATCGGTGCTCTGGTTGCGTCACCACCGGTGTAGTCGTAGTTCCATCGGCTGGTATGGAAACTTTCGCCTTCAAAAGTTTCAATACCGGGAATGCCAGGAAGCTTTGGTCGCTGCAGAGGACCTGTGCCCATGGCAACAAACTTTGCTTTTATAGCATCGCCACGGTCAGTGTGAATAATCCATCTTGTTTGTGTGTCATCCCATTCGAGTTTGGAAACAGACGTCGAAAATAAAGCGTTTTCATAGAGTTCAAACTGGGTGCCGATACGTTGAGCGTGAGCGAAAATTTCGTCAGCGAACACATATTTTCTTGTTGGCATGTGTCCCGTTTCTTCCAGTAAAGGCAAGTAGACCATCGCTGCGGTGTCACACATCGCTCCGGGGTAACGGTTCCAATACCAAGCTCCTCCGAAATCTCCACCGCCTTCAATGATGCGCACATCGTCGATTCCGGCTTCTTTTAGGCGAGCCCCGGCACATAAGCCAGCAAAACCACCTCCGATAAAAGCAACAGTTACTTCATCAAAAAGAGGCTCACGTTCTACTTTTTCAACGTAAGGGTCTTCAAGGAGGTAAGCGAAACGGCCAGTAGGTTCTAAATATTGATCATTCCCATCAGGACGCAAACGCTTGTCGCGTTCTTCGCGATACTTTTTCCTTAAGGATTCCTCATCAAATGTTTCAGTGACTGTCATCTTTTTCCCTGCATGTGTATCAATATAAACGGGAGTAACTAAATTTTATCTGTCTTGTTACTGCATAGTAACAAGACAGAACCTTTAGATCTGCATTCAGTCTCTCAAATGAAAGAAACTCCAGTAGAAGTTTGGTTCGGTGACTCAGTTTCCCGAAAAACAAGTAGTGACAAGAAGTTATCTCAAGTTGTGACTATTCTTGAGTCGTCAACGACAAGTTCTCACAAATTTATGTCTTTCCTCAGTTCCTTCCGCCTCGTTTTTGTAGCCGTTGTTTTAGCGTCAAGTTGCTCTGCTACTTCTAGAACTTCAGCGATTTCTGGTTCGCTTGACGCGCTTTATCCAACGACGACAACAACGACAACGACGACAACCACAATTCCTGACGCGGTAGTGATTGAGGTCGAACCTCCACCCGTGACTCTCGAAACGTTGATTGACACCTATTTTGAACCGGAAGACAAAGAGTGGGCGTTACGTGTAGCTAAGTGTGAATCATCTGCAAGACCAGACGACAAGACAAGTGATGCATACAACGAAGAAAGTGGTGCTTCGGGATGGTTCCAACATCTTCCAAAATTTTGGGAGGAAAGAACAGAAGCAGCAGGAATTCCTGGCGCCGATATTTTTGACCCTGTCGCCCAAGTTCTGATAGCAGCGTATTTACTGTACGAAACACCTTCAGCGGAAAGCCATTGGTACCCATCAGAGCATTGTTGGAGTAAAGGCTAGAGTTAGGTTATGTCGATTCTCGAAATTTCTCAATTGAGTAAGCGGTATCGACGATTCCGACATAGTCCAACGATCGCCGTAGATACTTTAGATCTCAACATTGAAGAACCAGGTCAAGTTATAGGTTTTCTTGGGCCAAACGGTTCAGGGAAAACCACCACAATTCGGTGCATGCTTGGCTTAATAAAACCCAGTTCCGGTTCCGTTACTCTTCTTGGATCTGCAATGCCTCAAGGGGCTTCACAAGCGTTAGAAAAAGTTGGAGCACTTGTTGAGAATCCCAAATTCTTTGAAGAATTCACTGGACGAAGGAACCTCAGACTTCTAGGACGTATTCAAGGTATAAGACGAAAAGAAATTGATGAAATTCTTAATCAGGTTGGTCTAGCTGATGCCGCCGATATAAAAGTAAAAAAATATAGTCTCGGGATGAAACAAAGACTCGGAGTAGCTGCGACCCTTCTTAAGGATCCTGAACTTTTAGTTCTTGATGAGCCAGCAAACGGTTTAGATCCGGCAGGGATTGTTGAAATGCGCCGGTTGCTACGAAACCTAGGAGATTCTGGAAAAACAGTTTTCGTATCCAGCCATCAACTAGGAGAAATCGAACAAGTTTGCGATGAAGTTGTCATCATTGATCATGGCAAAGTAGTCACTTCTGGCTCAGTAAACGCAATTGTTAACTCGTCAGGTAGCAGCACGCTTGTCGTTACAGTTGAAAAAGTTACTGATGCTCGCAAAGTCTTAGAAGAACACGGGTTTACTGTTTCTTCTCGGACAAACAACCAGCTAGAAATCAAACCTGCTCCAGAAGATCCTGCACGCATCACTCAAATTCTTGCTGATGCCAATATTTATCTCACTGGGTTACGAAGCGAAGAAGGAAACCTTGAAGAAGTATTTCTTGGTCTTACTGAAGGTAGATCCGGAGATATGTTATGAAGACTTTTTTGCGGCTCCTTGGGTCAGAACTAGAACGGTTCACTGCGCGCCGCATGGCTCGGGTTCTTCTAATAATTGCAGTTGGTATAGGCGTGTTGGTCGGAACGATCACTTTTCTAGTTACTGATGATCATTCCGCGCCACTTGCTGCCGCTGTTCAAGAATGTTATGAAGACTTAGAGCAATGGGGTTTAGAAGAATCTGAAAAACAAGAAGCCTGTTTTGAATGGGAGGATGACAGGTTTCATCTCACCTGGCTTCTCGGAGAAAGTACTGAAGATTGGTCTGAGACACGACCAGCTCCAGAGCCGAACCGAACTGAACCATTTCGCGGGTTAGACGGTATCTTGCCGATAATAGGGGGACTTCTAGCGGTTCTGACTGGCGGTCTTGTTGGGGCATCATTCTTTGGGGCTGAATACCGATTCGGCACCATCGAACAAGTTCTTTTATGGGAACCACGACGAAACCGAGTACTTCTCGCGAAATATCTCACAACATTCTTGGGGTCCGCATTAGTGGCGACAACAGGAAGCCTTGCCATAGCTTTCTCTCTTTGGCCAACAGCCATGGTAAAAGGAACCACCCAGGGGGTTGATGCCAGATTCTGGATAGACCTAATTTCAACAGCAGGAAGAATCGGTATCGCCGCTGGTTTATTAGGAATTATTTCTGGAACTGTCGCGATATTTACCCGCCATACTGCTGGAGCAGTTATGTCTCTTCTCGGTTATCAACTCATCGGCGGGATCATTATAAATGTTTGGATCAAATGGTTAGCGCCTTGGGACCCCCTATTTAACGCCACGGCATTCCTCTCGGAATCCGATACAACAAAATGGGTGAAACAAAGAAGATTTAGTGAAACCTACTGGGTGGAGGTTTACGCCAACTCGTATCTCACTGCCGGGTTAATAGCTTTCGCCATCGCCAGTGCTTTTGCACTAGGTGGATTTATTGTCTTTAACCGTCGCGACGTCTCTTGAGATAAAAATGGTTAATAAACCAAGTGTCTTATTTCTCTGTGTGCATAACGCGGGAAGATCACAAATCGGAGCTGGGTGGATGCGTAGCCTTGGAGAAGAAGCAGTTCAGGTTTATTCTGCTGGGTCGGAACCCGCAGACCAGATCAATCCGATGGCAGTCAAAGCAATGGCTGAAGTGGGAATAGACATCACGGATCAGCGGCCCAAGAAATGGACTGATGACCTGGTTCAGGAAGTAGATGTGGTTATTTCAATGGGGTGCGGAGATACCTGTCCGGTTTATCCCGAGAAACGTTATATCGATTGGGAAATCGAAGATCCCGCAGGGAAAGGAATTGAGATGGTCCGTAGTGTTCGAGATCAGATCGAAAAGCGTGTTCGAGAGCTACTGGTTGAACTTTTGGGTGAAGAGAACAAATGACAAAGTATGAAACAGAAATACTGTTTATTGACGCAGAATCCAAACAAGATTTAGAATCTACAATTCAAAAAATCTCTGAATTAGGGGATGGGTGGATCAATGTGGAACCCATTGTGGCCGAAGATCACCAAAACGAAGTTCCAGGGTTTTTCGCCTGGTTTTCTGCTCGAGGACCGAAAGTTCCAGTTGGAACTTTCGTGCCTGGAAATCAACAGAACCTGACTTCTGTGGGTGTCGCCCATGGGTCAGGGCGAGGAGCTTCTGAACAACTTGAAAAAATGGGAATCAAATCCCCAGAAGTATGGGTTTCGCGTCAAGATCATGCGAAACATGGACTGGTTTGGGAAATAACCCCTTATCAAGTCGTTGCATCCGAGGTCGCTTCATTTCTTCTTCAAAGCACTGTGGGGCTCTCTACTGTGCCGACCACAGGTGGCTGGACAGTCACTGTTCATCAGCCTGTTTGATTACTTCAAACTTCAGCGACTGCCTGCATGATTAGAGACACTGCTTTTTCTGGATTGATGCTGTAAGCAACCCTGCAATTAGGTTCAGAATCTGATCCGGCACCGCGTTCATCAACGAGAGTCATTCCTCGTGTATGTTGCCCCTTAACTTCAACGGTTACGTAACGTTTTTCGAAAGTGAAGAGCTCTGGGTGAGTCACCGCAAGTACCGCACACGGATCGTGCATGGATCCCGTGTCAGTGCCGAGATGTGAACGATAAAAATCCGCATAGAAGTCAAGAAGGTAGGCCATAGCTGAACCCACCGGGGTGTCAATCGAGTGACAGGTCTCGGTTTCTTTAGTTCCGACTTGAACTTGATGTGTCAAATTCAAACCAATCATTGTGACCGGACTTCCGCTGTGTAGTACAACTTGAGCAGCTTCTGGATCCGCATAAATATTAAACTCGGCAGCAGCGGTAACGTTTCCAAGCCCTCCAGCGCTTCCGCCCATGAAAGTAATCGAAGACACTCTTTTAGATAAGTCAGGGTCTACTTGGAGAGCGAGAGCAATATTTGTTAGAGGGCCAATGGGCACAAGATGCAACCCTTCTTCTTTCCGCGTTGTTTCAACAAGAAATTCAACTGCATCACTTGAGTCAGGTTTTTCTGGCGAGTGGGGGAGGTCTAAACCACCTAATCCGCATTCGCCGTGTACGTGACCGGCGGAAAGAGGAGCGGCTTCAAGAGGTTCATGGGCGCCAGCATGCACGGGAAAATTTGAACCAATTAGAGATCTAAGACGTAAAGCATTTGCCGTAGTTTTATCTAAAGAGACGTTTCCTGAGACTGTAGTAATGGCAACCACTTCAGCCCACCGTGCGGCGGTAACGATAGCGAATGCATCGTCTATACCTGGATCGCAATCAAGAATGATGCGTGGTTTATCAGTCATAGTGAAAACTTATCTCTAGTTTTCTAAAAAAAGAGGGAGACAGGTTTTTAACTTAAGCGTTTTTCGTTTGATGCATGCGTTGGACAGTGCATGTCAATACTTTGCGTGCCAATTGTGGAACTTTGTCCAGAAGAATAGAGAATTCTTGACGATTCATAGTGTCAATGACCATATCTGTATCAGCGACAACGGTAGCGGTGCGAGGTGTGCCGGCAATCACGCTAGTTTCACCTATGAAGTCACCCTTTTTTAGCTGGGTTAGTTTTTCTCCGCCCCGGTTAACAGTCGCTTCACCTTTTCTAATGATCATAAATTCTCGCCCGTGTTCACCTTCACGTGCAAGATGATGACCGGCTTTAACATTGACTGTGGTCGTTAGACGATCAACTGACCGTAACTCTTGTTTAGAGAGGTTAGAGAATATTTTCACTTCGTTTAAAGCGACGGGTTTATCTTTACAAATCATTAAAACTCCTGAAATCAACACTTACATTCTGGCATTGAAAAAGGAAAATGATTGGGTGTGGTGACCGACAACACATGTGTCGTTTGACTCACCGACTTTGGAATAGTTTTCCTAGTTTGTGAGAATATCGAAGAAAGTACCCCAGCCGCCTTTGCCGTCTAGGCGATACATTTCTGAATAGCCGCAACTACTGCAGCTGATAACACCAAATTTTTGATTTTGTAGATTCAAGTATCTACTTATTCCAGAACCGGTGGTTCGTATCTCTCCAGTTGTGTATTCAGTGCCATTGCACTTCACACAAGAGAAGGATCTCGTTTCTGTAGGGTCGTCCATAACTGCTCCCATCTTTCCTGTAATGCAAACTAACCGAATTTTGAGAGTTA
Organism: Actinomycetota bacterium; assembly: GCA_902634555.1. GTDB lineage: Bacteria > Actinomycetota > Acidimicrobiia > Acidimicrobiales > MedAcidi-G1 > MedAcidi-G2B. The sequence continues at coordinate 10,830 of CACPKO010000036.1, forward strand.
CGCCAGAGGCTGCTGGTATAGATGCCGATTACTAGCTAAGAGAATATAGAACCTTGTCCGTCATCAGGCCCGAAAAGATCATTCTCTGAATCGTCAAAAGGCTCTTTTCTTGACCTTGACGATCTCTTTTCTTGACGCCCATCTCCTGATGTTGATTCTTGTTCACTCGAAACCATT
>CACPKO010000037.1 GCA_902634555.1 Actinomycetota bacterium
AGATAAAAACCTCCAGGTAGGCAGCAGGGTACGAATCCCTTTCGGGCCAAGACGCGTGGCGGGGTGGGTAGTAGAAGACTATGTAGACCCGCCAAAAGAAGTCAAACTTCGCGAGTTAACAAAATTAAGCGGCATGGGTCCTAGTTCAGAAATGATTCAGATCGCCAGATGGGTTTCTTACAGATGGGCAGGAAAACTTTCATCCGTATTAAAGACAGCTTCACCGTTAAGGAATATTGATCGCCTGCCCACTTCTCCTCCTGCTCCCGTAATTGGTACTAAACCACCGATTTGGGCAATAGAAGCCCTTGAGAAGCCTAAAAGAGTTCTAAGGATGCCACCCAATGAAGAGATTCTCCCTCTTATAAAAGCGGCTATAAGAACAGGTGATGCTTTGGTCATTGTTCCGTCAATTGAAATGTCCAAAGCACTTACAGAAGATCTAAAAAGAATAGGTATTCCCGTTTCATTAATGCCGGATCAATGGGCAGAAGCCGCTGTTGGCGGAGTGGTTGTGGGTACACGATCTGCAGTGTTCGCTCCTGTCCGCAAATTAGCCGCAATATTGGTATTTGACGAACACAATGAAACTCTGCAAGAAGAACGGATGCCTACGTGGCATGCCCGAGAAGTTGCCATAGAGAGAGCTCGTCGAGCTGAAGTTCCTTGTGTTTTAATTTCACCAACCCCAAGTTTGGAAGCATTGCAGTGGGGGGAGTTGCAGAAGTTTCCAAGGAATCATGAATCTCAAAGTTGGGCGAAAATGCAAATTATTGACCGGCGTGAAGAAAACCCTTCACGGCCCGGCCTCTTAAGTGATGCTTTAGTGCCATTAATAAGAGCAAAAGGTGAAGATCCAACTATTTGCATACTGAATAGAAAGGGAAGATCCCGGTTGCTGGCATGCGTACATTGTGGAGAGTTAGTTAAGTGTGAGGACCATCAAGTTCCGCTCATTCAAGACAAAGATGAGATGCTTTTATGCACAGTAGACGGAGTACGCCAACCATCTTTGTGTGTTCGCTGTGGTTCCACACGTTTTAAAAATTTAAGAGCAGGTATTAGCCGGCTAAGAGAAGAGATCGAAGCGTTAGCGCGTCACTCAACGGTGGAAATTACTTCTGAAACAAAGGCCGCTGATGTTGAGGGCTGCAAATTATTTGTCGGAACCGAAGCAGCTCTGCATCGATTCAAGAAAGCATCTCAAATCATTTTTCTTGATTTTGACCAAGAACTCCTTGCACGACGTTTTCGGGCTAATGAACAAGCGTTGTCTTTGTTGGCGCAAGCTTCTCGATTGGTGGGTCCTAAGGGAAGTGATGGAAAAATAGTCATTCAAACTAGACAACCTGACCATGAAGTACTTCAGGCAGCAGTTAGTGGAGACCCAGAACTTCTCTCCGAGCCAGAAAAAGAAAGAAGAAGGATATTGAATTTGCCTCCTTTTTCTGCTCAAGCAGAAATTTCCGGTGCTTCGGCAGAAATATTTATGAATTCATTAGGGAAGCCAGAGGGAATACAAATTATGGGACCAAGAGACGGGTCATGGCTGGTACAGGCACCAAATTCAGAAGACTTGGCGGAACTACTGCATAAAACAGAGCGCCCAAGCGGCAGGTTACGCATTCAAGTTGACCCACAGAATATTTAAATCAAGGATTCCAAATTCTTCGGTGTGTTTCATATAGGGCAATACCGGCAGCCGTGGCAACATTCAAACTTCCAACTCGACCTAGTTGAGGAATGAAAGCGACAGAATCACATGCTTCAAGGGCTTGAGATGAAAGGCCTCGATCTTCGTGCCCAAAGACTAAGCATGATTTTTCCTTGATCGGTACCTGAAATATTGGTGTCGCTTCTTCAGATAATTCAATTCCTAGTAGAGAGAAACCAGAATCTTTGATTTGAGTTATGGCTTCCTCGATTTCTTCACAATAAGACCATGTCAAATATCGATCTGTTCCCAAAGCAGTACGGGCTACTTTCGGATGAGATGGAAGCGGCGTGGCGCCAGAAAACCAGATATGAGAACTTCTATACGCAGCTGCAGTACGAAGAATCGTTCCAACATTAAATGGCGTTTGGACGCTATCAAGGAGTATTGCTACATCAGATTCGGTTTGTCGACGCCATTGACGATGAAGTCTCTTAAGGCCCGTGCTGTCAAGATTCTTCATCGCTTTCCCTTCTAGTTACATCCAATAGTCGAAATCCTTTTCTCGAACCACGACGACTGGTATTCCATCCTTTTGTTTCTAACCATTTAGCTAATGAGTCAGAACCAAGATGTCGTTGTATGACGAAATGAGCTGACCCATTGAGGCTAAGACGGTTTAACCATTGTAGGAGAAGTTCGTGAAGAGATTCTTTACCAATTCTTATTGGAGGGTTCGACCAGATTGAATCAAAAGAAATATCTTCAGGTATTTCTCCTGGAAGACAAGTAAGGATATTTTTTGAATTTGTTTTTTCAGCGTTTAGGCGACAAAGTTCAAGTGCCCGGATGTTGGTGTCCGTGGCCCAAACTTTTGCATCTGGATATCTCTCTCCCAAGGTGCAAGCGATAGGTCCGTATCCGCAACCTAAATCCAAAATGTTCTTCACTGATGCAGGAACAGAAGGACCTTCCATTAAGAGGTAGCGGGTTCCTTTATCCACTTGATTTGCAGAGAAAACTCCCCGGTCAGTAGTCAAACTCAAATCAACATCAGGAAGAAGCAATTGCACCTCTTTTTTACGAGAAACGGATTGAGGGTTAGATACCCAGTAATGCTGATCGGAGTCGCCCATACCCAGACGATAGTCTTATCTTATGGGTTCATATGAAATACGAACAGTTGGTGATCCGGTACTACGCACAGTAACGGATGAAGTAACCGACATAGACGCGTCTTTGGTGAAGGTAACTGACAACATGTTCTCATCAATGTATGACGCTGCAGGCATAGGTCTTGCAGCACCACAAGTAGGAATTCAGAAAAGATTTTTCGTTTATGATCATGGCGAACATTCAGGAGTAATTCTGAATCCAAGAATTGTGGAATCGGATGGTGAATGGGTCTTTGAAGAAGCTTGTCTTTCAATCCCGGGGCTTTCTTGGGAGATTATTCGCCCTAAAACAATTCATTTAGTGGGCATTGACCTTGATGGAAACGAAGTGTCGATAGAGGCAGATGAACTTGAAGCACGCTTATTTCAGCACGAAATTGATCATTTGAATGGAGTCTTGTTGCTAGACCTGCTTGATGATGAAAGTCGACGTCAAGCATTAAGCAAGTTAAGAGAATTAGATCTTAGGCGCACTCCCAGACTGCCTTCAGATCCTGGAGAATTGCGGTTGCCTTGAGAGCTGCTCTTCCGACAAATCCCACGAGGTTGGTTTATTTAGGGACACCAGACATAGCGGTACCTCCTTTAGTTGAGTTAAACAAAGCAGGGTTTGAAGTGGTGATGGTCGTTACAGGGGAAGACAAGCGACGCGGGCGAGGATCTTCTACAAGCCATAGTCCAGTTAAAGAGAAAGCTCTTGAGTTTGGTTTGCCAGTAACACATGAATTGTCTGACTTGTTTGATATTGAATTTGATCTTGGGGTAGTTGTTGCTTTTGGTCAAATTATTCCAAAGAATTATTTGGAGCAGATGCCGATGCTTAATTTACATTTTTCGTTGCTTCCGCGTTGGAGAGGGGCAGCACCAGTTGAGAGATCTATATTGGCCGGAGACTCAACTACTGGAGTTTCGTTGATGGTTGTAGAAGAAGAGTTAGATACCGGTGGTGTTTGCGCTAGCGAAGAAGTAGAGATAGGAGACCAGACAGGGGATCAACTTCGACAGAATCTTGTGGAAGTTGGGAGTCGCATGCTGGTAGGTGCGCTTCAAGAAGGACTTAAAGTGCCTGTTCCTCAAACTGGTACACCTACCTATGCCCACAAAATTTCATCAAAAGATCTTCATTTAGAGTGGAATCAACCAATTGAAGAGCTCATGAATAAGATTCGGTTAGGTGGCGCTTGGACCACGTTTCGTGGAGCACGTTTCAAAATTTGGTCAGCTTCAGCTGCCTCATCTTTGCCAGAACCGGCCGGAACGATTATTGGTGATCAAGTATCTGGGGTGAATGGTTCGCTTCAGTTGATTGAAGTACAAGCCGAGAATCGAGGACGTCAATCTTTCGACTCATGGCGATCCGGAGCTCGCCTCACGTCTGAAGACCGGTTCGTCTGATGGCAGAAGGGGTAGCGCCTCGCCGTACAGCAGTCAAAGTTCTTGAACGAATAGAAAACGACGGTGCTTTCGCGAATTTGGTTCTTAATGCCACTTTGGAAAAATCTAAATTAGATAGCAGAGATCGCGCGTTTGTAACGGAAATGGTTTATGGAACTACCCGAATGAGACGCGCTTGTGACCATACACTTGAGCGATTTCTCCACGATGAAATAGAACCTCTAGCGAGAACAATTTTACGACTAGGCGTGTGGCAAATAATTTTTGGTGGTGTTCCAGCTCACGCGGCAGTATCAGCAACTGTTGAAGTAGCCCCCCGTCGCTTTCGCGGACTTTGTAACGCTGTACTGAGACGGATTGCCGAAAACCCGGTTACTGATTGGCCGTCAGAAGCTATAGAACTCAGCTACCCAGATTGGCTTATGGATCGCCTTAAGTTAGATGTAGGGGAACAAGACGCGTTAGGGATGGCGAAAACTATGAATGAACCTGCGCCGGCTGTGACTCGAAGCGATGGTTACCATCAGGATCTGTCCTCCCAAATGGTTGCTGAATTAGCTGTTGACGGTCTAAAAACAGGAGATTCCATTTTGGATTTGTGTTCAGCGCCAGGGGGAAAGGCGACATTGATGGCTTCTGGTGGGGTGTGGACCGTTGCAGCAGATGTGCGAGAGAGCCGAATAGGACTTGTGGCAGAAAATGTACAACGACTTAATACCGATCTTTCTTTGGTGGTTTCTGATGGCTGCTTTCCGCCATTTAAACCAAAATCTTTTAACCGGGTTTTGGTAGACGCTCCATGTTCCGGTCTGGGGGTTTTACGCCGTAGAGCAGATGCCCGATGGCGGGTCTCCGAAGAGGAAATCGAGAGGTTGTCTTTCTTGCAAGAAGAACTTCTTCTTTCAGCTTTAAATTTAGTGGCCTCCGGCGGACAACTCATTTATAGCGTATGTACAGTCACTTTTGCAGAAACAACTGAAGTAGATGAACGCTTTAGAGCTAAGACAGGAATTCAGTCTTGTGGGCTGCTCCCAGAACCATGGAGAGTTCACGGACAAGGAGGAATGATTCTTCCTCAAGATCTGAACAGTGAAGGAATGTCAGTTTTTCGGTACCAAGTTGAATGATATTTTAGAGAATGAGACGTTCTTTAAAATGGGTAAGAACTAGATTCAACGCATCTTGAGTCGGGTGACCTGCTTCTTCTATCACTTCTTCAGTTAGAACAGAGTGGGCGCGAGTTGAAAAACGGTACGGATTCCCAGGAGAAGAATCTATTTCCACTCCTATAAATCCTTCTCCGAATTCTTCTTCCAGACGGTCAAACCTTTCACGAGGAGACATCCCGTCGTTGCTGAATCTTAAACCAATGACACAAACGCCATCGTCGACACGGTCCCGTGCTATTTGAAGGTCTTTTTTTGAAATACCTAAAGAACGTTTAGCGCCTTTGGTGAAAGGTAGAGGCAAGCTTGGCTGACTTAATACAGGTGCCAGCATTCTTTCATCAACCATCATTCCAAGAGCAAACCCGCCGGTGAAACACATACCGACTGCCCCGACTCCCGGCCCGCCACATCGGCCATGCTCAAATGCAGCTAAAGCTCTAAGCCACTTAGTGATAGGCGAAGTTCGATTTCTAAGAAAAGAAGTAAATTCTCGAGATATGCAAGCTTTAGCAAGAGTAGAAGTGAGATATCCCATTGAAGGTGAACGCCCGGGGGTGCCGAATAAAGAAGGAAGAACCGCAGTGCATCCAATTCCGGCCACTTTTCTTCCAAATTCTGCAACACGAGGAGTAATGCCTGGCATCTCCGACATTACGATCACAGCAGGTCCGGTTCCGACTCGAAATACTTCCCGACTGAGCCCATCGTGGCTGAATTCATCTATTTCATAACCATGTAAAGCTTTTGTTTCCATCAAAAGACCTTACAGTCCAAAGTTCAAGACGGTGAGACCCTGCGGTACCCTCTGAATATGCATCAAGATGCCGAAATTTCAATTCTGGTAAAAATCCTCACTGTTTCTGATGGTGTTATAGCTGGAACACGTGAAAATCTTTCTGGCGCGGCACTTGAAGAATTAATTACCCGTAGAGGGTGGCAGGTTGTAGAGAAATTAGTAGTTCAGGACGGAGCAGAAGAAGTAGCGCAAAAATTGATGGCTGCTTCGGACGATTTTCACGGAATGATAGTAACAACAGGGGGAACCGGATTCGGGCCACGCGATCAAACCCCTGAAGGAACAAAAATGGTATTAGATCGAGAGGCCCCAGGCTTAGCAGAAGCGATGCGTCTAGTTAACCCCTTAGGTCGTCTTTCTCGTGGCATAGCGGGAACAAGAGGTCAGACTCTCATTCTTAATACCCCAGGTTCGGCCAAGGGTTCCATTGAATGCCTTGAAGCCGTGATTGACGTTGTCCCTCATGCCGTACGTCTATTAGTGGATAATGCAGATCCGCATCCCACCTCATCATGAACTCGGTTAACGATTCAGAGTTCATGCTTCAGGCAGTAGAAGTCGCTAAAGAGGCGCGACTTCATTCTTCTCCTAATCCTTGGGTCGGATCTGTTGTTGTATCTAATGGAGAAATAATTTCAAAGGCCGCAACTGGTCCTCCGGGTGAACCCCATGCCGAAGCTCAAGCCCTCCTAGCAGTAGGCGAAAAAGCGCAAGGAGCAACTCTTTATACAACTCTTGAACCATGCAACCACTACGGCAAAACAGGACCTTGTACAGAGGCGATCATCAATGCGCAAATTTCTCGGGTGGTAGTAGCTATCAAAGATCCGGATGAGCAAGTGTCGGGTTCAGGAATACACACTCTTTTAGATGCAGGAATCGAAGTTGAACTCGGCCCAGGTGCAACTGAAGTCCTAGAGCAACTAGCCCCCTATCTCTGCCATCGAAATACCGGACGCCCTTATGTGGTGTTAAAACTTGCAGCCACACTTGACGGACGCATAGCTGCTCCTGATGGATCTAGCGTATGGATCACCGGAGAAGAGGCTCGAGCAGACGTCCATCAACTAAGAGCTGAAAGTGACGCCGTTTGTGTAGGTGCAGGAACAGTACGGTCCGATGATCCGCAACTTACCGTTAGAGCAGTTGAAGGAATCGATCCTCGCCGGATCGTAGTGGGAGAAATACCTGAAGGAGCGTTAGTTCAGCCTGCTGAATCCTGGACTGGCGACCTCAACGAACTTCTCAACAATTTGGGAAATCAAGGGGTTTTGCAACTTCTTGTCGAGGGGGGAGCAGATGTTGCGGGTCGCTTTCATCGAGATGGTTTAGTTGACCGATACGTGATATATATTGCTCCCGCATTCTTAGGTGGTGACGATGGTAAAGCGTTGTTTACAGGTTCAGGTGCTCCCACTATGGAACAAATCCAGAGAGGTCGATTCACTTCAATTACTCAATTAGGTAATGACGTAAGAGTTGACTTGATTTTAGAAGAAAATTAAATAAGGTCGGGAGAAGCGATTAGATCCGCTAAGTTCTTCTCGTGCTAAAACTTGTATTACCAAAGGGATCGTTGGAAGCTTCAACCCTTGAACTTTTTGAGGGAGCTGACCTCGGGGTGCTGAGAAGCTCTTCGGTTGATTATCGCGCTGACATTAGAGACCCAAGAATTGAAGAGGTTCGTATACTGCGTCCACAAGAAATTCCTTCATATGTAGCAGAAGGAACTTTTGACTTAGGTATAACTGGTCGTGACTGGATTGAAGAGACAAACAGCGATGTTGTTTCTTTAGGTGAACTTCATTATTCAAAAGCCACTGCACGGCCGGTGAATATTGTTGTAGCAGTTCCTGCTGATGCACCATGGAACTCGGTCGCTGATCTCCCAAACGGGGTGAGAGTCTCAAGTGAATATCCAGAGTTGACTCGCAAATTTTTTGCTGAACAAAACATTGAAGCGGACATTCGACTTTCTTATGGAGCAACTGAAGCTAAAGCCCCTGACATCGTTGATGTTGTTGTAGATCTCACTGAAACAGGAAGAGCTCTTCGCGCTGCTGGATTAAAAGTGATCGATACTATATTGACCAGTTTCACAGAGCTGATTGCTAATCCAGTATCAGCGGCTGACCCAGATAAACGTCACGCCATGGAGCAGATTCATAGACTTCTACAAGGAACTCTTGAAGCCAGAGGGAAAGTTCTAGTCAAAATGAATGTCGGTGAATCTAATTTGGATCAAGTAATTGAACTAATTCCATCTATGAAAGCGCCAACAGTCAACGAACTATTCAAAGGTTCAGGATTTGCGGTGGAGACTGTGGTGGCGAAAAGTGAAATCAACGAACTAATCCCTGCATTAAGGGATATGGGTGCAACAGATATCCTTGAAATCCCGCTTTCAAAAATTGTGCACTAAATCTGCATTCATCTCAATGCAGCAGATTACGTTACTTGATTTCAAAGTTTCTAATTAGTTTCAGGCTCTGAGTTTTCATCTTCAGGCTCTGAGGTCATATTGTCTCGTTGTTCAAGACTGACATAGGCCATGCGTATCTGATGCAAAGCTTCTTTTAGAGTTTCTTCACTTTCACCTAGTTGGTTAACCAATTTGTCCATGACGGCACCCAAAGCGTCAATAGCTAGAGAAGCATCTTTGAGATTTGGCGGTTGCTGCGAGAGATGAATTGCTGCTAATTCATATAGCCCCATTAAATGAGTTGAAATAACCACTGCGACTGGAGTTTGAGCGATTCGTTCCTGTGCTGCTGCCATCTCTTTTACCATGGCCTCGGCTCGTTCTTGATCCTCTGGCGAAAGATGATCAAATTCCCCAACATTTGGGTCTATTTCATCATTTTGCGGTTCCGGTTGAATCGTGTGTTCTCCATCAGGGGTCCAGAAACTACTCATTACTATTTTCCTTTGTATCGGTTCTCAGTTCTTCTTAAAGATATGTCCTGATACGCTTACTTCAACAAAATAAAGAAAAGTGGGATTTCCCACCTGACCACTAAAGGTGCGATCAGGTCGCTTCCAAGTAAGCAGAGTTTACTGCTAACGCGGGTGTCGGCTTTTCGGCACCCGTTTTTTTTATGAACGGGTTTAATTCAAGAAGTCAGGAGGACTGGCTAAGTGATACAAAGGAGTGAGAAGCGATAGCAACGTCACAGAATCAAGAACCGCGGATAAATGACCAAATTAGAGCTCAAGAAGTGAGACTAGTTTCGTATGACGGAGAACAGGTAGGTATTCGAAGCTTGAACGAAGCTTTGAATATGGCACAAGACATGGATCTTGACCTTGTAGAAGTAGCTGGTCAAGCAACCCCACCCGTATGCCGGATAATGGATTATGGGAAGTTCAAATATGAACAGTCTCAGAAGGCCAAGGAATCTCGGAAAAAAGCAACTCATATCTTGGTTAAAGAAATGAAATACCGACCAAAAATAGGAGTTGGGGATTTCAATACGAAAACTAGGAAAGTAGAGGAATTCCTCAAAGAAGGAAGCAAGGTCAAGGTAACGATCATGTTCCGCGGAAGAGAAACGCAGCATCCAGAGCTCGGATCTCGGATCCTAGAAAACGTCGCTGAAGCAGTAGAAGAAGTTGGACATATTGAGGTATATCCAGAACAAGAAGGACGCAATATGACCATGGTCCTTACTCCAGGAAAAGCCACACAAAAGCAACGTGAAGTAGTTGAAAAGTTACAAACAGAGGTTACTGAAGAAGAAATTTTAGAAGAAGAACAACAAAGTGAAGTAGTTGAAGATACCGAAAATGAAGAAACGGTAGAAGAAACTTCTTAGATACAGACAATTTAAGAACGGAGCAGATTAATGCCAAAAATGAAAACTCATAGAGGTTTAGCAAAGCGTGTAAAAGTGACAGGAACTGGTCGCCTTCGTCGACGTAGCCCAAACCTCAATCACATTTTAGAGAAGAAGTCACCTCAGCGTAAGCGTCGACTTTCTGGAGAAAGCGATATCGCTAAAGCGGATGAAAGATCAATCCGCACTCGCTTAGGTAAGTAATCAACTACTAGTCAACACAACTAAAGACAGTTTTATAGTTATCACAATTTGAAGTCGGGAAGAAAAGGAGCTTTCAATGGCACGAGTTAAGAGAGCCGTACACAGTAAGAAAAAGCATAAGGCAGTACTCAAGGAAGCGAAGGGGTATTACGG
>CACPKO010000038.1 GCA_902634555.1 Actinomycetota bacterium
TTGGAACATTAGCCATTCCATTTCCCTCTTGGAAAGAATGGATCACGCTTCTTATTCTTTTGGCTGTTCCTGGAACAGGTCATCTACTAATGAATTGGGCTCATTTGCATGTAACCCTCTCATTTGCAGGAGTCATGATGCTTTCTATTCCTGTTATTTCTTCCGTAGGTGCGTGGCTATTTCTTGATGAGCGTGTCACTGGGATACAAACAATTGGAATGGTTATTGTTATCGCAACCTTGTTTCTAGTAGCGAAACGCGAAGCTGAGATAAGCACCACGATAAGAGATTAGTTAGGAAATGAAGTAGAATTATTTCTACGAATTATGGAAAGGATCCAAAATATGAGTATTGATGGAACGTGGAATGTAACTCTTCAAAGTCCGATGGGCTCACAAGAAGGCACTCTTACTCTGGCGACTGACGGAGACACTCTGACAGGAACTATGTCTGGGCCTCAGGGGGCTATGGATATTGAAGACGGACAAGTCGGTGATGGTTCTTACTCATGGAAAGTTAATATCACTTCTCCAATGGCAATAACAATTGAATCGACAGCGACAGTAGATGGAGACACAATCACCGGAGAGTCCAAATTAGGGGCATTCGGTACAGCAACATTTACTGGAACTAGAGCTTAAATTCGTAAGGAAAACTCTGCCTTTTCTTTAGTCGAAAACCATACCCGGCACAGGAAGTACTTGGGGTAACATCAAGGTAGTAGCGGAAGCTACATAGTTCCTTTACTTTGGATTTTTGATGGATGTACGTGGCAGCCTTATCGAAGCTATACAAAAAGCTTTATTAGAATTAACTGTGGATCTCTCTCTTGATGAGATCCAATTGGAGCGCCCTGCGAACTCTGACCATGGGGATTGGTCAACTAATATTGCTCTTGCTATCTCTAAAACCCTTAATAGAAACCCGCGAGACCTTGCATCTGAAATCGCAATAGCTTTAGAGCATCAATCGCCCGCTCATGTAGAGAAAATTGAAATCGCTGGACCAGGGTTCATCAATTTCAAATTAGAAAATTCTTGGCTTCATGACGTTTTGACTCAGGTAGTAGACGCAGGTATAGAGAACTGGGCGAGGCACCAAATTGGTGAAAATAAAAAAGTTATCGTTGAATTTGTGAGTGCAAACCCGACCGGACCGCTACACGCAGGCCACGGAAGAGGAGCCTGCTTTGGCGACTCAGTAGCACGCTTATACCAAAGGTGCGGATATTCAGTTCAACGCGATTTCTATATCAATGATCGAGGAACTCAGATGAAGCTTTATACCGAATCTTTGGCAGCAAAAGCATCTGATGAAGAAATCCCAATTGATGGGTATAAAGGAGAGTACATACAGGAATGGGCAGCAGAGATGCCGCAGGGTGCTGACCCATTTGAATGGGGATACCAACGCGCATTACGTTCTCATCGAGAGGCATTAGAGGCGTTGAATATCTACTTCGATAACTGGTTCTCAGAGAGATCAATGGTGGAATCAGGAGCGATTGAAGAAACCTTGACTGATTTACGCAACGCTGATGCTGTGTTTGACTCAGATGGGGCAGTTTGGCTTCAAAGCACAAATTGGGGAGATGATAAAGATCGTGTTCTCGTTAAATCAGATGGCGAATACACCTATCTGCTTCCAGATGTGGCTTATCACCGGAATAAATTTGAGAGAGCTGAAGTATTGGTAAATGTTTGGGGAGCAGATCATCATGGGTATATCACGCGTATGCATGCTGCTATGTCTGCCTTAGGCCATAAACCAGAAGATCTAAAAATAGCGATCACTCAGATGGTTCGACTGCAGCGCGGAGGGCAAGAAGTAAAGCTTTCAAAACGTACGGGCGACATCGTTGAACTATCTGAGGTAATAGAAGAAGTTGGTTCAGATGCGGCGCGCTTTACCTACTTGCTACTTTCAGTAGATTCTTCCCAGAATTTCGATTTGGAATTAGTTGCACAACAAGTAAATGAAAATCCTGTTTTTTATGTTCAATATGCTCATGCCAGAATCCATTCAATAATGAAAAAGTCTCAAGAAGCAGGAATAACGCGAAGTCCTTTAAGCGAAATTAATTTGTCAGTTCTTACTCATCCAAGCGAATTAGCGCTACTTCGCTCTTTGCAAGAATTACCTACTGTAGTTCTTCGTTCAACACAAGAAGTAGCTCCGCATCGCATAACGAATTGGTCACGAGACTTCGCATCTTTATTTCATAGTTTTTACCATGACTGCCGAGTGTTTGGCGAAGACATAGATTCTTCTACTACTCAAGCGCGCCTTTGGTTAGTCGAAGCAGCTCGCATTGGCCTAGTAATTTCACTAGACCTCTTAGGTGTCAGCGCACCAACAGAGATGTGGCGCGATGAAGAAGGAGAAGAGATCAATGGCTAATCCAATTGCTTCAAGGCTGCTACCGGATAACACCTCGGTAGATGAAAATGGTTCTGGTTCGATAGCCGGATGCAACCTTGTTGAATTAGCCGAAGAATACGGCACCCCACTTTTTGTTTACGACGAAAACCACTTAAGAGCCCGTTGTCAAGAAGCTGTAAAAGCATTTGGAGAAGGCGTCGCGTATGCAGGAAAAGCTTTTTTATGTGGAGCAATGTCAAGACTCGTGGTTGAAGAAGGCATGAATATAGATGTAGCCACCGGAGGCGAACTTTACATGGCGCTTCATGCCGGCATCGATGGCAGTCGTTTAATCATGCACGGGAACAACAAAAGTGAAAGCGAATTGAGAATGGCTTTAGAGGCTGGCGTTTCACGAATCGTCGTTGACTCTTTTGATGAACTTGAACGATTACAAATACTTCACAAAGAAACAGGGGTATCTCCAAAAATTTTACTGCGTATCACCCCAGGTGTTGAAGCCCACACACACGAATTTATATCAACAGGCCAGGACGACTCTAAGTTCGGTTTTACTGTCTCAACTGGAGTTGCCCTTGATGCTGTAGAAAGGGCTGTGAATACAGAAGCAGTAGAGCTGGTTGGCATTCACGCACATATAGGAAGTCAAGTCTTCAAAGTGGATTCTTTTATACGAGCAGTGGAAGTGATGGCAGAGTTTTCCAACCCACTTGAATTACCAGAACTATCTATAGGTGGCGGATTAGGCGTTTCCTATCTAGAAGAAGACCATGCTCCTTCGATCACTGAGTGGGGTGAAGCAGTTCAGGCTGCATGTGCACAAACGGGAATAAAAGCAACAGTTACGGCTGAACCAGGACGTGCTATTGCGGCTGCAGCAGCAATAACTCTTTATCGAGTTGGGACAATCAAAGAATTAGAAGGATTGAGAACATATGTCGCTGTTGATGGAGGAATGAGCGATAACCCAAGACCTGTTCTTTACGGTTCCGGTTACGAAACTTTTCTTCCTCGATCTATGGATAAAGAGAGGGATCGTTTAATCCGTATGGTCGGAAAACATTGTGAATCTGGGGACTTGTTGGTACGTGAAGGATGGATTCCTTCCGATGTAGCAATTGGCGACGTCATAGCAACACCTGTAACGGGCGCTTATGGGCATTCAATGGGGTCAAATTACAATCAAGTGTTACGTCCCCCCGTCATCTTCGTTAAAGATGGAGAAGCCACTGAAGTAGTAGCTAGAGAAACTTTTGCTGACTTGGTTAGACGAGAACGTTAAATCGTACCCAATCAGCCCGTTTACAGGAGTAGCGTTGTATCTATGAAATCATCCTCAATACGTATAGGACTACTTGGTTGCGGCAATGTCGGAGCGGCGCTAGTCCAACTATTAACTGAACAACACGAGTCAGTGAAACGCCGTACAGGTTTAGACCTAAGCATTGAAGCTATTGCCGTGAAGGATTTAGATAAAGATCGATCTATTCCTCTACCTGATGAGGTGTTCACCACTGATTCAACATCAATTGTAAATAACCCTGAAATCAGTTTAATTATTGAAGTAATGGGAAATATTGAACCGGCCCATGAACTGATCTTGCAGGCTTTAAAATCGGGCAAATCCGTAGTTACAGCTAATAAAGAACTTTTAGCGGCTCACGGAGCGGAACTCTATTCCGCAGCAGAAAATTCTGGAGTTGACCTTCTATTTGAAGCTGCGGTAGCAGGCGGAATTCCGATTGTTAGGCCTCTCAGAGAGTCCTTAGCAGGTGAACCCATCACTCAGATCCGCGGGATTATAAATGGTACAACAAACTTCATTTTGAGTCGGATGTCTCAAGACGGGGTTTCATTTGCAGAAGCATTAAAAGAAGCTCAAGAACTTGGATTCGCAGAATTAGATCCAACTTATGATGTGGAAGGGTACGACGCTGGCGCAAAGGTAGCGATCATCGCAACTTTAGCTTTTGGAGTTGAAGTGACTTCTCAAAACGTCCAGCATGAGGGAATTTCGAAGATCACTGTTGAAGATATAAAATTTGCTAACCGGCTTGGCCATTGCATAAAGCTATTAGCTGTAGCAGAGAAAAAAATAAATGAAAATGGAAAATCAGAAGTCGGAGCGCGTGTTTATCCAGCCCTAGTTCCTTTAAGCCATCCACTCGCAAATGTAAATGGTAGTTTCAACGCTGTCTTTATTGAGGGCGATGCTGTTGGTGAGCTCATGTTTTACGGACCAGGCGCAGGTGGACGACCAACAGCTTCCGCAGTTTTTGGTGACGTGATCGATGCTGCTGGGAACCTACAACGCAGTCACGGGGCCTCAATTGGGGCGCTTGATAAGCCGAATATAATCCCTCCTGAAAATTTAGAATCACCTTTCTACTTAAATCTAAAAGTTGAAGACCAGTCAGGCGTTCTCGCTCAGGTAGCGGAAGTTTTCGGTAATCATGGAGTCTCAATCCAATCTATGGAACAAGAAGGCATGGGATCAGAAGCACGACTTATTTTCATTACCCACTCAAGCCGGGAGAAAGACTTATTCTCCACCATTAAAAGTCTCAATTCGCTAAGCGTCGTAAGCAGTGTTGACAGTGTGTTGAGAGTAATTGGCGATTAAATATGCGTTACGTCAGTACCCGAGGCAAGGCTCCGATACTTGATTTCAGCGGTGTCTTACTTGAAGGATTAGCTAATGACGGCGGACTCTATATTCCTGATGCGTGGCCGCAATTATCTGATTCAGGCACTGGGGATTATTTAGAAACCGCTGTTGAAACAATGAGTCTTTTCTTGGGGTCCAGCATCTCTTCTGCAGCCTTTGAAGAAATAGTAAAAGAAGCCTATTCAAACTTTAGAGACGAAGAGGTAACTCCACTTGTTGATATGGGGAAAGGCTTATATTTACTTGAACTATTTCATGGACCAACCCTTGCGTTTAAAGATGTGGCTCTTCAACTAGTAGGCAAACTTTTTGATCACGAGTTAAAGCGACAAGGTAAACGGATAACGATTGTAGGAGCGACTTCCGGAGATACAGGTTCAGCGGCCATTGAAGCATGCCGTGACAAAGAAAACATCGAAATGGTGATCCTTCATCCTGCTGGCAGAGTCTCAGAAATACAGCGTAGACAAATGACAACAGTGCGAGCAGGGAACATTCATAATGTGGCTATACAAGGAACCTTTGACGACTGTCAAGATTTAGTTAAAGCCATGTTCGCCGATAATGATTTTCGTAACCGGATACAACTTTCGGCAATCAACTCAATTAATTGGGCCAGAGTCATGGCACAAATTGTGTATTTCGTAGTAGCAGCAGAAAGACTAGGCGGTCGCAAATCGCCAATAGCCTTTTCGGTTCCAACAGGAAATTTTGGAAATGTTTTCTCCGGTTATGCGGCTCATATGAGCGGAGTGAACATAACCCAGTTAGTTGTCGGTTCAAATACCAATGACATACTAACTCAATTCTTTAACACCGGAACTATGCAAATTAATGAAGTAACTCCTACAACGTCTCCAAGTATGGATATTCAAATTTCATCAAATCTTGAAAGACTTCTATTTGAATTATTTAATAGAGATGGGCAAAAAGTAGACGAAATGCTTGGAGAGTTCAGAGAAAAGAAAACTATCAGTATTGATCCAGATATTCGAAAGGCCCTGAGCAATCAATGGGATGGTGCTTGTTTTACTGATGATGAAGTAAAAAGGTGCATATCTGAAGAGGCGAATAATTCGGGCATAGTCTTAGATCCACATAGCGCAATTGGGGTACTAGCAGCCCGAGAATGCCGTAAAGACAAATCAATCCCGATGGTTGCACTTGCTACTGCTCATCCAGCAAAATTTCCTGATGCTGTAGAAGACGCAACAGGAATACGCCCTGAACTTCCCGCCCATTTGGCCGACCTTCTAGATCGGCCAGAGCAGTACACGCAACAACCTAATGATTTGATTACTGTCCAGAACTATATTGAAGAGGTAGTTCGATGAAATATGTTGTATGTATCCCTGATGGCTGTGCAGATTTGCCAGTTCCAGAACTTGACGGTCGTACGCCCTTAGAGGTAGCAAACACTCCACACTTAGATGCTCTTGCGGCAAGAGCCACAGTTGGTCGTGCGCAAGTAATTCCTGAGGGAATGCCACCTGGTAGCGACGTGGGAAATATGTCTATCTTTGGATTCGATCCTTCTCAATTTCACACTGGACGCGCTCCGATTGAAGCAGCTGCCTTAGGGCTTTCTTTAGATACAAACCAAATAGCGTTTCGATGCAACTTAGTTTCTATTGAAAATAACATCATGGTTGACTATGCCGGAGGTAGCCCGAGTTCCGATTCGGCAGCAGTAGTTATAGATCGGTTAAACAACGAACTGGGGAGTGATGAAATCTCTTTCCATTCTGGCGTGAGCTTCCGTCATTCTGTAGTTGCTCCATCCGACTGGGTAGAAGCCTCTTGTGTACCTCCACATGACCTAACTGGAGATGCTCTGATTCTGCCATCTGGCCCCGGTTCAGAAGCTCTTATTGACATCATGGAAGAATCAAAAAGAGTTTTAGCAGAATCAAGCCTTGAAGCCACACAAATTTGGTTATGGGGGCAAGGCTTCATGCCTCAGATGCCTAGCTTTTTTGATCTATATAAAAAAACAGCTGGCTTAGTTACAGCAGTTGACTTACTACGAGGTATAGCCACTCTTACCGGAATTGAAGTTTGTGATATTCCTGGAGCCACAGGACAATGTGATACCGACTACGAAGGTAAACGAGACATAGCACTTCGGCGACTACAAGAAGGGATGGATTTATTCATCATTCACGTTGAAGCAACCGATGAAGCTGGGCATGCAGGTGACGTAGAAGCCAAAGTACAAGCTTTAGAAAACTGGGATAAAAGAATCCTCAAAGATCTGATACCAGGCCTTGATGACTTAGGGCCATGGCGCATGTTGATGCTTCCAGATCACGCCACTCCATTAACAACTCGTACGCACAACTCAAACCCGGTTCCCTATCTGATGGTTGATTCACAAGACGATGGAATCGGAGGAGTCTTTACAGAAAACGGGGTAGCGGATCACCCACTAGTAAAAGGCCATAGTCTCTTGCCAGAATTATTACGAAATTAAGGTTCTAATATCAAAAGCAAATTCACAAGTATTGTGGATCTTTATCAGAGGTTGTGGTGAAGACAAAATCTTTAGGTAGAATAAATACGTATCAGAGTGAGGGCGGCGCCTCAACTGATGAAAATCATTCGTTTGAAACGAAATCTGTGCCAATTCTTTAAAGACTTGTCCACAATCGCCGAATTGATCCATCTGGACCAAATGGTTCTGATCAATCCTGATGAGAACTTCCAACCGGGCATTTGCCCATGATAAACCAAGGTGTATGAGCATGGACTCCACCCAATTAGAACGTGAAACATTAGAAAGCAAAGATCGTGACGCCCTTGTAACGATGGCTACAGCACTAGGCGGTAAACCCGGCTCTAGAGCGCGTAAAGCAGAGATAGTTGATTTGATCCTTGAGATGACAGCTGGAACTAAGGGATCGTCAAATGGATCTCAGACAAAAGAGGCTCCAAAAGTTGAGAAGACAGATCAGGAAGAACCATTGGCTGATTGGGAGGTCCAAGTAGCTGAAGAAGAAGCTAGCGATACAGCGAAAGAATCCACAGAAGCCACTGCCGATGATGCAGGCGGAACGAAAGAAGGAAGTTCTGAAGTTCGCGGACAAAAAAATCAAAGCACGCAAAATAGACAGAATGATCAAGCAGGCCCTGGAAACCGTAGACGACGTAGACGCGGTGGACGTGAGCAAGGGTCTGATGAAGCTTGGGATGGTGAACCAGTTTCAGTTGAAGGATATGTAGACCTACGAGATGAAGGGTATGGATTCTTACGTACAACTGGTTTCAAACCATCAAAGACTGATGCCTATATTTCAGTGAAACAGGTACGTCAACTTAACTTACGCAAAGGCGACTATCTCGTCGGCGGATCTCGTCCTCCAAATCGGAGTGAAAAAAATCCAGCATTACTTCGGATAGACACTATCAATGGTGGAGATCCGGAAGGAATAAAAAATCGCCCCAAGTTTGAAGATCTGACCCCTCTTTTCCCTGATGAAAAACTCAGCATGGAGTTGTCAGATGATCCGAGCAATATGACAGCTCGAATTATTGATCTCCTTTCCCCGATTGGTAAGGGTCAACGTGGTCTTATCGTGTCACCACCTAAATCGGGAAAAACGACGATTATGAAACAAATAGCTCGTTCAATAGAGACTAATAACCCTGAAGTAAAACTGATTGTATTGTTAGTAGACGAACGTCCAGAGGAAGTCACTGACATGCAAAGATGGTTAGCTCGCGGTGAAGTGGCTGCATGTACGTTTGACCGCCCCAGCGAAGAACATACACAGATTGCAGAACTGACAATTGAGCGTGCGAAACGCATGGTCGAAAATGGCGAAGATGTCGTAATTCTTCTTGATGGGATCACCCGTCTATCTAGGGCTTACAACCTTGCCGCTCCTGCAACAGGAAGAATCATGTCCGGTGGTGTTGATAGTGGCGCCTTATACCCGCCGAAACGTTTTTTTGGAGCAGCACGAAATGTAGAAGAGGGAGGTTCTCTTACCATTCTCGCTACTGCATTGGTCGAAACTGGGTCAAAGATGGATGAAGTCATCTTTGAAGAATTTAAAGGAACAGGAAATATGGAACTTCGTCTAGATAGACGAATTGCCGAGCGTCGAATTTACCCTGCAATAGATGTAGATGCATCTTCAACTAGACATGAAGAACTGCTATTTGAACGCAAACAACTCAATCAAGTATGGAAATTAAGACGAGTTCTAAACGGATTAGCTACAGATACCGGAGGAGCAGCTGCAGGCCTAGAACTCCTTACCGACCGTTTAAAAACCTTTAACAGCAACGAAGAGTTTTTGGCCGAAGTGGCTAAAGGCCCAAACATGGGTGCATAAATAAGAAAATCAAGACCTAGCAGGTTGGGGATACCCATTCTTGCTCGCAGACTGGATCAGTTATGAAAACAGATATTCACCCAAACTACAGACCGGTAGTGTTTCAAGATTTGACTGACGGTACCCATTTTCTCATTCGAT
>CACPKO010000039.1 GCA_902634555.1 Actinomycetota bacterium
ACGTTCCGAAGATGGAATTTGGGAAGTCATAGATCGAGACGTTATACGCACAGTCAATTTAAATGACTTAACCAATCTTGATGCACTTGATTACATCCATGGCCGCCTCAAATCAATGGGCGTAGACCGTGCGCTAAAACGAATTGGAGTAAAAGAAAATGAAACAGTTCGTATTGGACGTTTAGAGTTCAGTTATGAATCGGAATAAAGAACTCAAATGAAACAGAAAACAATCATAGTGAAGATAGGTTCCTCCTCAATCACCACAGATGACGGGATGATTGACCGAGCAAGAGTTGACTCATTATGTGGTCAAGTAGCCGCTTTGCACGGCTCAAATCACAACATCGTCATAGTTACTTCCGGGGCTATTGCTGCAGGGCTCGCCCCATTAAACATCAAAGCAACGGAACGGCCCACGGACTCCGAAACTCTTCAAGCAGTCTCAGCAGTGGGACAAGGGCATTTAATTAGAACGTATCAAGAAATATTTAGTAATTATGACCTCAACGCTGGTCAAGTATTACTAACCCCTCTTGACTTTTTTCTTCGAACTCAATACTTGCATGCAAGATCGACTCTTAATCGATTACTGGAACTCGGGGTTATACCGATAGTCAATGAAAATGATGCTGTTGCAGATGATGAAATACGATGGGGCGACAATGACCGTATCGCCGCACTTGTAGCGCATCTAGTTGATGCGGACCTGCTCCTTCTCTTAACTGATATTGAAGGAGTCCTAACCGCAGATCCTAAGTTAGATAAGCAAGCGTCTCTTATAGAAGAGATTGTAGAAATAGATCAAACATTAGAAAACCAAGTTGGAGGATCCGGTTCTGTACACGGAAGTGGAGGAATGGCTTCAAAAGTGGCGGCAGCAAAGATTGCAGCATGGTCAGGAATCCCAACTCTTATCGCCCATGCACATAGACCAGATGTCGTCGTAGACGCCGCAAATGGCGTTCCCGGCACTGGAACGCTTATCCACTCTAGAAGTACGAGACTTGGAGCAAGGCGTCTATGGATTGCTTTCGCGGTGGGTTCAAAAGGGCGCATAACGGTCGATGAGGGCGCAAAAGAAGTACTTCAGAAAAATAGAGTTTCCCTTCTTCCTGCAGGCGTCATCTCTATTAGCGGCTCTTTTGCTACAGGCGATGCAGTAGAGATCTCCGGTCCAGACGAAATTGTTTTCGCCAAGGGATTAGTTCGTTACGATTCTTCCGACTTAGAGGCAGCCATTGGAAAGCAAACAGAAGATCTTCCAGAAAATTTTTCTCCAGAAGTGGTACATACGGATGATTTAGTAGTTCTTCCGGCTTAGCGACGATACAAAATCCTTCTTACAGGACGAAGGACCAGATGCGATTCTTCTACACCGGAACGAAAAGCTATAAGTGTGTAAAATAAGCCTGAAATTCCAATGATTAATGGCGCTATTAAGAGAGCGGGAAGGGAGCCCGATAAAAATTTAAGAAGGGCGGCTAGAAGAAAAGCAAGCGACGCTGGTACGCCTATTTTGAAAAAGAGTCTTTTTAATGAAGTAAGTTCAGGCAGAGTTCGTTTAGCGCGTCGAGAAAGTAAGAGCATCTCCACCCAAGAAGCCACAGCAGAACCTAAAGCTAGACCGACGGCACCCAGATGAGGACCTTCAATATCTTGATTTGTTAAGCCACCCTCAGCAAATGCGAGAAGGTCAAGCGGAAACATCAGAGACAGTCCAACAAGAGATGCAACGAGTACTCGTATACCAGCGATTTGGGCAGGACCTTTAGTATCTCCTAAAGACCAACAACTAGTTTGAAGAATCCGTGAAGCGGCTACAGCAGGAAGACCAAGAGAGTAAGCGGATAAAACTACCCAGACAGTTAAAGAGTCGTCAGAAGAGAATGCACCCCATCCAAACAACGCATCAATTATTTGCTCTCCAGCCCCGATATAGATCACAGCAGTAAATAAAACAAAGAACAAACTCTTCCGCATCGCATTATTTGAACGCTGAGCGAGATCGCTTGAATGCCCGGCTCTTGACATCTCCGGTAGTTCAGAGGCGGCAACACTCATGACAAATAGACTTATTGGCAACAGATAGAGAACTTGAGCTGAAAGAAGTGTTGCAACAGCACCAGTAGAGAGCAGCGAAGCGAGAAATAAGTCAACGTATGCAGAAATTTGCACTACACCGCGACCAGCGACCGCGGGTAGAAACCGACGACGAATCTCAATTACATCAGGTAGTGAGCGGTTCAGGGTTGGACGTAGATCCGGAGCTATTTTCCAAACTGCAACCATCTGGATGCTGAATTGCAAGATTCCACCGGCGACTAATCCCCAAGCGACAGCTGTCGCAGCATCAAAAGTATTCCAAGATCGCGTGAAGACAAAAACCAATACAACGATTTGAGCAATATTCCAGAAGACTGGTGCTACGTATGAAAGAAAGAATTTCCGGTGGCTGTTTAGAACCCCTAGGCACCAAGCGGAAAGAACTAAGGCACCGATCCCGATGAAAGTGATACGAAGCAGATCAACTGTTAGTTCGTAACGAGAGTTATCAAACCCCGGTGTAAGAACTGCAGCGATTGGTCGTGCTGCTAAAACTCCGACAAACACGAGCATTCCTGAAACCGCTGTCAGTAACCCTAAAGTCGCGCCAGCCGCCTTCCGCGCTTCCTCTTTTCGACCTTCGCCCAGCAACTTGCTGTACACAGGAATAAAAGAAGCAGAGAGAGATCCCTCACCCAGAAGGTTTTGTAACAAATTTGGAATACGTAAAGCAGCAGCAAAAGCATCTGCTGCTGGCCCAAGAGCAAGAGTGGAACGCAGTAAGGATTCACGTATCAAACCGGCGATTCGCGAAAGAAAAATACCAAAAGCAACTATTTGGGCATTCGAGAGACCCTGCAGCCCTTGCTTTGTTGAAGGATTTACATTTTTCTCCACAGTCCGAGAGTAGTCTGTTTCTTCGCCTAGTGGCGGTCTACGGTCAGGATTTCGGTACGATCTATTACATGGAAAATCACTTTGAAGATGTAACAGGGGTGCGCGCCTCATTATCAGATGTCAATTATTTAGCCGATGATGGAATAGCCGGAATTGTCTACCTAGCGGAACGCTTAGGAAAACCCATTTTGGTTGAAGGACCAGCAGGCACCGGGAAGACGCAATTGGCAAAAAGCGTGGCGGAAATGACAGACGCTAGGTTGATTCGACTCCAATGCTATGAAGGATTAGACGAATCAAAAGCTCTTTACGAATGGAACTACAAAAAACAATTGCTTCGCATCCAGGCAGAGGGGGCTGGCGACTGGAATGAAATCGAAGATGATATTTTCTCTGAGGATTTCTTGCTGACTCGACCGCTTCTTGAAGCTATACGAGCAGAAGATCGAGTCGTGTTACTTATAGACGAAGTTGACAGAGTTGAAGTAGAAACAGAAGCTCTACTTTTAGAAATTCTGTCTGATTATCAAGTATCTATACCTGAACTTGGGACCGTAGAAGCCAACCAAGTGCCGCTGGTGTTTTTGACTTCAAATGCAACACGTGAACTTTCTGAAGCTTTGAAGCGTAGATGTCTCTATCTGTATATTGATTACCCAGATTTGGAAAGGGAAAGAGAGATAGTTCTTTCCAAAGTTCCAGAAATTGATGAGAATCTTGCAGATCAAGTCGCACGAATCGTTCGTTCTATCCGTCAATTAGATCTAAAGAAATCGCCATCTGTTTCCGAGACACTTGATTGGGCTCGTACGCTCGTTCTCCTAGGGATATCAAAAGTTGATGCAGATACTGCAACAGAGACAGTCAACATTCTTCTCAAGTATCGTACAGACATTGAAAAAGCCATTAAAGAATTTGCCGATAGCCCAGACGGATTATCGGACGAAGAAGAATAGAACACTTCTTCATGACTGTTACTGAACCCGAATTAGAGAACTCTCCGCTTCTCGAACTTCTCGGTGGCTTTATTATTGAGTTGAGAGAAGCAGGGTTGCCGGTCAGCCTCACAGAGAATCTGGACGCTATGGAGGCAGTAACTCATATACCGCTGGAAGATCGAGAATCTTTTAAATATGCGCTTGGTGCAACGCTTGTAAAAAATCACACTCACTGGAAAGCGTTTGAAGTTGTTTTTGAAGTCTATTTTTCAATGCGCGGTGAAGAGTACATCATTGGATCAGAAGCGGAAGGGGAATTTTCTGGAGAAGATCAAGAAGGCGATGAGAGTGCACTGCCTGGTCAAGGACAGCCTCAAGGTGGGGGAGGAGGGATGCAGTCCCTCACACCAGAACAACTCGCTGAGATGCTTTTTAAAGCACTCTTAAATGGGGATATGGCAATGCTAAGTGCGCTTGCGCGACAAGCAGTACTCAGGTTTGCTGGCATGGAACCTGGCCGTCCAGTCGGAGGAACGTATTACCTGTACCGAACTCTTCGAAATCTCGATTTAGATGGGGTTTTAGAAAAACTTATGGAGGAGACAAAAAGTCAAACCTCTCAACCCATGAGCCAGTTTGAGGAAAGATTAGAACGTGACGAATTTTTAGATCGCATTGAAAAATTAAAAGCTGAAGTTGAAGCAGAAATACGCCGCCGTCTAGTAGCAGATCGAGGTGTTGAGGCAATGGCTCGCACTCTGCGAAAGCCGCTTCCTGAAGACGTTGATTTTATGCATGCTTCTCGGGAAGAAATGAGTGAACTCCGTAAGGCCATTTACCCACTTACAAGAAAATTAGCGGTGCGCCTCGCGAGAAAACGGCGTCACGGAAGAAAAGGCCCACTTGACTTCCGAAATACTATTAGACATTCCTTAAGTTACGGAGGAGTGCCTGCAGAACCAAAATTCCGTTTCCCCCGGCCAGCTAAACCGGAAATCATGGTTGTTGCAGACATTTCAGGCTCGGTTGCTTCATTTGCACGGTTCACACTGCATTTGGTTTATGCGATAAGTAACCAGTTCTCAAAAGTGAGATCCTTTGTTTTCATCGATGGATTAGATGAAGTAACCAGATTTTTTGAAGGGGTGGAAGATATCGGAGAGGCAGTTCATAGGGTAAACACTGAAGCGGATGTGGTTTGGGTTGATGGCCATTCAGACTACGGCCACGCATTCGATGTTTTCTGGGAAAAATTTGGACGAGATCTCAATCCAAAAACGACAGTACTGATTCTTGGCGACGCCCGGAATAACTATCATGCTTCTCAGGCTTGGATTATCCAAGAAATGAAAAAGAAAGCACGGAAGGTGTATTGGTTGAATCCTGAACCACGTGCTTATTGGGATACAGGCGATTCAATAGTTGGTGAATACACCACACATACCGATGGTTGTTATGAAGTGCGGAATCTAAGACAATTGGAAAGTTTTGTAGAAAAACTAGTTTGATTTAATCAAACCTGACCGTTGCGGAGTAGTTCTGCGACGCGGAAGGCAAGATCAATACTTTGACTTCCATTTAGACGAGGATCACACATAGTTTCGTAACGTTCTTCAAGGTCACTGTCTACAACCTCAGTTCCGCCTCCTAAACATTCAGTAACGTTGTCTCCTGTGAGTTCAAGATGAACTCCACCAGGGTGTGTGCCCTCGGAGCGATGCACAGCGAAGAATCCTGAAACTTCAGTAAGGACATCTTCGAAATGTCGAGTTTTTCTTCCACCTTCTGCCGTAAAGGTATTGGCATGCATAGGATCACATACCCAGACCACCGGGTGGCCTGATTCTTTAACTGCTTGAAGGATCGGCGGAAATCTGTCAGTGATCTTTTCTGCGCCCATTCGAACAATGAGTGTTAAGCGTCCTGGAATTCTTTCCGGGTTGAGAGATTCACAGATTTCGAGAACCTCTTCCGCTGTAGCATTCGGACCTACTTTGCAGCCAATAGGATTTTTAACGCCACGTAGGAATTCAACATGGGCTCCGTCGGTCTGCCGAGTTCTCTCTCCGATCCACAGCATGTGGGCGGAGCAGTCATACCAGTCACCTGTGAGGGAGTCTTCTCTTGTTAAAGCTTCCTCATAGTCAAGTAAGAGAGCTTCATGGCTTGTGAAAAAATCAACTTGTCGTAACTCAGCCAAAGTCTCTGAAGTGATACCACATGCTTCCATGAATTTGACTGCGCGTTCAATTTCGTCAGCCAGCGCCTCGTAGCGTTGCCCCGACGGGCTATCAGCCACGAATTCTCTGTTCCACTGATGAACATGTGAAATATCAGCGAAACCACCCTTTGTGAAGGCACGTAGCAGGTTAAGAGTAGAGGAAGCGCGATTGTAGGCCGTTAGTAGTCGTTGTGGATCGGGAACACGTTCGTCTGCTGAAAAGTCGATGTTGTTTACAATGTGTCCTCGGAAAGACGGAAGCTCAACTCCATCAACGGTTTCAGTGCTATTTGAACGAGGTTTTGCAAACTGTCCTGCAATGCGACCCACTTTTATTACAGGGACACCTGTGAAGTAGGTCAAAACAATTGCCATTTGGAGTATTACTCGTAGCCGGTCTCTAATTGAATCGGCAGAAGTATCAAACGATTCTGCGCAATCACCTGCTTGTAGGAGAAAAGCTTTTCCATTACAGACATTTGCAAGGCTTTCGGTTAGGTCTCTACTTTCACCGGCAAAAACGAGAGGAGGAAAGGAGGAGAGTTCTTTGAGCGCTTCCGAATGCGCTTCAGGGTCTGGCCATTCTGGTTGTTGTAATGCTAAAAAGTTACGCCAAGAACTAGGTGTCCAATCTTGGACTCCGGAGTCATCGGTGGAAGAAGAATTATTCACAATATAAATACTAGAGGAAAGGGCTGGCTAGCCCTGAATGATTTAAATTTATTAATTTTGAGATCGATTAGACGGAGGCGTCAATAACTTCGCCAGCGCGATCTCGAACAGTATTGACAGCACGCTTCACGAGACGTCTAGCGGCTTCAGCTGTTACACCGAGATTTTCGCCAACTTCACGGTAAGAGCGCTTTCTTCCGTCGGTGATTCCAAAACGCTGCTCTACGGCGTAGCGTGCACGATGGTCAAGAACGTCAAGAAGTCCGGTAGCCATTTCGTTCTCTGCTTGTGACATGACTTCTGCTTCTGGCCCAGGTTTTGAATCTGGAAGAAGATCAACTAATTCGTTGCTGTCATCATCGCCGATAGTCCGGTCCAGAGAAGTTGGTGTGGTCAGCCTATGAAGGCGAGCATGTTCTTCATCTAACTCGTCACCGTTTCCGGAAACGGCACGTAAAGCGGCTCTAAGGCTAGCTGAACGATCTCCTGGTAAACGCACCAAACTTGCTTTTTGGTCAAGTGCACGACCTATTGCTTGACGTATCCAGAAAGTGGCATAAGTGGAGAATTTGAATCCTTTACGCCAATCAAACTTGTCTACTGCATGTTCCAGGCCGAGGTTCCCTTCTTGAATGAGGTCAAGAAGTTCCATTCCGGGAGGGAGAGGGTATCTTCGAGCAACACTCACCACAAGACGTAGGTTCGAGCGAATGAATCGATCTTTTGCTCGAGCTGCATTACGAATTGCTCTATCAAGGTCTTTTCCGGTCTCACCCTCGTCTTTTTTAGCCTGCGCTTCAGCGCCTGCTTCAATCAATTTAGAAAGCTCGCGCTCTTGTTGGGCATCTAAAAGATCAACCATTCCGATTTCGTTTAGGTATTGTCCGACTGAGTCACTCATATTTTCTTACTCTCTTGTGTTTTTCCGCGGCACGCGCCGAGGTTTGAAATTTTTAGTACGAAAGGTGGTGCTGTTGTGAGCTTTAAAATTGTCACCAACTCGCTTGAACCGCCAGAAAACAATTTAAGCACATTTTTTGCTGCTTGTGAAGAGTTTTCTTTATGACTTATGCCACATTTCTGAAAAACGCAGGTCACAGCGCTATTTTAAATTAGGGAATCTGAAGATACGAATCAATTTAAAGTAGAGTTAAGCACGTGAGCAAACTGCAGGAAAGTCGTATTGGTTTGTTTGGAGGAACCTTCGATCCTCCTCATCTCGGTCATCTTGCTGCAGCTTTAGCTGCACGTGATCAGTTGGAACTTGATTTGGTTCTTTTTGTAGTGGCGAATGATCCATGGCAAAAGACCGAAGCAGGTATTGAAGTGACTTCTGCACAGCATCGCTTTGAGATGGTAAGAGTTGCAGTATCTGACTTCGAGGGCTTACAGGCAGATAACTCAGAGATCACTCGTGGGGGGCTAACTTACACTTCAGCAACGTTGCAAGAAATGAAAGTTCGTTTTCCAAATTCAGATCTGTTCCTTCTCGTAGGCGGAGATGTGGCTACCGAACTTGACACGTGGAAAGATACTGGCCTCATACGCGACAATGCGACTTTGGTGGTAGTTGACAGGCCAGGATATCTTGGAGCGGAACCGCCGGCGGGTTGGAGGTTCAAGAGAGTAATTGCAGAGACTCCGGATATAGCTGGAACAGAAATTCGTTTTAGAAGCCGTAAAGGTGTAGAGGTTAAGACAATGGTTTCTGAATCTGTGAAGTCATACATAGATGAGAATGACTTGTACGAAGAGGGTAATTTGTAGTGGAAGAAAAGGAATCTGAAGCGACAGCGACTCGTTTTAAACGAAGAGAGAAAGCGCCGATGCCTTCTTTCGGTTGGAGGTGGATTTTTCCACTATTTCTCGTCGGCGCTGTTGCTTGGTCTGCTGTTCTGATATTTGAAAGTGGTGACCAGCTCCTTGATAGCCAAAGCGGCGAGACGTTAGATGCGGTTACTGATCCAACCGCCCCAGGATTTGAAGCCTTTGTTGAACAAACTTGGTCCATGGTTGTAGCGACCGAAGACAACGAAGGAAATCTTGTAAACCTAGTTGTTGGTACTGTCGCTGACCGTGAACAAGGAGGAGGCTCAGTACTAATCGTTCCACCTGCTTTGAATCTAGACAGAGATTGTCAACAATTACCTTGCGATCTTAGATCTGTATACAGCGGGGGTGGTTTAAGTGCTCTCACTTCGGCCTTAGTTGATTTATTTGGAGTGTCATTCAGCGAAGAAGTCCTTCTTACTTCCTCACGTTGGTCCGGTTTGATCGCTCCGGTGGCCGGGGTTGAATTTGACTTAGACGCTGCTCTTGTTGAAGTTACGACCGAAGGAACAGAAGTCACTCATTTCTCTGAAGGGGAGATAAGTATCGCTGGAGATGAAGTAGTTAAATTCTTCTCTTTTTTCGAGGATGGGAACCAAGTAGACCGAGGGAAGGATTTTTGGGATTCATGGTTGAGAGAATTAGGAGAAACTGAAAATCCGTTAGAGAAACTTCCTGATTTAGGTTTGAGTATTGTCGATTTCCTTGCAGTTGTTACTTCCGGGGAGATCGGTCTGGTTACTCTTCCGACAGAAGACTCTGGTGGCACTCTTTTCCCGGACGACGAAAAACTCCAAGGTTTCGTGGTTGAATTATTCCCGTTTCCGATAGCAGCTATTCCAGGA
>CACPKO010000040.1 GCA_902634555.1 Actinomycetota bacterium
GCATTCTTTATGGAGCCGCAGCCCTGTTCTTTTTCATAATTGGCGGTATTGAAGCACTTTTGATACGTCTCCAACTCGCAACACCAAATGGCACAGTTCTTGGTGCAGATATGTACAACCAAGTATTCACAATGCATGGCGTAACAATGATTTTCTTAGCTGCCATGCCATTAGCCGCAGCCTTTGCAAATTATCTAATCCCGCTACAAATAGGGGCAAGAGACGTTGCTTTCCCTCGACTTAATGCAATGAGTTTCTGGGTATTTCTTGCTGGAGGAATCTTTATAAATCTCTCATGGCTATTAGGGGGCGCCCCCGATGGTGGCTGGTTTGGATATGCACCAAATAGTGGAATCGTATTTTCCCCAAGTGTCGGAATGGATTTTTACGCCATAGGACTTCAAATAACGGGTATTGCATCCCTAGTGTCAGCAATAAACCTCACGGTAACCATTTTAAATATGCGTGCCCCAGGCATGACACTCTTCAAAATGCCAGTGTTAACTTGGATGCTTTTTGTCGTTCAGTTGCTACTAGTTTTTGCAATGCCAGTTATAGCCGTAGCGCTATTCCTTTTAATGTTCAGCCGCCAATTTGGAGCAAATTTTTTCAACACCGAAATGGGGGCAGACCCTCTCCTTTGGCAACACCTATTCTGGATTTTCGGCCACCCAGAGGTCTATATCTTGATTCTTCCTTCATTCGGAATTATTTCTGAAGTAATCCCAACGTTCAGTCGTAAGCCAATTTTTGGTTACGATTTCATGGTTTTCTCAGGAATCGCTATCGGATTCATGGGATGGGGCGTATGGGCTCACCATATGTTTGCTTCAGGTATCGGACCGCTATCTGTTGCTGCTTTCTCACTCTCGACAATGTTTATCGCAGTGCCCACTGGAGTAAAAATACTTAATTGGATAGCAACCATGTGGGGAGGGCGCATCAAATTTTCCGCACCAATGCTCTTCTCTGTTGGTGTTATAAGTATGTTCACTATCGGCGGTCTTTCTGGCGTAACCCACGCACTTTCTCCAGCCGACACTCAGCAAACAGACACCTATTACATTGTTGCTCACTTCCATTACGTAATTTTTGGCGGAATTATTTTTGGTCTATTTGCTGGCTTGTACTTTTGGTGGCCGAAAGTATTTGGTCACATGCTTGATGAAAAAATGGGCAAAATTAATTTTTGGGTGATGCTCGTTGGATTCAACATGACCTTTGGTCCTATGCATGTTCTGGGATTACAAGGCATGTCCAGACGTATAGATACCTATAGTCCAGGGTTTGGTTTTGAAGCTTGGAATATGGTCGCAACAATAGGGTCTTTCATCATTGCACTCAGTGTTTTGATTTTCTTAATCAATGTTGTTGTTTCGGTAAAACGAGCCAAAGGTCAACCACCATGCCCGCCTGATCCTTGGGATGCTCGAAGTCTTGAATGGATGACTCCTAATCCAACTCCGGAGCACAATTTTGACGAAATTCCCACAGTGGAAAGCCTTGATGAATTCTGGCATCGCAAATGGGGGACAAATGAGGAAGGACAAATTGTTCGAGTCGCTACAGCCGAAGAGGTTTGTCAAGATGGCTCAGCAACAGGCGTTCACCTACCCTCACCCTCATATTGGCCGCTTATTTTTGCAATAGGACTTCCATTAATCGGGTTAGGCCTAATCTTCAATCTTTGGTTAACACTTCCAGGTGGGATACTCGTTGTTGCATCTTTATATGCATGGATCTTCGAACCAGTAGATGATCCAGATGGACCGCATGGAGAGCACCACAGCAACGAAGAAGAAGTATCTCAGGAGGCTTCAGATGTCTGAAGAAACAACCACAGGATTAAGCCATAACAAACTGGCAATGTGGGTATTCCTAGGATCAGAATGCCTGCTCTTTGGTGCCCTCATCTCTACATATCTTCTCTACCGAAATAAATTCTATGACGGACCTGCTCCTGGGGACATTTTTGATATTCCATTTACTTCAGTTAGCTCATTTGTTCTTCTTATGAGTTCTCTAACAATGGTTCTTGCCCTTTCAGCCCTTCAAAAAGGAGACATTCGGAATAATCGTCTCTGGCTATTAACCACAGCCCTATTGGGTGCGGTATTTATTGGTGGTCAAGTCTATGAATTCACTACCTTCATACGAGAAGGGTTGGGATACACCACAAGCCCCTTCTCTTCAGCGTTTTTCACTCTCACAGGATTCCATGGGGTTCACGTAAGTCTCGGTATTGTAATGCTCATGTCATTACTGATTTCTTCTTACCGAGGAAAATTGACAGAGAAAAATACCGAAACGGTAGAAATTATTGGCCTCTATTGGCACTTTGTTGATGTAGTTTGGATCATCATCTTCACCGTCATCTACCTTGTGCCTAACCCAACAAGTTAATAGGAAAAACCATGAGTACTAGCGAAACTACAACTGAAGGTCACGAAGATCACGAAGATCACGAACACCCTTCAGACCAAAAGTACATGCAGATCGCTCTACTGCTAGCGGTAATTACCGCAGCAGAAGTTGCAACTTATTTCGTACATATCGGTGCGGCTCTTATCCCCACACTCATGGTAATGATGGTGGTTAAATTCTTTATCGTTGCAGCTTGGTTCATGCATTTACGTTTTGATAGCAAGATGTTTACGCGATTCTTTGTAGCTGGGATAGTGCTAGCAATATCTGTTTATTTCATATTCCTTACAGTTTTTGAATTCTGGACAAAAGGCTAAATGATTTTCTCCCACCCTGTGCAGCAGGGGGGCTCTGATACATAATGGACCTGTATGCGCTAGCGAGTGACCCTTGGAGATGGCAACCTCACCCAGAAGTCTGGTTACTGGTTTTGTCAGTTATTTTCTTCGGGTTCTGGGCAAAACGTATCGGGCCAAAAGTTTTACCTCCAGAGACGCCAATCGCGACGAGAGCGCAAAAGATCTCATTTATTGCAGCAGTATTTTTACTTTATGCGGCAGCAGATTGGCCGGTACATGATATAGCTGAAGAGCATCTCTACTTTGTACACATGATTCAACATCTAGTGATAACTCTTATCGCCCCGCCGCTATTCCTTCTCGCACTTCCTGCCTGGCTGGCACGACTAGTAATTCTTGAAGGAGGGTACGGCTCAAGAATTATTCGACGACTGAGTCATCCCATAACAGCCGCACTAATTTTCAATGGTTTAAGCGCACTCACACATTGGACAGGTGTGGTTCAGTGGTCCTATGACAGCGGCATATTCCACTATTTTGTTCACTTAATTCTTTTTATTTCTGGACTACTTATGTGGATGCCTGTTGTATCTCCATTAAAAGAGTTGCGAATATCTCCACCAGCACAAATGCTCTACTTATTTTTAAACTCAGTTATTCCAACAATCCCATCCGCCTGGCTAACTTTCGCTGAAGGAACTGTTTATAAGCACTATGACGATGGATTTGAAATGTGGGGAATTTCTGTCGTTACTGACCAGCAAACAGCAGGTGCCATAATGAAAATCATTGGAGGCTTTTACCTCTGGGGAATAATAGTTGTGAAGTTCTTCCGCTACACAGGTAAAGCTCGGGAAGAAAACCAACACCTAAGACCGGCCGCAGGACGCTAAGTTCTTTACCATGATTGATCTTCGAAACTTACGAAATAACCCAGAAGGTGTAATTAAAGCTATTGAAAGACGCGGCGAAGATCGTGGAGCCCTTGATGAGGTTCTTACTTTGGACGTACAGCAACGTGAAGTTGCCGCTGAAAGAGATGAAATACGGAATCAAATAAGAAACCTCTCACAAGAGGTAGGGGACCTTCATAAAGATGGACGCGGAGACGAAGCAACAAAACTTCAAGAACAAAGTCGCGAGCTAGGAAAAATTGAAGAGACATTAAACGATAAAGCAGATCAAATCGCCGAAGAAATAAAGAACATATTGTTATCAGTACCAAATATTCCAGCAGCAGAATGTCCAGATGGAGACGGAGAAGACGACAACATAATTCTTCGGTACGAAAATTTTGATAAGGACTCGTATAAAGATCATCAACGAGTACCCCATTGGGAAATCGCCACAGAACTTGGTTTATTAGATGTTGAACGTGGAACCAAAATGTCTGGTGCCATGTTTGTTATGTATACAGGGCTCGGAGCGACTTTATGTAGAGCACTAATTCAATATGGACTTGATCGAAATGCTGACGCTTATAAAGAAATACGCCCACCAACCTTAGTAAAAACCGAAACTATGGTTTCGACAGGCCATCTACCAAAATTTGTAGACGACGCTTATCATCTCGAAAGAGATGATCTGTGGGCAATCCCTACAGCTGAAGTTCCACTCACTTCATTGGCTCGTGATGAAATTCTTGATGAATCTGATTTACCCATGAAACTTATGGCACACACCTCATGTTTCCGACGTGAAGCGGGATCCGCTGGTCGTGACACAAGAGGATTACTACGAGTCCATGAATTCGACAAAGTCGAATTGCTTGCCTACGCAACTCCAGAACAGTCAAAAGAGATTCATGCCGATATTTTAAACAGAGCTGAAACAGCAATTTCTGATCTTGGTTTGGCCTACAGGGTTCTTGATCTTTGCACAGGAGACCTTGGAGCATCGTCGGCTCGTACATTTGATATTGAAGTTTATGCTCCAGGAGCAGATCAGTGGTTAGAGGTTTCATCCGTGTCGTGGTTCAGCGACTATCAAGCACGTAGAGCTAACGTTCGCTACCGTCAACAAGACCAGAAAGGCACATCAGTCGTTAACACTCTAAATGGATCAGGCTTAGCTGTGCCGCGAGTATGGGCTGCAGTGGTTGAGACATGGCGACAATCAGATGGAACAATCACAGTTCCCGAACCTCTGCAACCTTATATGCGTGGGGCGACTGTCATTAAATAATTGACAACCCAATCCCAGCAGCAGAAACACTTAGTACAGCAGTTCCAGCCACATAACTCAACGCAATTAGTAAACCTCGCTTTTCTTGAAGCGAGATACTGTCAGAAGCAAAAGCAGAGAAAGTCGTGAAGGCTCCTAACCCTCCGATTCCGATAGCTGTAATCTGAGCGTCCCCCAAATTAGAAAGTAATGCAAAGAGAAACGAACCAATTACGTTCAAAGTCAGAATGCCAATCGGTCCCTGCTTGCTAATAACCCATCGAACATAGGCACCGAGTGCAGATAAAAATATAAAAGAAAAAACTACCACCATCGCTTACTCGTCTCACGTCCAATCAGAAAAAATAACAGTCCGCCAATTATGGAAATAGACGCATAAGTCAGCGCTTCATGTAATTGAGAACCTTTTATGAGAGAAGCTGTATCAAAAGCGAACGTAGAAAAAGTTGTCATCCCACCACAAAATCCAACTCCAAGAAGTAAGTAAATTTTTTGCTTTACTTTTTTACCTAATAAAACACCAAGAAAACAGCATCCGGTAATGTTTATGATCAAAACCATCCAAGGAACGTCTTCGGTCGACGATAAAGAAAATTTTGTTTGGAGCGCCCATCTAACCCCAGCCCCACACATACCGCCGAAAGCAACAGTAAGTGGTTTAGAGAATCGCATCCCAGAACCTTAGACCTTTATCAACCATTAACGGTTCAGATTAGGTACTCTTCCATGTGGACTTAAGTGAAATACGTCAAACCTATGAAACAAAGGGCCTTGATTTACCTGACCTTTCTCCGAACCCGACTACGCAATTTCAAATCTGGTATGAGGAAGTAACCGAGGCAGGATATTTAGAACCAAACGCAATGGTTCTCTCAACAACAACTCCTGATGGAGGGCCGAGAGCACGGATTGTTCTCTTAAAAACATTTAATGATGATGGATTTTGTTTCTTTACAAATTTGACGAGCGACAAAGCATCCGATTTAGCTACAACAGCTAATGCTTCTCTTACTTTTCCTTGGATATCTTTACGCCGGCAGGTCAACATTTTTGGTAGGTCTAAACAACTGACATCTGAAGAGGTGGACGCCTATTGGGTTACTCGACCAAGAGGAAGCCAAATAGGCGCTTGGGCTTCTAATCAAAGTTCGGTGATTCCTAACAGGGAATATCTAGATAATCGATTTCAATTTGAAGAAGAAAGATGGGAAGGACAACCGATAGAACGGCCGGATTATTGGGGTGGGTTCCGAGTTATCCCAGAAAGGTTTGAGTTTTGGCAAGGGCGAACAAATCGCCTTCACGACCGTCTTTGTTATCGACGGATAGAAAACGATTGGATTATTGAACGGTTATCTCCGTAATTTATTTAGAGATTTTATTGCCGATAAAAAAAATAAAATCAATATGAATAAAGTCAAAAATATTTCTAAAGGGGTTGCCCATCGCGATGGATCAGTCAGCCAGTTAGACATACGAGATGGCCAATGCAGGAGAAGCCTATAAAGAGGAAGAGTCAGCATTTCTCCGTTATAAATAAGCCCTTCACCGGCAACCCAACACGCCAAAACCAACCAATGGCTTATTTTCTTAATTTTGCCATTTAAAGCGGGTCCAACTCCCCAAATCACCGTAGTCAGAACGAGTAGCCACAAGGTAAGACCCACTTGCACTCCACCGATACCAGTAACCCAGTTTGATAGATGAGCTTGGACTTTACTTACGGCGTCAAGAAGCGAATTAGAAGTAGTAGCAGGATTGTTTAAAATTTGGATTTCAAAGATTCCATAAGAAATTAAATAGCACCCTCCCGCAATTAAAAGAACGCCACTTAAACGATCAATATAGGGAAGAAGTTTTCTTAAGTTCAGAACAATGCCACTTCTTGCAGCTGCTAAAGAAACCGTGAGGATAGTGACAACTGAAGCCATTCCGAAAGCAAAAACAAAGTAAGTAACGACACCTTCTAAGACCCCTTCGCGGCTAAAACTATCAGCTACTTGGAGCAGAAAAATAGGAGCAGCACAACCTATTGAGACGATCGCATATGACACGCCAAAACCAAAAACCGACCAGAGTTCTTTTGTGTTCGGGCCTCGAGGAGAAGGGTTAAAAGGAAATTTGATTTGCCGCCCCGAAACTATTGCTAACCCATAAGGGATAAAAAACCCTCCAAATATGATAGTTAACCAAGGTGACACTCGAGCAATGGATTCTTCGGTGGTTAGGAAACTCACCGCCAGCCCGACGCCACCGAAAACCAATACAAAACCACTTGCCATTGTGAGACTGACCAGGAAAGCTCTCCAAATTTGTTCAGGCCTTGGCTCCTGGTTAGTGGAATCTTTGCTTAAAAAATACCCCAACCAAGTAGGGAGCATGGCAAAACCACAAGGATTAATAGCTGTGATTAAACCTAAAGTGAAGGGGAGTGCCAGTTTTATATCAATCATTAACGAATCCAAGATATTTTCATGTCAAGATCAGTGCTCGAGATTTGACCAATGTGTAAATCAACTAGTTCGCCTTGCCTACTTATGAAAACAGTAGCTGGAAGTCCAACTACTCCTAACTCAACTAAGAAATTTCCTTCTGGATCACTTCCTGTGAGGTAGCTAATTTCAGTAGCGGCTATCATCTCTTTTGCTTTGGTGGGAGAGTCACTTACATTTATACCCAAAAAATCAATTTCATCTTTAAATCTTTGATTTGAAGATTCAAACATCGGTAATTCTTCAAGACACGGAGCACACCATGTAGCCCAGAAGTTAACTATTAAGGGCCGCCCAGTTTCAGATACGAAATTTCCAAGAGCTGTTTCTCTTCCATCGGTTAAAGAAATGGGAAGAGAAAAGATATCAGTAGATACCGAGTCGTCTCTCGAGTCGTTTAAAAAAAAGATCACGACTCCAACTAAGAGAGCGAATATGGCCGCTATTAATAATTTACGCACACTTGCAACGTATCGTGATCAGAAGCCGACGGGTCGGGGCTCGCCTAAACGTCACCCCAACCCGCCATTTTTTTCATTCAGCTATGCCGAACGTAGCTCTGATTGAAGGTGAATCGGAACTGGGATTACAGGCAGCTCTTCATCTGGTCGTGGAACTTTTGAAGGTCGGCCACGTCTTCGTTTGTTTGCAATAAGTTTTCCTTTTCGGAATATTTGCCCTCCCCATACACCCCATGGTTCATGTCGAGCAATTGCTGCTTCTAAGCATTCCAGCATCACAGGGCAATCTGCACATATACGTTTTGCTTCTGCAATATCACCAAGATGATCTGAGAAGAACACATCAGTGGGGACGCCAACTCGCATACATGCGGCCTCTGACCTCCAAATTTCTGGTTCAAATGTTAAAAGTGTTTCCATAGTTTTTCCTTTGTTTGATTAATAGATGGTTAGTGAGAACGGTGAAAAATTAAAAAAGCCGCCGGATTTCCGGCGGCCTCAAGGAATTTGTTGTTCTAGTTAATTAACTAGTTACTCCTCGAGGCCTTTGATGGTTTGTCCAGAACATAAATGTGTTCTTAAAGGCCCAAGATTTTGGTGAATAGGCAAATGTGGATAGGCGCGAAGCGAGAACCGATTTAACGGTTTTGTGAATCAAATTGTGGTTGATTTTCGCGTTCATAATCTCTTTAGTATCTCTTTACTCTAAAACTCCACCTTAATGATAGGGGAATTCACTAAGAGTGACTACTCAACACCATTTAGTGAGTAATGTCAAATGAATAAATTACTTAATCTTATAAATTTTCAGCCCTTGAGATTCTTCTTCAGAGGCTTCACCTAAAAACCGTAAATGGAGAAGGTGAGCGTAAGTTTCACTAGCAGCCATATCTCCCCATGATCGTTCTTTAAACAGACGTTTCATATAAGTTTCAACAGTTGCAGGGCCTAATTCATCTCCAGCTTCACGAATTGAATCAAGTCGCTCAACATGATGCTCAATTATATTTTCGGCCCGTCCTTTTAGATCTACAAAAGGATGACCATGGGCGGGTAAAACTTTCGAAACATCAGAGAATTCGTTCATGCGTTTTAAAGATTCAATAAAGGTAGCAAGGGGGTTTTCTAGATTCGTTATTCCTCCGATGTGAGGAGTAATTGTAGGGAGAACATGATCTCCGGAAAAAAATAATCCATCATTAGGGTCGTATAAGCAAAGGTGGTCGTGGGTGTGTCCTGGAGTATGGACCGCCAACCAAGTTCTCTTACCAAGAGAAATTTCTTCCATATCACCGACTGTCCAGTTCGCTTCAGGAGGTCTAAATATTTTGCTATTTATACCAAATCCAGTGGCTCCCCATGCCCGAATTTGCTCTGAGCTTGGAGGCTCTCGTTCAGTACCCCAAGGATTTGTCCGTCTCATATGATTACGAAACTTTTCAATATCCTCATCATCGGCAAGATCAAGAGCTGTGATATCAGGATCCTCAAAATACTCGCTTGGATCAGGAGGAGCATAGGCAGAACTAAAATCATGATGGGTAAGTACTTTTATTTCATGGTCTGCTTGTAAACGATGAACAC
>CACPKO010000041.1 GCA_902634555.1 Actinomycetota bacterium
GTTGACCCATACTCCGACCAGCGGAGGACTGATAAATCCCGCCGAAAGAGTAGGTGCCCTCTGTAACGCTTACGACACGTTCTTTGTTCTCGATGCTTGCCAGTCAATTGGTCAAACACCAATAAACGTCAAAGAGATCGGCTGTCAGGTACTTTCCGCTACAAGCCGCAAGTATCTTCGCGGCCCAAGAGGAGTGGGTTTTCTGTATGTAGAAGAGTCGGCATTGGATCGAATAGATCCACCATTTCTTGATCTTCGTGCCGCAACTTGGACCAGCGACATGGGGTACGAAATTGTTGATGGAGCAAAACGGTTTGAGAATTGGGAAACCAATTTTGCTGGAAAACTCGGATTGGGCGCTGCTATAGATTACGCCTTGGATCTCACCGTAGAGAAAACATCCATAAGACTGAAGGCACTTGCCGAAATATTGCGATCAAAATTAGCAAGCCTTAATCATCTTTCTATTCACGACCAGGGCGAAGATAAAGGCGGAATTGTCACATTCAGTATTGAAGGATTGGAAAGTGAAGCCGTTAGCCAGAAACTACGTGCGCAAAAAATAAATACTTCAACCACAGCCCCTGGCGCAGCACGTCTCGATTTAGATCATCGCGGAATCCCCACTGTGGTTCGAGCCTCAACTCATTACTACAACTCTGAAGAAGAAATCGATATTTTTGTGTCGGCGGTGGACAGATTAAGTAATTGATTCTCTAGAAACTCCTTGTGTTAAAATAGTTAGGAAAGGAAGTTTAAAATGCCTAATTTTTCAGAAGAAATTCTTGTTGACACGCTCAATGAAATACTTGAGGCAGAGTTGTCTGGTGTCGTTCGCTATACGCACTATTCACTAATGATCGCAGGACCACATCGCATACCTTTAGTTGAATTCATGAAGGCCCAAGCCGTTGAGTCCCTTGATCACGCTCAGCAAGTAGGAGAGATACTTACGGGATTTGGCGGCCACCCGTCCACGAAAGTGGCGACGGTTGAAGAAACATTTGAACATGGAATAGGAAAGATTCTTCAAGAAAGCGTTGACCACGAACGACATACCATCGGGCTTTATCAAAATCTTCTTTCGTTAGTTGAAGGACACTCGGTGTTCTTGGAAGAATTTTCTCGTAATCAGATATCTATAGAAGAACAACATCAACTTGAGTTGCAAAAAATGTTGCGAGATTTTGTCTAATTTGTTCTAAAAATTGCTCGCATTAGTCACGCGGGTAAAGAGTTTCGGTGTGCCCATCAACAGAAAGCAATTGTCCGTTAATAGAACGTGCGTGCTCGCTTGTTAAATATAAAATTAGATCCGCTATCTCATCAGGGTCTTGGAATCTCCCCATCGAAACACCCCTGGTGTACATTTGGCGAACGTCTTCTTCGTTTAAATCATCTGCTTCTGCATGAGCGGCGATAACACGGTCCATCCTTGGCCCATTAATTGAACCAGGAGCAATCGCATTAACTCTTACGCCATAGGGACCTAATTCCATAGCTAAGGTCTTAGTTAAACCGACAATCGCAAATTTTGCTGCTACATACGGGGCTCGAAGCGGCATTCCAAGGAAACCCGCCGTTGATGACAGATTCACGATGACACCGGTATTGGCTTCTTTCATGTGTGCTGCTACGTGACGAGAGCAGAAGAACATTGCATCCAGATTAGTTCGTAAGCATTCTTGCCAATCTTTGACAGCTATATCTTCTATTGCTGCAGTCGGTCCACTTATTCCCGCATTATTAATCAGGATGTCAACTCCGTCTGCGACAATCTTGATTAACCAGTTTTCAACCGCTTCTGGATCAGATACATCAACAACTGTCCCACTTAAATGAGCAGGAAGGGTCTTGATTGATTCTGGGTCAATGTCGCAAACGTAAACGTTCGCACCTGCTTCACTTAGAGTTTCGGCGATAACGAGACCCAAACCGCTTCCGCCGGCAGTGACTACAGCTCTTTTACCATCCAAGTTTGTACTAAGCATCCTTATTTCCTAAAACTCCCTTATCTAGGCCCAATAATTGTTTAAGAGAAGAACTCTCGCTAATCAAATTCGGCAAGGCTTTATTTACAGAATTAACCAAAATAAGTGCTGCGCTTGACATGAAGAGTCCTCCAACCACGTCTAATGGCCAATGCTCAAGTTCGCTCACTCGGCTCCAGCAAGTCAGAACAACAATTGCCAGGAAACCAAAACTTATGACCTTTGATACAAGAATTGACGTGCGTTCAGCGGAGAGTATCCATATGGTTCCAAAAATAAGAACACTGAATATGACATGACCACTTGGGTAGCCTCCGTTACCGAAAGAGTATTCAATCCATTCTCCATTAGAAGTTGGTCGTGGTCGATGCACGAGGTCACCAATCCGCGTTAATCCGGTAAACGCCCCTGCTAAACCAAGGATTACTGCTGGATAGCGGCCCCACAAATACCACACAGTTAAAACAAGAAAAGTAAAGACAATTGGGGCCGCAAGATCTGTCAGTAGTGGATCGCTAATACTGGCGAAGAAATCAATAAAAAAAGGCGAATTGCTGCTCATCCAACGAGTGACTGACGCCTCCCCAGCAGCAGGCCCGTTACCTCTTGCTAAAACCGTACAAGCAATTGAAAGACCCACTAAAACCAAGAACATCGTTAGCGAGGAACGAGATAAACCGGTTCCTGACTGTTTAGGTTGGGATTCTTTTCTACCCATAATGGATCTTTCGGAAAGTGAGATTTATTCTTTCAGCGACTTTCTGTTTAGTTTTAGGTACTTGATGCTCCCAGAATTTCTGTGTATTACCACTCATAACTACGAGGTCTCCATGATGGAGGTTTAATGAAACAACTTCTTTTGGGGTTTGCTTCCGCCGAATTTGAAAACAACGTGTTTGCCCCAAACTAACTGAGCCAATGATCGGATGATCGCCGAGTTCGAGTTCATCATCAGCATGCCAAGCGACTCCATCTTGCCCATCTCTGTAGCGATTCAGTAAGACAGAGTTGAACGAAGCGTGGATAGTGTTCATTATGTCTTCACGCATCTCCGCAAGTACCGGTATCCACGGCCTGGCGGTATGGGTTACACCAGAATAGGTGTAGGAGATACCTCCGTCGCCATACCAGGCGGTTTCTCGTGGCTCAAGATGTTTTTTGCCAAAAACTACGATCTTTTTCTGTTTCCAACGAATCTTTCTAAGTTCTTGCAAGTAAGTATCTGCTTTTGATGCTGGGAAGTACTCACGATGAATCGTTATAGATGCATCGTGAAGATCTAGAGTTCCTTCATCCTCCCACAACTTTCTTTGCATTTCTAGAGACTACCTAATGGGTAAAAGCCAATTATGTTTCTCGGGTTCTTAACCCATTAAGGTGCTTTCTAGTCCGCAGATCAAGGCAGGCTTCCAGATACAGAAAGGATAGGAATTGGCAGAATCGTACGAAGCTAATCACACGATTCAGTCGTTTGACGCTAACTCTGGAGACATAGCCGGTGATGCCCGTACGGCATTAGAGAAAGACGGCGTGATCTGCCTACGGGGAGCATTTGACTCCTCTTGGCTAGCCGTTATCGAAGAAGGAATAATCGAAGCATTAGCTGGCGCAAGTGCTGACTTAGAGATAGTTAAACGAGAGAACGATAAGGGGCGGTTTTCTTTTAGTTCAGGAGCATGGCGAAGTGTGAAACCCTTTCAAAGGTTCATCTTCAATTCTTCTCTCCCAGATTTGGTATGGCCGTTGCTTGATAGTCCAACTCTCACTCTTTTCTACGATTTCTTGCTAATAAAAGAAGCACATAGTGATAGTGCGTTAACACCATGGCACCAAGATCATTCCTACTATCCGCTTGATGGCACAAAGGTTGTTAACAGTTGGGTTGCGTTAGATCACATTCCCCTTGAATCAGCACTACGGTTTCTGATCGGTTCACACAATCCACCCGTCCTTTACCGTGCCGTTGATTTTGATAACCCAAACACCAGTTATCGTCATGCTCGTTCTGAACTCCCGCTTCCACCTATTGATATGGATATACCAGTAGCCGCAACAGAGTTGCAGCCGGGCGACATGCTTGTTTGGTGGTCACACATGCTGCATTGCGCCCCTGGTAATCAACTCCCACGAAGACGAGCCGCTTTTTCAGTCAATTGGCTCGGCGATGACATCACCTATAACGGTCAACCAGCACTCGACACCTATATTGACTCATCGCTTAGCCGAGGAGACGCTATTGTCAGTCAAAAGTTTCCAGTCGTACGAAAGGTTAACTAAATGCAATTCTCTGAAGCATGCTATAAACGCTCAAAAGTGCTGGTAGACGGCTTAGTCGATTAGTGGTTGGGATTTTTACGACATAATCTATAAGCATGTCTGATTCTCACCCCGTCGAATTAAGTTCCCAAAAATCACCTGAATTCGTATTACCTTCTGAAGATCCCACGGCGATAAAAGCTTTAGATGAAGCCCGCTTACTAGACGATAAGACATCACGAAGAGACAAAGTCGTAGAAATTCTTGTCCGATGGCCTGAGTTTCTTGATGCATGGGCAGAAATAGGTTCCTTAGGGCGCGATCCCATTGAAATGTACGCAGCGTACAGAGTTGGGTATCACAGAGGTTTAGACCGCTTACGTCAGAACGGATGGAGAGGATCAGGTTTAGTGAGATGGAATGCCCCCCACAACCTAGGGTTTCTTCGCTGCCTGGAAGGCCTAGGGCTTACCGCTCAAGAGATAGGCGAAACAGCAGAATATGAGCGCTGCATGATCTTCCTAAAGCAATTAGATCCCATGTACGGACCCAAAAATAATGAGTAATTAGGGTGTTGATTCAACGAAATGAACCGCAACAATTTACCTAAATTCAATTAGTAGGCCTGTTTTAAGATGTGAGTTCTTTTCGGAGTTCCATCATCGCAGCAAAATCACCGACCGGTCTGACTTGAGCAGTACCGACGTTAAAGACTGGAAATAATCCAGCGAATATCTGCGCAGTGTCATCTGCATTCACTACAAAGAAAAACTGGTGGCCCGGAGGGTCAACCCAAGCTCCAAGTACATCATTAACATTCTCTTTTAGGGTGTCAACGACAATAGCGAAGGTCTCTGACATAACTTCATCGTTATGGGCAGGGCACGTATGTTCATCGTGGGTGTGTGTTATATGGAAAAGCATAATCTTGTCGATTTCTCTTGGTTGGTGAATTAAGTCTAGATTTTTCTAGAAGAATATTCAAATAGGCATCTCTGAGGGATAAATGTTTGAAAATTAAAATTTGGTGTACCTTTAACTTTGGGAAAAATTATGGAAAAACTTACAGGTATTGAACGCCTCACTTACGAAAAGGAAGCCACTTCACCTTTTGTGGGAAAATTTGGTTTACGGACTCTTTTTAATTTGATTTGGGCAATTGCCGGTTTTGTTGGAGTGATCATCCTCACTGAAAATGGCACACTTCCTTTATTGGCAGGAATGGCGCTCAGCGCACTTTTCGTCCAAGCGTTTTATATGCCGATGCATGAAAGCGTTCATCACACCCCATCTGGAGGTAATCCTAAATTATCTTGGCTTGACAATTTGATAGGCCAGATAAGTGGTTTTGTTCTTTGCGAAAGCTTCACCGGCCATGTAAGGATCCATTTACTGCATCACACGCATGCCAACGGAGAAGAAGATCCTGACGTCTTAAATTCGGAGGGAACCCCTGCGCAAATATTTGGTCGAACCATTGCAGGAGCTTCGCTGTACTTGCTGACTCCTTTTCTTGCGTTTTTCCCTTCCCTTGCTTTACTTTTTCCTAAAAAAATTCGAGAACGTTTCGCTGAACGTTCAAGATTGCGGGGACCTGAAGTGGCAAAAGCGATTCAAATCGTGGCAACGCTTCATGTTTTAGTTTTAACCATGGGGACAAT
Source organism: Actinomycetota bacterium (assembly GCA_902634555.1). Lineage (GTDB taxonomy): Bacteria > Actinomycetota > Acidimicrobiia > Acidimicrobiales > MedAcidi-G1 > MedAcidi-G2B. The sequence continues at coordinate 5,909 of CACPKO010000041.1, forward strand.
CTTTGGTTACGGAAAAATTGTTTGGCTTCTCTGGTACCTTCCTACTTGGGCCGCTAGATACTGGTTAGCTCTGGTTTTTGCTTGGTTGCCGCACCGGCCACATGAAGAAACCACTAGGTACCGAGATACAAGAATATTTACTTTCCCAGGAAGCACTTTCCTTATACGCGGCCATGATCATCATCTGCTACACCATCTATTTCCTCGTGTGCCGCATTATCACTTACGGTCGCTATGGAAAGAGATGGCACCACACCTTCATGCACAAGGAGCAAGAATTGAAGGTAACGCAGCGCGACACGGACTAAATATGAGTGGAGCTAGCTCTCGAGAGACTCTTTAAGCCGATTTAGAGTGGGTCGAAGAATAAGAGTGTAAGTGTCCGAAATAGCGTTTTCGCGATGCACTTGGGCTTTCAAACGATCAGGGTCAGAAACCACCGCCATAAAAGCACGTTTACTTGGATAATTGATAAATCGAATCTGATCCCAATCTCTACCATCGCCAAGAATTGTTCCTTCGACAGCAAAGAATCCAGAAACACTTACCCCGTGTTGAGCGGCTACTTTTGCTGCTTCTGAAGTGTAATTGTTCATATCTTCAGGATTTTCTCCTAAATCAACAGATTCTTCATATTTCAATACATGAAGAACGACTATTTCACCATCTTCTTCGGTTGCAGGGTGGGGGACTTGATCAGGGTCGACGCTCGAAACTCCTTCCATCTCGGGTAATGCGGTTGGAAGCCCACCCATAACGATTGTTGATTTCATTCCCGCTTCCTTATGAACATGTTTCTCTTGGAAGTCTTCACGCTGCTGCATCTCGATAAAAGACTTCCGAGTTGGATATTTCACAATGGCGACACGGTCCCACAGCGGATCTTTTCCTAAAAGTTGTTCTTCAACTTCAGCGATAAAAACGAGTTCCGCTCCAATCTTTGCTAACACATCGACTGGTGAGTAAATGTCGTCAGCTTGCCTGCCAGATATCTGACTCTCTTGACCATCCTGGTAGTCAGCCGATTCACGATAATGCATGAGATTAACCATCCAAACGGGGCCGTCTTGATCAGGTTCTGTAGTGGCTAGCTTCTTTGCATATTCAATGTCTACCACTCCGTAGCGTGGACCCTTGGCAGGTGCGTCATTCATAGTCGTCCTTAGTTTTTAGCGATGAATTCGTTAATTATTTCTGCTAGTTCAGGGCCTTTGTCTTCCTGAAGGAAGTGCCCGGCATTCTCAATTTTGACATGCTGTTGGTTCTCTGTTCCAGAAACTCTGCCGATAAAAGCACCTTCTCCTCCTTTGGTGACCGGATCGCTGTCACTGAAACAAGTGAGGAATGGTTTTTCAAAACGTTTCAGAACTTCCCAAGCTTTCTGATTATTTTTTGACTCGGGATTATCTGGAGTGGTGGGGACTAATGAGGGGAATATGCGCGCTCCAGCTTTGTAAGAGTCATCGGGAAATGGTGCGTTATAGGCAGAAATGACTTCTTCAGAAAAATCACTCACACATCCGCCACCTACAATCTTTCCAATATCGAAGTGTGGAGATTCTTGCGAGAATTTCTGCCACGCCATGAAAGCAGCACTGAGAGGGCCGTCACCTGTCGGGAGTCCTGTGTTTCCTATAACCACGCGAGAAAAGCGTTCTGGTGATGCCGCAACTAACCGTAGACCTATTAACCCACCCCAGTCTTGACCGAAAAACGTGATGTTTGAAAGATCAAGAGAATCAAATAAGAGTTCTGAAATCCAAGTTATGTGGCGGGCATATGTGTAATCTTCTTTTTCTGAAGGCTTATCGCTTTTCCCAAACCCGACAAGATCAGGAACTACAACTCTGTGCCCTGCGGCCTCTAAAACAGGGATCATGTGGCGGTAGAGGTAGCTCCAAGAGGGCTCACCGTGAAGTAAGAGAATAGGGTCAGCTTCTGAAGGCCCTTCATCTAAGTAGTGCATCCGGAGTTGCCCACCTTCTGTGTCAGAAACATTTACATAATTTTCCGCAAAGTTGTAGCCCGGAAGATCAGCAAAGCACTCTTCAGGCGTTCTTAAAGCTTTCATGAAATCAGTCTCCTTTAGTGATTTCAACGCGATGGAGATCATCTCCAACTTCGATTTGTCCAGAAAAATGTTGCGCAGCGAGATCCACCCAGTCTTGTCCATCTCCGGCGGGACTCGTCACATTCAAATCAGGAACGTAATGCGTCATTATTAAAGTAGACATTCCGTTCCGATCAGCAGTTTGAGCTGCCTCTTCAGGAGATGAGTGATAGTCCAAAATATCTAGCCCACGTGGGTTAGGTGAGAATTGAATGATGTCCTTCCTGATTACAGTATGGATTAGCGCGTCTGCACCTTCGCAAAGGGAATCAAGCCCAGGGCACGGAAGAGTGTCTCCCGCAGTGACTACTGACACTTCATTGTGGCTGAAACTAAAAGCGATACTTGGTTCAACTGGCTTGTGATCGGTTGGGGCGCATGCAATAGATACTTCACCTTCTAGGGGAACCGGTCCTTCGGTCACCTCAATTACATTCAGGAGAGGGGGATTGTTGAGATCATCGTGATGATCCATCCGGTACTGCACATCTCTACTTAAGGAGGCAAGGATGGAGTCGACGACTTCTTGAGTTCCGATTGGACCAACAATGGTTAACGGCTTTTCGGCTGGACCAAGAATCCAATAGGAAGTTATAACGTCGTTCAAATCTGTGAAATGGTCACTGTGCAGGTGGGTGAGTAGTACTCCATTTAGGTTTCCAGCTCCCAGCCAGAGACCGGCTAGACGCATTAAAACTCCACGACCGGCATCTACTAAATAATGTTCGTCTCCGGCACTAATTAAAGTAGCCGGACCTGCTCTCTCTGCACTCGGGATAGGGCTTCCCGTGCCGAGAAGAGTTACAGAAATAGTCATTGTCTTGCATTCTCCGCTCTAGCTATTGCCTCTTTGGTTCCAGATGCTTCACGCGAAAGTAGTTGAATTGCTACTTCGTGAAGGGTTCCAGTAAAGGGAAAAGCTCCGTTGTATTGAGTTGAAACTTGCGACCCATGGTCAGATCCGATGCTTTGCCCTATGGAAGAAATCATCCGCATGTATAAAGGCAGCTCTCCTTGGCCGGAGGGAATATCATTTATTTTCAATTCGCAAGACCCGACTCTTCCTTCTCCGCGACGGAATACCGCAGTCAAAGTTGCGTTCCCTTCAGGTATTTC
>CACPKO010000042.1 GCA_902634555.1 Actinomycetota bacterium
TGAAACAACCAGAAACGCTTTGTCTTGGGGGATGCATTTATTAACTGAACATCCAGATCAGAAAGCAGCCCTCTGGAATGACTTTGAAACATTGGCGCCAAAAGCAGCTGAAGAAATTGTGAGATGGTCAAGTCCGGTTATATACATGCGGAGAACAGCAACACGTGACGGTCTACGAATAGGGGATCATGAATTCTCAGAGGGAGACAAAGTTGCCCTTTATTATTGGGCCGCTAACCGAGATCCTCAAGTCTTCGAGGATCCACATCAGTTCAATATCTTCCGTGAGGCCAAAGAACATTTTGGCTACGGTGCGCCCGGTCCACATTTTTGTTTAGGAGCTCACCTTGCTCGTCGGGAGATAACAGTAATGCTTCGGGAAATCTGCCGGAGTGTTCCCGACATACAAGCTACTGCACCACCCGACCGGCTTTTAAGCAACTTCATAAACGGCATTAAACATCTGCCCTGTACTTACAGTTTCAATAGTTAAGTTAACTCCCAGCACGATTTGAAATCTTCAGCATCTTCAGAAGTCACTCGCCCTTCTTTTTGTAGAGCGAGTAGATGCGCATAGACAGAAGCGGCGGCTGGTTTATGAAGTTCTTTATCTACGTGCTTATAGATCTCTTCAACAATGCTCATAATAGGAGCAGGCTTTTTCGCTAGTTCACTCAAAATTTGTTGGGACCTGTTTTCACGGTGAGCTATGAGAGCCTCCACATAAGGAACGGGATTTTTTATTGGAGGTCCGTGAGTGGGTCGATAGGTTTCGTCTGATCGATGGATAAGGCGCTCCATATTTCTCATATAGTCGTTGAGATCTCCATCTGGAGCAGGAATCACTGTGGTAGACCATCCCATAACATGGTCACCGGAAAACAAAGTGTTTTCTTCTTCCAGAGAAAAACAAAGATGATTTGAAATATGACCTGGAGTATGAAGAGCTTCAAAAGTAAAGCCATCTCCGGCGATTCTTTCTCCATCGGATACAAAAATATCTGGCACAAAGTCTCGGTCGCCTGCTCCTTCTCCATCTTCAGGTTCAGGGTCCTTCCCTTCCTCAATGGCTTTCGCAACTCGTGCTTCGTAAGCTTTGATTGATACCTCAGGGTGCGCTCCAAACCCAAAAGTAGAAGCCCCTGTGGCTTCTTTTATTGCAGCTGCTGCAGGTGAATGATCAGGATGAGTGTGAGTAATAAGGAGATGACTCACTTTTTGACCTTCAACTGCTTTCAAAAGAGCTTCAATATGTGAGTCTTCTTTAGGCCCCGGATCAATGATGGCAACCGTTCCTCCTTCTGGCGGGCCAATAATGAAAGTCCCTGTTCCGTAGTAAGTAAAAACAGAAGGGTTTTCTGCCATTACCCGTCGAACTAGAGGAGAGACTTGTTCAGTGACTCCATAGAGCGGTTTTTCTTCAAATAAATGGTTAATCCCCATATCTATAGTCTGCCTTACTGTCAGCGATCCATCCGTTATTTACGAAGTTTGCAAATGAAAAGCCTATTTACCGATATGGGATGACAGACTGTTGGAATGCCATTAGAAGACGGTAACCAACTCTCTAACCATCGAGTAGCCCACAAACTAAGGTCATTAATTCAACAACTTCATACTCGTGTCTCAGATGACAAGACACTAGAGCGAGTAGAAGAACTACTTGATCAAGCGCAACAACTTCTGAACGGCCCAACCCGAATCAAATGGTACGAAGTTGATGTAGATGTCGACGAAGAAACAGCACACCAACTTCGCGAAGAACATCGCGATTACTCACTGTTTCGTGGAGAGAGCAATCCGCTAGCCCCACCTGTGCGTATCTCAAAGAATGAAGATTTGGAAGGTAAAGAAGTTGTAGTGGGAGAAGTGAGCTTTGACCAAACCCGAGAAGGCCCACCTCGTACAGTTCATGGTGGAATGATCGCAGCAGTATTTGACGACGTTCTTTCCGGTGTCCTATCAAGTGCGGGAGCCGCAGGATCAGTAACCGGGAAACTCACGATTCGATATCGGCGCCCCACTCCGATAAACACCGATCTTCGCTTTGAAGCATGGATTGACCATCAGCAAGGGCGCCGCCTCACTGCTCAAGCTCATTGCTTAGCTAACGGAGAGGTCACTGCAGAAGCAGAAGCTCTTTTCGTTCGCATCGACATGAAAGATTTTGCCAACTGATGAATAATCTTCCGTCGATATGTTTTTTGTGTACGGGAAATTCAGCTAGATCAGTGATGGCTCGTGTTTTTTTCTCTAACAAGACCTCTGAATTTGAAGCTACAAGTGCTGGAACTTTAGTTTTAGAAGGTCAACCGATGAGCATCCGAACACGTAAAGCTTTAGCTTCGTACGGGTTATCTGAACCCACCCATTTAAGTAGTCAATTTGGACATTCACATCTTGCAACCGACCTAATTGTGGCCATGGAGCCAAGCCATATTTTTTGGATACGACGCCATTTTCCTGAGATCGCATCACGAACTGGCACTCTGCCACGCCTTATCCGTCATTTACCTGAGGAAGGAGATATTGAAACTCGGATAGCAGCCATGGGTTTAGCAGAAGTTGAAATTGAAGACTGGGAAGAAGTTGTTGACCCTGCTGGAGGAGATCAAGAGATTTTTGACCGCTGCGCAGAAGAATTAGAAAGACTGGTTAGCCAACTAGTGGCGAAAATTTCATGAAAAACTCTCATCGGAGAGAAGCTTTTATTCTGGCCGCAGCTACCGGACTATTAGGTGTCACATTCGGGGTGCTTGCCGACTCGGCAGAATTCTCACTAGCACAAGCAATAGTGCTCTCCTCTCTTACGTTCACAGGCGCCTCTCAGTTTGCCGCAGTATCTGTTATAGACAGTGGGGGGAACCCGGTCACAGCCGTTGGAAGCGCTCTTTTACTCGCAGCACGAAACTCTCTTTATGGTCCCTTAGTTGCTCCTTTATTACGTACTCCTTCTCGAGCCCAACGGGCCGTAGCTGTCCATCTCGTCATAGATGAAACTACGGCAATGGCTACTGCGCAGAATTCGGTGGAAAAATCCCGAGACGCCTTTTGGTACACAGGAATTTGGCTTTTTATTTTCTGGAACACTGGAACCATAATCGGAGTTTTAGTAGGAGGGTTATTAGAAGATCCAAGCGTATGGGGTCTTGACGCAGCGTTCCCTGCAGCTTTTGTTGCACTTTTATTGCCTCATTTGCGTACACGCGCAAAGAGAACCACTGCTCTTGTAGGAGCAGTCATAACAGTTATTGTTGTGCCGTTGAGCCCAGTGGGTTTGCCAGTTCTACTCTCTCTCTTTGCTGTAGTTCCTGGCATCTGGTCCCAACATCGAAAAGGTTTGAAATGAGTTGGACTTCACTCATCGTGCTTTCCGGCGGGGCGTATTTTTTCAAGCTGGTTGGGGTGGCTGCAGGAGATCGGTTATCAACCAGATTTCAATCAGTCACAGAGTTTCTTCCGCCCGCATTATTTTCATCAATCATTGTTCTTATGTCAGTTGTAGATGGTTCAACTCTTGTAATAGATGCTCGACTAATTGGGGTGGGAGTCGGGGCAATAGCGGTTTGGAAAAAGGCACCTTTTATTTTTGTCATTGTCGTGGCGATGGCATCAACAGCGATTTGGCGTGCAGTCACCTGAGCAGCGTCATCTATTGGCTAGCGTGTCAGTTGTGGACGACTCTGAAGAACTTCCGGCTATTCCGCCTGGGGTGTCTCCTTCTATTGAACGCATGTTGTCTCGTCCTCGCCCGAGATGGCGCGGACGTATACATCGTGTAGCCGTTCCTTGTTCAGTTGCCACGGCCTTAATCGTGGCTTTCAATGTTCCAGCAGGACAAGATCGTATAGGCGCTTTGGTCTATGGGGCTGGAGCGACGTTAATGCTTGTAGCAAGTTCTATAGTTCATTTCAAAAAATGGCCGATACCTGTTTGGGAGAAACTATTTCGTTTTGATCATGCAGCAATTTTTATTCTTATTGGTGCCGGCGCCACTCCGATAGCAATCAGTGCTTTAGATGGACGTTCAACAACTCTCATGTTGCTTGCTGTTTGGATCGGCGCCGGTATCGGTGTTGTTATGAGACTTCTTCCATTTCATCCTCCAAAAGGATTGATGAACACTTTATATATAGCTCTTGGGTGGGTGCCGATTGTTGTCGCTCCTGAAATATTTCAATCATTGAGCGGGACAGCCCTTGCTTTGCTTATAGCCGAAGGAGTTTTGTATTGCGCAGGGGCTTTGATGCTTGGAGCTCGGTGGCCTGATCCTTCTCCGAAAGTTTTTGGCTACCACGAGGTATGGCATGTGTCTGTTACCACTGCGGTGTGGTTGCATTATGTGCTGATTTTACTTATTGCTAATCCCTAACAAATTTTTACGCATTGGGCGGCTAAGTTGCTTATGTGAAGTTTGTATCAGCCCTTTTCGTAATTGCTTTGATTATGACTTCTTGTTCGTCTCGATCAATATCTGACCCAACTCAAGCGAAGGATTGCACAGAACTAGTGGAAGCTGGAAAAATTGTTGCTGAACGAGTACTAGAACGATTAGAGGGTCAAACACTAGAAGAGTTAGAAGCAGCTAATCCCGAGGAGCCTCTCGCTCCAATCGATTATCTGATGAGAGTAGAAGAATTCGATAATCAAGCAACAGCATTAGGTTGCGGAAAAGATCAGCTTCGATTACAAGCATGTTCAATGTATGTTGATTTAGAGATCAAAGCCAGCGGAGACTTGGCTCAAGATTTCTTAGCCCCGTACCTCGAAGCCTGTAATTGATATAAATAAATCTGTGGAGAACGTAAAAAAATGGCAGTATGCATGTACAGCATCTATTTAATGGAGCCTTATGAGCACATCACGACTATCTAAACGCATCGGAGCTATAGCTGAATCAGCCACTATGGCTGTTGACAAGAAAGCGAAGGCTTTAAAAGCAGCTGGTGAACCGGTAATTGGTTTTGGCGCAGGAGAACCAGATTTCGCTACACCGGCGCATATTGTTGAAGCAGCAGTTGAAGCCTGTAATAACCCTGCATCACACAAGTACACGCCAGCCGGCGGTATACCAGCTTTGAAAGAAGCTTTAATAGAAAAAACAGAACGTGATTCAAAGTGGCGGCCAGACATTTCACAAATACTTGTCACCAACGGCGGAAAGCATGCCGTTTATAACTCCTGCGCTGTCCTATTAGACCCAGGAGACGAAGTGCTGCTGCCTGCTCCTTATTGGACCACCTACCCAGAGTCAATTGCTTTAGCTGGGGGTAAAACAATTCCACTAATGACAGATATCTCTAATGAATTTAGAGTCACAGTGGATCAACTAGAAGAGGCTAGAACAGAAAAGACAAAAGCTTTGATGTTTGTCTCTCCTTCAAACCCAACAGGATCGGTATACCCAAAGGAAGAAATGGAAGCCATCGGACGATGGTGTGTCGAAAACAATATATGGGTTATTGCCGATGAAATATATGAACATTTAACCTACGACGATCATGAACACCATTCAATTCGCTCACTTGTACCTGAACTTGCAGATTCCTGCTTGATCGTAAATGGAGTAGCGAAGACGTATGCGATGACAGGATGGCGTGTTGGCTGGATGATTGGTCCAGAAGATGCGATAAAAGCAGCCACTAATTTGCAATCTCATGCCACAAGCAACGTTGCTAATGTTTCTCAGCAAGCTGCTCTCGCTGCGGTTTCAGGAGATCTATCGGCAGTGAAAGAAATGAGGTCAGCTTTTGATCGTCGGCGACAAACCATGACTGAGATGCTGAGACAAATTGACGGAGTGCAAGTCATTGCACCTCAAGGGGCTTTTTATGCTTACCCGGATTTGACTGCATTCCTTGGTAAAGACATTGGAGGACAAGTCGCTCAGTCCACTAGTGAACTTGCGGGAATTATTTTAGATCAGGCACAAGTAGCGATTGTTCCTGGCGAAGCTTTCGGAACCCCTGGTTACGCTCGACTCTCTTTCGCTTTAGGCGACGATGATTTAGTTGAAGGAATAAATCGCATTTCTCAACTTCTTAGCAACTAGGCGAGTGAGTCAAACAGCGCCCTGTGGTTCTTGGAAATCTCCTATAACGGCTGAGCTTGTAGTTTCTGGAGCGGTCGGATTTGGCGAAGTTGTTGTTACAGAAAGCGGTATTTGGTGGTCTGAGTCACGCCCTGATGAAGGAGGCCGTGTTGCCATAGTCCGAGACGGCGTCGACGTCATTCCTGAAAACATTAATGTACGCACTCTCGTCCATGAGTATGGAGGAGGGGCATGGTCTGTGACATCGGATGATTTGATTTACAGCAATTATGAAGATCAGCGACTCTACAAACTCAGTCAAGACGGTCAAAATACTATCCTTACTCCTGAACCAGAGATTAGTAGGGGACTGCGCTACGCAAATGGAGTTCCTACGCCTGCTGGCGACTGGTTTATATGTGTGCAGGAAAAACACTCAGAGGGGAATGGCGAACCTGCTAATAGTCTCGTTGCTATCTCGCTGCATGGGACGCAACAAGTTAATCAACTTGCCTTAGATGCAGATTTTTTTTCTAGTCCCGCGATTTCCCCAAATGGAAAGCAATTGTGTTGGATTCAATGGAATCATCCAAATATGCCATGGGATAACACAGAACTTTGGATAGCAGATTTTCAAGATGGAGAAATATCAAACGAAGCACGTATTGGCACAACAAAAGAATCTTTTTTCCAGCCTTCGTGGAGTCCCGAAGGTCAACTTTACGTTGTAACAGACCGAGATAATTGGTGGCATCTCTACAGACTCGAAGACAAGGAATTCGTGCAACTCACCTTTGGAGATTTTGAAATAGCAACACCACAATGGGTATTTGGATTAAGCCGATATGCGTTTCTAGAAGAGAGCATTTGGTTCGCATACTCCAAATCAGGAAAGGATCATTTAGCAGTTTTAGAAGAAGATGGTTCTGTAAGTGAAATGAATTTGGAAGCGACGAGTATCGGATCTTTGGCTTCTACAGTTGACGGAGTAGCAGCCGTTGTTGCCTCATATGGAGAAGAACCGGCGGTGATGCAAATCACAAACGGAAACCAAACGGTGTGTTCCACTCCTCGAGATTTAGGATTAAAACCAGAATGGTTTCCGAAGCCAGAATTATTGGAATTCCCGACGTCCGAAGGTGAAACCGCATGGGCGCAAGTGTATGTTCCAACAAACCCTGAATTCCAAATTCCAGATGGAGAGTTGCCGCCTCTTATCGTTCTCGCTCATGGAGGACCCACTGGAGCCGCTCGAACACAACTCCAACTTTCAATTGCCTGGTGGACAAGTCGAGGATTTTGTGTCGCTGACGTCGACTACCGTGGTTCAACGGGTTACGGCCGAGAATACAGACACCGCCTTCATGACAATTGGGGAATTTTAGATGTAGAAGACTGTGTAGCGATCGCTGAGCATCTTGTTAAACAAAAACGAGTCGACCAAAATCGGTTAGCGATCAAAGGTGGGAGCGCTGGAGGGTTCACCGTTCTTGCTGCCCTAACCTTTCACGATATTTTCTCTGCGGGAGCAAGCCGTTACGGAGTAGCGGATTTAGAGGCCCTAGCTAAAGACACACACAAGTTTGAAGCAAGATACTTAGACCGTTTGATCGGATTATGGCCTGAATCTAAAGACATTTATGACTCGCGATC
>CACPKO010000043.1 GCA_902634555.1 Actinomycetota bacterium
TGCACGTGGTGGGGAGTGGATGGAGTGCCGTTTACTTTCAGCTGGTCCGAGAACAAACCCATGGTTTCAGGAATGTTCTAGTTATGTCATTCAAGATGGTGATTTAGTTGGCTTTGACACAGATCTCGTTGGCTCCTACGGGATGATGACTGATATTTCGCGGACGTGGATTTGTGGTGACTCAAAACCAAGCGCTGCGCAAAAACATACGCATGAACTGGCTCTTGAACAGATGACACGGAACATAGAGTTACTTACTCCTGGACGCTCATTTCATGAATTAACACATAAGGCTTGGTTCCCTCCCTTAGATGATTACCGTCATTACAGTGTCCTTTTCCACGGGGTGGGTCAATGTGATGAATGGCCAGGCATTGGTTTTCCAGCCAGTTGGGACGACTTCGGCTATGATGGCGTCCTTGAACCTGGGATGGTAATGACAGTTGAATCTTATGTAGGCCCCTATTCTGGCGGCGAAGGAGTCAAGTTAGAAGATCAAGTTCTGATTACTGAAACTGGTTATGAGAATTTAACGCCTTGGTCTTTAAGCCTCACTGAGTTCTGCTAACTCAGCCATTCACAGAGAATGATGAATTAGGGTTGATTTCTCGATTTCTGGAATAGAAACCTAGGTCCATCTCTAACCCGGTGTAGCGTCCGTTGACTTTTATTGGATCAGAGTCATGATCATGGCCGGCTTCAACTGCTGTAATAAGTTCCGCCATACAATGTCCTGCTACGCCTGCATTCTTGTATTGATTCCCGCTTGTACCGATAGCCACATAGAAGCCATCAAGGTCTGTTCGGTCATATATCGGTATCCAATCGTCACTGACGTCATAGAGGTCAACCACTCCTTTTTTCTCATGCGGAAGACCAAGTCCTTCTACTCTTCTTGCGCAACGTAAGACCTGAGCTTCCCATTGGTCATCACGAATTTCTTGATCAAAGTCATCTGGGTCTACCCATTCTTTAACATCACATTCTGGGTCCTCGCTACCAATCAAGATGTTATTGCCGACTGCAGGGCGGAAATATACTGCTGCGTCTCCATCTGAAATATGCAGACCATCGGCTTCGAAATCAAACCCTTCAGGTGAGGGAACATGGTGGACTTCGTGACGTAATGCCTTGGTTTTTATGTTCATCGTGCCAGTAAGACCTGCCAAGTCGTTAATTAAATAAGAATGAGGTCCAGCTACGTTAACGACTACTGGAGATTGAATTTCTGTTCCATCTTCAAGACGTACTCCAGTAGTTCTGTTGTCTTCGCTGTTTATGGCTACGACTGTTTGGCCAAATCTGAATTCAGCCCCGTATGCCTCGGCCGCTCTCTGTAAGTTGTGTGATGACAGTTGAGGGTCACTTACATAGCCTGACTCTGGAGTAAATAAGGCTCCTTCTATGTCATCTGTTGAGTCAGCCCAAAAAGATTCGTCCTCTGGTCTGCTTGGTGGGCCGAGTACGCCATGATCCAATATTGGAAGACGTTCTGAAAGTCGATTTAAATCCCAATGCTCATGTGGGATATTGAGTTCTTCAAGTAATGGGGTAACTTTTTGATGATGGCCGTCTGGGGCTTTGATAAGGGCGGTTCCGGTTTGTCTGAACTCAATGAGCCCAGATTCGTCTATTTCTGGCCCTCCTAAATAGTTCTCCCAATCTGTCCAGTAATGCATCCCTTCATAGGACATAGCAACGCCTTGATAGGTGGAATAGCTGAATCGAACAATTGCGCATGAATTTGAGGTAGATCCATATCCTGCTGCCGGCAGTTTGTCGATATTGCAGGTTTTCCATCCTCGTTGAGCTAGTTCATAAGCCACGGCGGAACCAATTACTCCTGCTCCGATAATTACAGCGTCATATTGATTTTCTGAACTCATTAAAATTTCTCCGTAGTGCTAGCGGCCTATAAATTTAGTAGGACGTTTTTCTGCCCATGCCAGTCCTGCTTCACGAACGTCTTCGGTTGAAAAATTGCTTGCCTGTGCGGAACCCTCTGCCTCTAATGCCTGACTCATTGACGAAGTCGTTCCATTGTTTAGAAGAGCTTTACTAAGCGATAAAGCGAGAGGTGGCCCCGCTGCTGTCCTTTCAACGATGTCATCTACATAGGCGTCTAATTCAGCGTCTGGTATAACACGATTAACTAGTCCGATACGATCAGCTTCAACTGCATCAATTACTTCTGCTAGGAGCACGAGTTCTTTTGCTCGGTGTAGTCCTATGCGTCTCGGTAAAAGCCATGATCCGCCAAAATCAATTGAGAGGCCTCTGCGGGCAAACACCTCTGAGAATCTTGCGTTATCTGACGCATATATAAGGTCGCATCCTAAAGCGAGATTTAGTCCTGCTCCTGCAGCTACGCCTCTTACTTTTGCTATCACTGGATGTTGTATGTCATAAAGAGTTTGTGCAGATTCTTTTATTTGACGAAGATTACGAAGCGGTATCGTCGTTGAAGCCGCAATGGCTTCATTCCTTTTGCCTCCAACATCTGCTCCGGAACAGAAATTTCCTCCTTCGCCGGTTACGACAACAGCACGAATTGAGATATCTTCATTAATTTCGCGACATGCTTTCCCGAAGTCAGCAAACATCGTCGCTGTCATTGCGTTCATGACTTCAGGGCGATTAATCGTGATTGTGACTATGTCAGATTCACGGGTGATTCGTAGTTCTTCTGTTCCTCCGTCAAGGGGAACTTTCGTATTTTCTTCCATATATGGAAGATACCCGCTCAAAGAGCAGTAGTACCAAGCGGCACTACTTTAGGTTTCTGATAGAGCTACTTGATCTGCTTCACTCTCTGCTCCCGCTGCTGCAGAATCGTCGTAGTCCATTTCTCTTCTAAATTCGTCTAAGAGTTTCTTTGACGATGAGAACAGTATGTACCCTGCGGTTAGGACTAGGAATGCACCATTTCCGGTAACTATCAAGGTTTCAGAGACTCGAAGCAAGCTGGCTATCCAGACTAGACCAATAAGGCTAACCCCAAGCCCGGTGCCGGCTGCGAGTGTGGTCCATCGCCATCGATAGTGTTCTTCTTTCCGGAAAAGTCCGGCAGCGGGTAGAACGAAAAGTGCAGCTGCTGCTATGCCTATGATCGAGAGGTAACCAAGTCCCCCGCCCTCTTCGGTATAACCATCACGAATTATCTTGTTTGACAGTCGTGCATCATTATAAATAGATCCGATTGCTAATGTGTTTAACGGACAAGTAGATGCGTCGGCATCACATTCAGCTTTTAGGGCTGCGACTTCTTCTTCTTGGGCTGAAGATAACTGTCCCGATCCGCGTTCGTCAAAAGTCCATCCTGCGATTGAACCAATGTAAATAAACAGGACTGCTGTAATTGCAGTAAGGATTCGGCTCCAACTGACTGTCAATGAAAGTGGGCGAAGGGCTGAGTATGGAGCAGTCCATAGTGCGTATACGCCGCCCAAAACCATAACAATGCTAGAAGCCAAAGCGAGATAAATCCCTATCCCATGGCTGTAGGAGACTGTTCCTACCGCGTTGTTTACTAAGAGATACGTCAAAGTAACAATCAGCATCGCTATCGAAGCTATTACCACTCCGTCGGGGGAGAACCACCGATTTCCGGAACCAGCTTTGCGGAAAGAAGAGACTGCAGCGAGTATAAGAAATATGCTCAAACCGAAGACGACATATCCTGCCCAGGAACCTCCAGATGCCTGCAAGCCGGTGAAAGACTGGCCAGCGAGATCTAAATCTGTGGTACGAGAGTGTCCGCTAAGCAGGCCGGAGTCTTTACCCCAGGTGAGGAACGTAGAGATTAAAGCGACAATACCTCCAACTCCAGCAGCCGCATAACCAATCCGTTCTTGTGGAGTAAGTTGCTTATGTTCGTCTTCTTTCTTCTCACTAGGTTTTTCCGCTGCTGATTCTTGAACTTCTTTAAGGAGATCTTCAGGGTTTGAGCGAGTGGCCCATGCTTTCCTTATCCGAGAAAACAAATTACCTGTATCAGATTCTTCAGGTTGTGATAACCGGTCAAGAACTACGGCAACGATGAACAATGCGAGACCTGATGAGGCTGCTTGAGAAACTGAGAGGTTTTGCACTGACTTATATACCAAACGACCAAGGCCTCCTGCGCCCATGATGGCGGCGATACCAAGCATTGAGATTGAGAGGAGGAGTGTCTGATTAAGCCCTGCCATAAGAGCAGGACGAGCTAGTGGCAACTGGACATCAGTAAGAACACGTAATTCTGTTGCTCCATAGGCGCGACTGGCTTCTACTACATCTTCGGGTACTTGCCGAATGCCCAGATTTGTTAGGCGTATCAACGGCGGTATGGCGAAAATCATCGTAACCATAGTCGCCGGCACCACTCCGATACTAAAGAAGAAGATGATTGGGAGCATGTAAACAAAGGCGTGCACAACCTGCATGGCGTCAAGGATGGGTCGAACAGCATTCCACGCCGAATCAACTCGTCCACAAAGAATCCCTAAGGGAATACCTATCAATGCGCATAAAACTACGGCGACAAGAACCATGCCGATTGTTCGAATAGATTCAATCCAGTAATCAGCCCCCAATAAACCACATAAAGCTAGTGCTAGTCCTGCTGTAACCCCTACGCTTATCGATCGGACTAGACAGCCAATGACGAAAATCAGGAGTACTGCCCCCCACCAAGGGAGCCATTCAATTAGAAAATTATCTACAAAGTTTCTGAGTAGAAACTCAAATGGCCATTTGATCGCATCAAGAAGCCAAACAAGATTCGCGTCAATCCAGTCCACCATCTGATCAATCCATGCGCCGAACGGAACTTCCCATTGATCAAGGATCTCGTTGTCCTGTATGCCAATTTTATCTTCTTCAGTGACCCAATTTAAGATACGACTCATAGGAATACCTCCCGCTCGAACCCATCAATTAATTGTTCTACCCGTCCCATTTCTTCCATAATCTCTCTAGGTTCAAGTTCCCCAACTAACCGTCCTCCTTCATCAACCACCGCTATTGGAATTCCTCTTCCTGCAGCCGCGTAATTATCGTTTAACCGGTCAGCCGCTGTTGTTGTCTCGTAGTCTGTGCGGAGAACACTATTTATGTCAGTTGTTCCTTGTGCAAGAGCCGAACTTGCATCTTCTTTTGTTACCAAACCAGTTGGTCGTCCTTCTGCATCACAGCAGAAGCCTCCTCCTCTGCTTCCTAAACGATCCATGACAGTTGAAAGTGTTGCATTAGCCTCAAAAGTGACGGCGTCTTTCATGATTTCATCTACTGTAATTACTCGTCCTTGATCAACATCTTGAACGAATTCAGCGACATAACCGTTAGCTGGCTCGGTAAGGATCTCTTCTGGTGTACCGATTTGAATAATGCGGCCATCTCTCAAGATGCATACACGATTTCCAATCCTTAATGCCTCATTTAGATCATGTGTAATAAAGAGAATCGTTTTATGTAATTGGTTTTGAATCTCCATAAGTTCGTCTTGCATTTGACGACGGATGAGGGGATCCAACGCACTAAACGCTTCATCCATGAGAAGAATCGGAGGGTCACTACATAACGCACGGGCAAGACCTACCCGCTGTTGCATACCTCCGGATAGTTCACTTGGCATGTTGTAGGCATAGGATTCAAGTCCGACCATCGACAGAGCGCGAATGGCCGCTTCCTCTCTTTCAGAGTTAGAGACTCCCTGAACTTTCAACCCATAACTGGTGTTATCAATAACATTTCTATGCGGGAACAGTGCGAAATGCTGGAAAACCATTCCGGTTTCTTGACGGAATGCTTGTAAATCTTTTCCTTCTAACTCTTGAACGTTTACTCCATTTACCATTACTCGTCCAGAAGTCGTGTCGTGGAGTTTGTTTACTGTACGAATAGCTGTTGACTTACCTGAACCTGATAAGCCCATTACTACGAAAATTTCGCCTTTGTTTACAGAAAAAGAAATATCATCTAGGCCTACGACGTGTCCGGTTAGTCTTTGTACGTCGTCTTTAGGCACTCCGTCTTTGACGAGGTCAAAAGCTCGTCCACGAGGATCCGGTCCAAAAATCTTATAGACGCTTTCCAATGAGATAATTGGTTCACCAAAATCTGTCATCAGTCCCCCTAAATTTCTGACTAAAAGTCATAGATATCGCTGCTTCAACGAACTTAGCAGGTGTTGCATCCCTTATTGCAAACTTGGACTTCACTTAGAGATAATTCTTCTTTCTGATTTTTGTGTGAAAACGTTAGAAGGGCGGGGCTTTTAAGCCCCGCCCTTCCTGTTAACAATCGTTCTGACTAATTAACCAGCAGCGGAAATCCATCCAGCTACGGTGTCAGCGTTGTCGGCCATCCAGCCAGCGGCAAGCTCTTGCACGTGTGCTTCAGAGCCGTCACCATTGCTTTGGTCAACCTGAAGTATTGAAATATCCAAGATAGATGGACGTATTTGCGGCAATAATGCTGCAAGGAACGGATCACCTTCAAGGAGGTCAATACGGGCTGAAACCTGGATATCGGCAGCTTCCCAACCTAACTGACAAGGTTGAGTACATTCATCGGCACCAAGGCCAGTGAATCCTTCACCCTGAGTATGGTTTTCGCCACCGTCTTTGCCAAGTGGGTTTGAATCGTCAAGAACGTTCTCGACGCTTACCCAAACAACATCAACGCCAGGAACCATTTGAACTACGTAAGACGCAGGCGTCCAAGTGTAGATAATGGCTGGTTCGCCAGCATTTACTTTGTTCATAAACTCAGCGAACAGAGCGTCATAACCGGCTTTGGTTTCAACAAAGTTGTCCCAGCCAGAGAACGCAATCATGTTCTCAATAATGTCGTCACAGGTCCAATCCTCAGGACACCCAAGAATTTCACCTACGCCGTCACCATCAGAGTCAAACTGTGACCATAACGCTTCGTCACGGTTGATTTGATCGATAGAAACGATGTTGTTGTCATCAGCCCATGACTTGGTCAACAGGAATCCCTGAACACCAGAGTCTTGGAAAAGACCATCAACAGCCATGACGTGATCCGCTACAAGCGAACCGTCAGGCAATTCGTTTTCATACCAAGAGAAGTGACCTGGGTACCAAGAGTTTGCCCACATGTGACAAGCACCCTCAGCCATCGCGGTGTACGCATTAGATGGCCCAAGCTCAATCTCGGCAGGATCAGAAACGGTGTAACCAGCGGTTTGTAACACTTGGCGCACAATCTCAGCCTGGATATAACCAGAAGCC
>CACPKO010000044.1 GCA_902634555.1 Actinomycetota bacterium
CTTTTTTTAAGAGTTGAAATCGCTTTAATAGCAACCGTCTTTACTGCGTCGTTCTTGATGACTGCCTTATTGCTAAAGCACCTTTCCTTAACTCGCTCAACAAAACTAGCTAGAGATTAGACCCTACTTCCATTCACATTCCTAATTATCTAGACTTAGTTCTGGGTGGAACCATTAGTTCACAAATTCAGGTTCTATATGCAAAGTAGAGCGAAAGACGCACCACCAATGGAACAGAGAAAGAGAAGTAAATTTACGCGCCAATCAGCGTTGATACTTGTCTTGGCCTTGTTGTGCACTGTTTTAAATACCAGTCCAGCAAGTGCAGATGCGACTTATGTAGTTGTTTCAGGCGACACACTCTCAGGCATAGCTGAAGATCACAACATTTCTCTCCAGGAGTTACTAGATGCAAACAATTTGGACGTCAATGACATTATCTATATCGGACAAGAATTAACTATCCCCGGAGTTGAGGAATACGTCACTGAATACGGGGACGTAGTTGTAGAAGGACGCGGTTGGGGACACGGTAGAGGCATGGGACAGTACGGCTCTCTCGGCTATGCCATAGATGAAGGGTGGACTAGAGATCAGATTCTTGACCACTTTTATGGAAATACCACCAGTTCAGTTTTGGATCCTCAACAAATGACAGTTCGACTGAGAGAACATGATGGATCCTCAACAAAAATCTATGTTGAAAATGCCATTTTGGTAGTTGGCAATGAAAATGGTGACTGGATAGAACTAGACAACAAAGCAGTAAAAATCACTCTCGACGGGAATTTAGACCGTTACTCCATAGCAGTGGGCTCTAGTTGCGGCAGCGCGTTCACTGACACAGGGATAAACATTGGAAGCCCTATCGTAAGAGTGCGATCTGCTCATTACGCTCCACCAGTTATCGCTAATAGTGCTCAAAACCCACCAGCAGAAAATCTAAACGCGGGCTTCACTTATACTGAAACAAATGGTTCAACCACTGTTGATGAATCAGGAACAAATGACACTTTTACAGTTGTTCTTAACTCACAACCAACATCTCCTGTTGTACTGACAGTGAATTCAAATGACGTAAATGAAGTCACAACTAGTGGCTCGCTTACATTCGACTCTACGAATTGGAATACGCCGCAGACAGTCACTCTCACTGGGGTTGAGGACAATACTGAAGACGGAGTCCAAACCATTTCAGTTGTTCTCTCAGTAGATGACAATAATTCAGATGACGCCTTTGATGCCGTAGCAGATCAATCTGTCTCCGTGTCCGTCACCGAACCTGTGTTGACAGTTTTAAATACTGACGATGCGAATCTTGATGTGACTTTACAGTTATGCGAAGGCTCTAATACCGCTACGTGGTATCGAGGAGAACTTAGAGCAGCCCGTTATGAAGGTAATCAACGTACTGTTAACGCTTTACCACTTGAACAGTATCTTCGATCAGTAGTACCCCGTGAGATGCCAGCTAGTTGGGCTGATGAAGGAGGGGGCGCTGGTGCACAAGCCGTACAAGTCCAAGCAGTTGCTGCGCGTTCGTACTCCCTGGCTGAAAATCGTTACACCTACGCTAAAACCTGCGACACAATTAGTTGCCAAGTTTACGAAGGAAGAGAAAGTAGAAGCGGGAACAGTCAGTGGAGTAATGAAGATAGTCGTTCCGATACAGCAATCACTGCAACAGCTGGGTTAGTTCGAATGTGGGGAGATCAAGTAGCGCGAACAGAATTTTCAGCTTCAACAGGAGGCCATACCATAACGGTTGATTTTCCTGGAGTTCCCGATGACGGTGATGATGTGGCTATTAACCCGGTACATCGATGGACCGAACCGTTAGCTTTAGCTGAGGTTCTAGCCACCTACAACATAAATGATCTATATGAGGCAGTGGTCGTAAGCCGAGATGGCTTCGGTGATGATGGGGGAAGAGTAGAAAACCTTGAATTAAGAACTCGTTCAGGCGAAGTCATTACAGTGAGCGGGTATGACTTTCAATGGGAGTTTGGTCTCAAATCAAAGTGGTACACCATTGAGTACGGACCTCCAAATGCGAGCACAGTTTTCCCAGAAGAACGATACGACGAATACCGAGTCAGCAGTGGGTACACAACAGAAGAATTAGAAGGCCTACAAATGGCAGCAGATTATTTTGAAACCTCATTAGCGGAAATTCAATCTATTGCAGTCGGAATGGTTGCTTTCCTCCTCGCATTAGCCGGAGACGGAAATGCAGTAAATCCAATAGAAACTCCACCCGCAGTAGACGGAGAGAATATAGTCAGATCGGCTTTCTTCGCTTCAGATGGTTCACAAGGAGCCCTAGAAAGTGTTTCCTCAATCTTTCAGATGAATGGGGCTCAAAGTCAGAAATTTAGTTCTTATGTTCTCGTTTTTCTGGTGGCACTTGCCCAAGCGCAATAAAGCTAGACCGTACTTAGAAGTTTGTGTAGTCGAATTTTGTAACGTTCTTTTTGGAAATCGTTTGAACGCTTAACAGCTGCCTCTCGCAATGAATCAGCCCATGATGAGTCAGAAATGAGTTGGTTTGTTTTATCGACAAGATCCCTCAATTCTCTCCAATGGAGACCGTTTACTCCCGATTGAACGATTTCTGAAGGTCCTCCTATTTCAAAAACAACCGGGACTGCTCCTGCAGACATTGCCTCAACTACAGATATCCCAAAATGCTCAAAACGAGAAGGCGAAGTTAGTGCAGATTCGCCATAACCGGTTGCATGCCAATAGATAGCAGCGCGAGAGTAAAGGTTTTCTAATTCATCACCAGAGATATTTACAAGTATGTCAATGGCAGAATCCTTAACTGCTCTCTTTATTTCATCTAAGTGATCTTGGTCTTCTTCAGCACATCCACCAGCGAGGACTAATCTCCAACCGTCCTGAAAATAAGAATCATCTAGACTCTTGAATGCTTCGATTAAATCAAAGTGTTTCTTGGAATGTCTTCCTTTAGGTTCAAAAAATCTTCCAACAGAAAGAATGATTCTTTCTTTCTGGCCGCCAATGGGTGAACGGGAAGGCGGGGGATAAAGTATTTCGCAGTCGCGACCCCAAAGCTTGGAAACCCAGAGCTTTGTGTATTCAGAAATCGCAAAAAATTTCTCGTAAGAATTGATCCAACTCAAATCGTTTGTGTTCTGCTGTAGGAGTTGCTCAAAACGTTCCCACTTAGATTCAAGTGACCGAACAACACGCAACATAGGGCTCCATACCCCGGATTTGACTTTCGATCTCAACTTCAAAGGATCACCTGGAAACATCACGATGAAGATTCCAAGTGGAGCCCGATTTATAGCCCTACTAGAAAAAGAATGATTAATAAACCAATCAAAATTTTCGCTAGATTTTGTAGCTTCTAAATCTCCAGAAACTTCTTCAAATTCACAAAGAGAAAGGTCAATGTTTAAATGTCTTTTAAAAGTGTCAACGTCTGGTTTTTCAGGACCTAAGAGAGTGACCGAATATGTCTTACTCAGTTCTTCTGCAAGCGATCCAGCGCTTACTTCGCCTCCACCAAGAGTGGACCAATGATGATTGTAGATGCCAACTTTAATCATGACCGTTCTCTATTCTCGTTACGAAGAAGATGGTCAAGTGAGTCAAGATAATGTGGCAGATCAGATAGACCCAAATCGACAAGACGACGGTTCTCTAAAATTGAGTTCGCCGGACGCTTCGCTACTCGATCCAAATCAGATTGACTTACCGGCAATACTTTGCTTGGGTCGGACCCGTAATGTTCAGCGACTTGTTGAGCGAAGTCAAACCAAGAAGTCGATCCCGAATTAGTGACATGAACCACTCCGGTGACTTCAGATTCGATGAGTCTCATAGTTGTATTAACTAAATCAAATGTAAAAGTTGGAGAACCAACTTGGTCGTTAACAAATTTTAATTCATTACCTTCATCAAGCAAGCGAAGAATTTTTACCAAAATATTGTTTCCATCAAGACTCATAACCCAAGAGGTTCTTATAATCAGAGCGTTTGACCCAGCTAGTTGTTCACCAAGAAGTTTTGAATTCCCATAAACAGAGATTGGGTTAGTTGAATCTGTCTCAAGATAACCGTCTTCCTTTTTTCCATCAAAAACATAATCGGTTGATAGTTGCACTAGTGAAGCGCCGCAGGCTTCTGCTTGTTCAGCAAGTAAACCAACCGCATAACCGTTTGTATTTAGCGCTAATTCGGAATCCACTTCACATCTATCAACATCAGTTAAGGCTCCACAGTTGACTATCACGTCAGGCTGGTACTTCTCTATAGCCACCGCAATAGAATCTGGATCCAATATGTCCAGTTCAGAACGGCTGCATGCAAACAATTCGTGATCGTGGTTTTGCCGAGAGAACGCTCTCCCAACTTGTCCCTCTCCGCCAGTCACTAAAAGTCTCATAGTTTGCCCTTTAGAGGTTCCCACCATTTTCTGTTGTCGATGTACCAGCGAACAGTTTCTGAGATTCCGTTATCAAAAGATATTCCTTGAGTCCAGCCAAGAGATTCAATTTTTGATGAATCCACCGAATAACGTCGATCATGATTGAGACGATCTTCAACCCAATTAATCATTGATGTATCGTTTCCGGTTAGATCTAAAAGAATTTGAGTAATCTCAAGATTCGTGTATTCGTTTTTTGTTCCAATGTTGTAAATTTCACCGGTTTCTCCCTTGTTTAGGGCCAGATCAATCGCTCTACAGTTGTCTTTTACGTGGCACCATTCGCGAATGTTTTCTCCATCTCCATAAATAGGAATAGAGATTCCATCAAGAAGGTTCGTTATAAATAATGGAATTAGTTTTTCGGGAAACTGGAAGGGTCCGTAATTGTTACAAGACCGAGTGATGACCGCTGGTAAACCACGTGAAGAGTAGAAATCTAAGACAATTTGATCGGAGTTGGCTTTTGACGATGCGTAAGGTGATTGCGGATTAAGAGGGTCGGTTTCTTTGAAGGAACCAGTTTCTATTGATCCGTAAACTTCGTCGGTGGAGATGTGTACAAAACGATCTACTCCTAGGTTTAGAGCAGCATTACATAGAATTTCGGTGCCTTCACAGTTTGTGCGGAAAAAAATATCTGGAGTTTCCAGCGATCTGTCAACATGACTTTCGGCAGCAAAATGTACAACTGCATCGTGCCCTTTCATGGAGTCTTCAACGACGGTTGAATCGCAAATATCTCCATAGACAAATTCAAATCTCGGATTCGTTTTAAACTTGTCTAAATTTGAAAGGTTACCGGCGTAGGTAAGAGCATCGAATACAGTTACTTCGTTGTCGCTAGAACTCAATACATGATGGACATAATTAGAGCCGATAAAACCTGCTGCGCCCGTCACAAAAAGTCGCATGACTATCCTTTTGGCATAAGAGAAGGACTAATAGAACTTAGCAGCGGGTTAAGAGAGTCTCGTTCCGAAATAGTTGGTTCCACTAAATCCCAGGGCGCATTAATATCAGGATCGTTCCAAGCTACACCAAGTTCATCTTCCGGATTGTAGTAAGAGTCAACTAGATAAGTAATAGTCATGTCACTTAAAGCGGCAAATCCATGAGCAACTCCAGGAGGTATGTAGATGCCTTGATGGTTGTGTTCACCATTCGGGAGAACACCCAGATAAGCAGATATTAGATTCCCGACAGTCGGAGAACCTTCACGTAGATCGTAGAGGACGACTTGCACAGAGCCCGCGGGCACATACCAATAGTCAGATTGAAATAAGTGGTAGTGAAGCCCAACAAGGCTTCCAGATTTTCGATCTGCCCGATTACTTTGAACCATTTCGCGACCACTCGGAATCCATTCTTTTCTCCAAGTTTCAATGAACATCCCCCGATCGTCGGAGAAAATCTCTGGAGTAATAAAAACAACATCTTGGATAATTTCCGATGGAGTGATATCAGTCATTTGATTGTCCTAACTTAGGTCAACTATTGAGTTGTCACCCAACAATAAGGTATTCGAGTCTGCAAAATCTGCGCTCCCGCTTACTTTACTGTTACTCCCTACAAGAGAAGCATTGATTAGACCAGCATTGTCAATGACGCAACCTTCTAACAACACTGAATCTTCAAGTATTGAGTCGGATACCTGAACCCCATCGCCTATTGAGGTAAACGGCCGGATATGACTGTTTGAAATTGTTACGCTTTCACCGATTACAACAGGCCCCTCAATAATAGAATTAGAAATAACAGACTTTTCACCGATTTGAACAGCTCCTGAAATGGAAGTTTGTTCATCAATTGCAACACTTGGCTCTATATTCGCAATGATTGTGCTTAGGACCAGACGGTTGCACTCGAGTAATGGATCTTTTTTCCCAGTGTCTATCCACCAGCCATCAAGTATGTTGTGGTCCACCACGCGCTCGTTATCAATCAGCCATTGAATCGCATCAGTGATCTCTAATTCTCCTCTCTGAGAAGGAGTGATTGAAAGTACTGCTTCATGAATCGCATCGGTAAAGAAGTAGACGCCAACAAGAGCTAGGTCGGAAGGAGGTTCCAGCGGTTTCTCAATCAGTTGAGTTACCCGTCCCTCGTCGTTTATAACTCCAACGCCAAAAAAACTTGGGTTTTCAACTTTCTTGAGCAGAACTCGACAAGACAATGAATGGTCATTTCGATCGTTTATGAATTGGTGAACCATATTTGAAAGTTCCAACTCAAGCATATTGTCACCAAGAAACATAACGAAGTCATCGTTTCCTAAGAACTCTTTCGCAACTAAAACACAGTGAGCTAATCCAAGAGGTGCTTCTTGTGGGATCCAAGATATATCTACACCCCATTTAGAACCATCACCAACGGCTGTTCGAATTTCATCTCCGGTTTCTCCAATGATGATCCCTACTTCAGTTATCCCTGCAGTTGCTAACTGCTCTATGCAGTAAAAAAGGATGGGTTTGTTGGCTATGGGCACAAGTTGTTTTGCTCTTGTGTTTGTAAGAGGACGTAAACGTACGCCTTTCCCGCCACTGAGAATTAGCCCCTTCATACTTTCAGGCTACCGCTTGGAAACTACTGCTTCTCATTTAATCAATCGGCCGAAAGACCGAGAATCAGGCAAAGTCGCTACCGTTAAGGGGGTAATGTTTATCTGCTTTTTTGCATTTAAATGTTTCTTTTCATTATTTAGTACAAAATAGACAGAACTACCAGAGTGAAATAAATGGA
>CACPKO010000045.1 GCA_902634555.1 Actinomycetota bacterium
CTATTCCTATGAGAATTGCCAAACCAAACATTCCTCCGCCGAGTATGAGTAAAGATTTTGGTTTTTGCTTTCGCAGGAGGAGGAGTATCGGCGCACATATTGCATAGACCCGAAGGACGTCGCCTTCCCATAACCATGCATGAAGCAATCCGATAAGGAGTAGTAAGAAATTTCGCCAAAGGCTTAGCAATACGTAACGTCTACCTTTTGCCGCGGCCCGATCTGCAAATAATACAATTCCAGCTCCGAAGAGCATGGAAAATATGGCCATAGCTTTTTGGTCGATAAAGATCTCTCCAAGGATGCCAACTATCCAGTCAACGGCGTTGTTTGAGCCTCCGGCATCAAGGTTGTAATAGGCGATATCTCCAATGCCATACATCACCGCATTCATAATGAGAATACACAGAGTTGCTATCCCGCGGACAGTGTCCAAGTTCGTGATTCGATCGCTTTGTGTTACTGGTCCTGACATTCTGGTAAAGATATCGTTTTTTCCTCTGTTGTTGATCCGATAACTTGGAATCATGCTTTTAGTTACTTGCCCGCAGTGTGGTGAGGAAGAGAACCTTTCTGGGGAGATCTCTGGCTCGCCTGGTGAAGAAGTTATAGAAGTTTCTTGTGGGTCGTGTGAGTTCTCTTGGGTTCGAGATCGAACTCCTACTTGTCCTACTTGTGGATCTACTGATCTCCGCCAAGCAGCTCGTTCTATTGTTGAGAAGTCACGCGGTACTCAGCTATCTATTCAGTCCATTGAAGTTATTTATCTATGTCTTGTTTGTGATGCCACTGATCTTGCCACCTGGAACCAATCTAATACTCCTCTTCGACCTCGGGAAATGCCGGTAAATGAGGATTAGTATCTTATTTTTCTAGTAGTCGTTGCGCTAGTGACTGAAGTCCAGCAACAAGGGATCCTTTGATGAGCACGGCATCTCCGGTGGTTAAACCAGTAAGAGATTGGTCGATGTCGTCTTCAGGTGTTTGTCCATAAAGGTCGGTTCCGACTGTGAGAAGATCCAATTCCAAAGAATGAGCGTACGCTGCGACTTCCTCATGAAATCCTCTAGCGTCATCACCTAGTTCTGCCATGAGCCCAAGTACTGCTACTTTGCGGCCGGATTTATTAAGTGATGCTAAAGCTTCGAGTGCGGCCTTAGTTGAGACAGGGTTGGCATTGTAAGCATCGTTGATAACGAGACATCCTGATGGTGCTGTTTTTAACTCCATGCGTGCTGGAGAGAGTGTTCCTTCGCTAAGTCCGAAGGCGATTTCTGGAAATTCCATTCCTAGAAAAAGTCCGGCCGCTGATGCAGCCAATGCATTTTGGACCATATGTTTGCCACTCACTTTAAGTTTGATTTTCTGCCTTCCCCATGGTGATTCGATCTGAAACGATGGTTGTAGTTTTGAATCAAGTTCTATGCCAGATGCTCGTATTTCTCCTTTTTCGCCAAAAGTGAGTATCTGCGCTCGAGTTCTGCTGGCTTGCTTCATGACTTCTTGATTGTCTGCATTTAATATCGCGCAGCCTTTTGAAGGAAGATCTTCTATTAACTCCCCTTTTGCTTTGCCGACAGTTTCAATATCTTCAAATAACTCGGTATGGGCGGCCCCTACTGTCGTGATTATTCCTATATCTGGTCGACTTACGCTGCATAACTGTTTAATGTCGCCAATGTGTCGGGCGCCCATTTCTACTACTACGGCTGTTGCTTCTTCTGGAGTGTTGAGGAGGGTAAGAGGCACCCCTATTTCATTGTTGAAAGATCTAAGGCTTGAGTGGGTTAACCCGCGTTGATTTAACACTGACGTCGTGAGATCTTTTACAGAGGTTTTTCCAACTGATCCTGTTATCCCAATGACTGGTGAATGAATTGAAGTTCTAGCTGCTCCTCCGAGTTGCAGTAACGCAGATGCAGTGTCAACTACTTCTATTGATGCCGCATCTGTATATTTTGGGCCGTTGGTCAAGTACGCGGTTGCACCGGAAGCGATTGCATTTTCGATGTAGTTATGACCATCTCGTTCCGCTATGAGGGGAACGAATAAGCAGTTTGGTGTCACCGTTCGTGAATCCTGTGTTACTCCATCAAGATTTATGTCTTTTCCTTCAAGTTTTCCGTTTACGATTTGCGTTACTTGTGTCGTTGTAAACCTCATATATAGAGTTTCACAGGCCAAGAGGGTCAAGTGGTGCCACCCCTGCAGTTTGTCCTGCCTCTACCATGCCTATATGGGTAAATATGATTTGGTTGTTCTCTTTGGCGGCCGCAGCGCCGAACATGATGTTTCATGTGTTTCTGCGCGACATGTTCTAAGTGCGGCAGATCTTGAACGTTATGAAATCATTCCAGTTGGTATAGATCGTGATGGAAACTGGTCACTTTCCACCTCTGCGGTTCAAGCCCTTGAAAACGGTGATCTTCCTGAAGCTCTTGACCCAAGTGGTTCTAACTGGGATCCTCTTCCTGAGTTAAAAAGGTTGAGTCAGTCAGGTTCTGTAGTCGTTTTCCCTCTTCTTCATGGACCGTTAGGAGAAGATGGGACAGTACAAGGTTTGCTTGAAGTCGCTGATGTTCCCTATGTAGGTAGCGGAGTCTTGAGTTCATCTTTAGCAATGGACAAGTTAGTTGCGAAAGATATTTTAAATCATCATGGCATCCGTCAAGCACGGCATCGAGGGTTTCATTCTGATGATCTTCCCGTTCGAGGAAGTGAAGGCGCTGATGCTTTATATTCTTCTCTCCTGGAGGATTTAGGTCCGAAAGTTTTTGTGAAACCAGCCAATCTCGGTTCCTCTATAGGGGTTTCTGTCGCAAGTGATGTTGCTGAATTAGAGAATGCTCTTGGAGTTGCTGCTTCATATGATGAGTGGATTCTTGTTGAAGAAGCAATTTCTGGACGTGAAATTGAGTTAGCTGTTTTGGGAGATCGGGTTCCACAAGTTTCAGGACCGGGTGAGATTCGACCAGGCGCCGAATTTTATGACTATGCGGACAAGTACGAAGACGGTAGTGCTGAACTTATTGATGATCCCGATCTTGACTCTGAGGTTGTTGTTTCTCTTCAACAAAATGCTGCGAAAGCTTTTACTGTCTTGCGTTGTTCTGGAATGGCGAGAGTTGATTTTTTTGTTTCCGAAAATGATGAAATCATTCTCAACGAAGTAAACACGATTCCTGGGTTTACCCCTATTTCTATGTATCCGCGTTTATGGGAAAAGTCGGGGCTTTCTTATTCCGACCTTATTGACCGGCTTGTAGATCTTGGCTTACAGCGTTACGCAAGGAAGAGACACAAAACTATTCGATGAATCTCTACCCAGCCGGGGTAAGTGAGGTCCGTAGAAAGTGAAGAAGTTCTTGTCGTCTTTGTGCGGATGGGCGTAATACTCTTTCAACTCCTGCTGTCCGAAGTATTTCAATTTCGGTTGCTAACCCGACAACAGTGGAATAAGCGCTGAGTAAGACAAGTTGTGCATCTGTTTTTCGCATGCGTCCGGCTTCCATTTCGCCTTCCATCCAGCTAATTGCTCGCTCCATTAAAGGTCCCATTTGATTTTTCAATCTGGGTGCTGCAGGTGAACCAGGTCGACTGACTTCACGGAGGAGTCCGAGTAGAAGTGGTTGTTCTAGGGCTACTCGGAAAACTGAGCGAACTAGGTCTTCTATGCGGTCTCGATGAGGGTCATTTGAGGCTAATACTTCTTCTAGGGATTCAGTGAGAATTTTTACGCTCTCATCTAGAACTGCGTTCAACAAGCCGCGTTTTGATACGAAGTGATAGAGAATGGTTTGTTTTCTTATGCCAAGTGATTCAGCGAGATCATCCAGTGACGTGCCGTCATAACCAACGGTACTAAAGGACTCTAAAGCCTTAGCCAAAATACGTTCCTTGGTTTCACCTCTTGGGGCCATATGTTCAACTTAACCTATTTTTCTACCATTTGGTAAGTCTTGGTCATATCTGATAGACATGTATTAATGATTTCTGAATCTCTCGCCGGCAAACGTATTGCAATTACTGGTAGTACCGGATTCCTCGGAACAGCGATCGTCGAAAAACTTCTACGTACCATTCCTGACTGTGAACTAGTTCTCATCGTGCGACCCGGCAGACGTGGCGCTTCTCATCGTGTATCCAGAGAAATTTTACGTAATGACGCCTTTGACCGATTAAAAACAGATCTCGGTTCTGAAGCATTTGAAGAAATAACCAGCAAGAGAATCACCGCCATTGGGGGTGACGTCAGTATTGATGGACTCGGATTAGATGAACAAGGACTAGCCGAACTCTCAACTTGCGATATCTTCATCCATTCCGCTGCATCCGTAAGCTTTGACTCCCCTCTTGATCAAGCCGTTGAAATCAATCTTCTCGGCCCGGTTCGCATCGCCGAAACTCTAAAAAATTTACAAGTAGCCCCACATCTTGTTGCCGTCTCAACCTGTTATGTAGCAGGCAGTAGACGAGGTTCTGCTCCAGAAGAACCTATTAATGAAAGCCATTTTTACGTCAATGTCAACTGGCAAACAGAAGTGGAGACAGCGCGACGGATTCGAATGGACACCGAGTCAAACAGTCGCACCCCAGAAAAATTGATTGAGTTTCGCAAAGAAGCCGAAGAAGAATTGGGGGCTGTTGGCACCCCGGCATTAGCTGAAAAGACTGAGCAACTTCGGACACGATGGGTTGACGATCGAATGGCTGAAGCGGGAGTATCACGAGCCTCTTCTCTAGGTTTCCCGGATGCTTACGCTTACACAAAGGCTCTAGGCGAAGTAGCTCTTGCTGAAACTGCAGACTCCATACCTATTAGCATTGTTCGCCCTGCCATAATTGAAGCGGCCGTAACTGAACCATCCCCTGGTTGGATTCGAGGGTTTCGGATGGCTGAACCAATCATCATCTCTTACGCACGCGGGCTGCTTGAAGAATTTCCTGGAATACCAGAGGGTGTTATTGACGTAATCCCTGTCGATCTTGTTGTCTCAGCCATTTGCGCAGTTGCTGCTCGTGGCCCAATTGGCGGCTCCGACATTGTTCAAGTTGCATCTGGCAGTTCAAATCCCCTGCGGTATGGCCGACTGGTTGATCTTGTCCGTGCATGGTTTACCGAAAATCCAATTTACGACGAATACGGTCAACCTATTTCAGTTCCAGAATGGTCGTTTCCTGGCCGAGGGCGGGTAAAGAAACAACTTGAGCGCGCTAGCACCATGCTCAATAGAGCAGAAAAAATAGTTGGAGCTCTCCCGGTGAGAGGACGTCAAGCCGAATTGGGAGCTCGCCTAGCAGAGCGAAGCGAACAAATTGAGCGAGCAGCCAGTTACGTAGACCTCTACGGGGCTTACGCAGAATGTGAAGCCGTCTACGAACTTGATCGCCTGATGGAACTATGGAACTCCTTAAACGCTGAAGATCAACAAGCTTTTTGCTTTGATCCAGCCGTAGTTAACTGGGATACTCACATTCCAAATGTATGGATGCCCTCAGTCGTAAAAG
>CACPKO010000046.1 GCA_902634555.1 Actinomycetota bacterium
AGGTCTGGTAGATGATAAATCATTCAACCAGGCAGCATGGACTGGCGCCCAACACGGCGCTGAACTCCTTGGAGTTCCAGTGAGCTACATCGAGACTCAAGACTCAAAAGACTATGCAGACAACATTGCCTTGTATGCGAACGAAGGCTGTGACGTAATCGTCACCGTTGGTTTCGCTATGGCTGACGCAACTGCTATTGCAGCAGCGGAATACCCAGACATCAATTTCATTGGTGTAGATGCATTCCAAGGCGAAGCCATGGACAATGTAGCTGGTCTTGTCTTCAACGAAGATAGAGCTGGATTCCTTGCTGGAGCCTTAGCTGCAAGCATGTCTGAGTCTGGAATTATCGGCCAAGTACTTGGTACAAACCTCGTTCCGCCTGTTCAGGCATTCGGTTCAGGTTTCGACCTCGGTGCGAAGCACATCAACCCAGACATTGAGATCCTGAAGACATACCACCCCGGTGCTATCGAGGTGGCCTTCGGAGATCCAGAATGGGGTGCAACAACTTCACGTCAAGCAATGGATAACGGAGCTGACGTAATCTTCGCAGCCGGTGGAGCTACCGGTAACGGTGGTCTCATTGAGATTGCAAGCGAAGCCGAAGCAGGAAGCAGAGTCTTCTGTATCGGAGTTGACTTGGATCAGTGGTACTCAGTACCTGAAGCACAACCGTGCCTGATTACAAGCGCCGAAAAGCACATGGTTCAGGGAGTATCTGATCTGATCGTTCAGGCAGCCGCTGGCGAAATGCCAACCGGTAACGTCTACGGAACAGTAGGACTTGCTCCATATCATGACTTTGACTCACAAATTTCTGATGAAATCAAAGCCACCATCGATGAAATAGCAGCCGCTCTTAACGACGGCTCGATGGTAACTGGCCACGAATTCGGAATGGAATAAGAGCTAATTCATTAGAGAAAACCGGGGAGCGGGATTTACCCCTCCCCGGTTTTTTCATAACCAGACAAAAATCTAAAATTTAAATCTATGAAAATTCTTCGCTCCGCCCTAGTGCCCATAATTGCCGTAGTGTTAGCGCTACTCGCCGGAGCTCTTCTTATACAACTCTCCGGTTCAAGTCCTCGGGAAGCCTATTCCGCCCTTTTTGAGGGATCCTTCGTTGGCTGGGAAAGATTTGGAACCACATTAGAAAAAGCAACTCCTTTAATAATGGGTGGACTTGCTGTCGCTTTCGCTTTCAAAGGCGGACTATTTAATATTGGAGGCCAAGGACAACTACTCTTTGGTGCTCTTATCGCTGGAGCTGCAGGTTACGGATTCACGGGACTTCCATGGATCATCCACATGCCGCTTGCTCTTCTACTTGGAGCCGCTGCTGGTGCTGCTTGGGGGGCTATCCCTGGTGTGCTCAAAGCCACTCGTGGTGCTCATGAAGTTATTACAACCATAATGCTCAACTTTGTGGCTGCGAATATGGCTGAATGGCTTTGCACAAAAGTGTGGCGCGAACCTGGCGACATTCTCGTTCGCACTCCGATAATCGAAGGTAGCGCTGAAATACCTACCTTTGGAAACATACCTTTAGGTTTTCTTATAGCTGTCGCATTCGCATTCGGTATGTGGTATCTCCTTCAAAAAACCACTTTTGGGTTTGAAGTACGATCAGTTGGGTTAAACCCTAGTGCAGCGAGTTACGCCGGAATTTCCACAAAACGTATTGTTATCCTCACCATGGCAATCAGCGGATTCCTCGCCGGTATTGGTGGGTCTATAGAAACCCTTGGTGTTCTTGGACGTTACGAACCAGGATTTAATGCCGGATTAGGTTTCGATGGAATAACCATTGCTCTTCTGGCTCGTACAAACCCAATAGCCGTCATTCCATCCGCTGTCCTGATCGCCAGCATGGATGCTTCAGCTTCATTAATGCAATTCAAAGCAGGAGTAGCACCAGAAATTACAGATGTTATTGAAGCGTTAATTCTTCTCTTTGTCGCAACTCCAATTATTGTCCGCTGGTTCTTTAAGAGCAGACAAGGTGAAGAAATATCCTTTGGAGCGAACTGGGGTTCATCATGAATTCTCTATTGGAAAGAATCATTCGCTTGCGTTGGTGGATACTTATCTTCTTAGCAATTATTGCTTTCACTATTTTTGCAGGAGATTTTCGACAGGACCCAACAACTGCAATTCTCGCCGCCACGCTACGACACTCCACCCCTCTGGTTTTAGGAGCGCTTTGTGGAATGCTTTGTGAACGTTCCGGAGTTATCAACATCGGCATAGAAGGTCAAATGCTCATGTCCGCATTTGTTGGTTTTACCGTGACTGCCGCTACGAGCAGCCTCTATTTAGGGGTAGCCGCAGGTCTCGCATGCGGGATGCTGATGGGCGCTGCCCTTGGCGGCCTAACGGTAAGCCTCCAAGGTGACCAAATCATCGCAGGTACTGTTCTGAACATCTTTGCTTTAGGGCTAACAAGTTTTCTTTACACCCCCGGAGAAACAATCCACTCCAAAACCCCAAGAATTAATGTCGGACCACTAGCAGACATACCAGTAATTGGAAAGATTTTCTTCGCAAACCAACCCATAACTTACCTTTCCCTTCTTCTCGTCGCCGTTATTTGGTACGCACTATTTAAAACAACTTGGGGCCTCAGGACGCGAGCTATCGGCGAGCACCCAAGTGCCGCAGAAACTGTCGGAGTTTCCGTCGCAAAGATGCGCTACCTCAACTTAATAATTGGAGGCGGAATCGCAGGTCTCGCTGGCGCCTATCTCAGCCTCGAAGCAGTCGGATCTTTTGAACGTGGCATGACCAACGGAAAAGGTTTCGTAGCTCTCGCAGTAATGATTTTCGGACGCTGGAATCCCGTAGGCGCTTGGGGAGCTGCTTTACTTTTCGGCTACACAAACGCTATACAAACACAGTTTCAATTTAGAGGCTGGCTGACAGGTCATCCCCAATTCATCGGCATGATTCCCTTTATCGTCACCATTGTCGTTCTTGCCGGTTTTGTTGGAAGAGCTCGCCCACCCGCTGCTATCGGTCAGCCCTACACACGCGAATGAACAACCAGCAGGCGCCGCTCGCGCTAGAAGCAGTAGGTATTTGCAAAAGTTTCGGACCTCTTGTCGCAAACGACGAGGTGAATCTCCAAGTTGAAAAAGGTCAAATACATGCGCTTCTTGGAGAAAATGGGGCGGGCAAAAGCACACTCGTAAATATTTTATTTGGCCTCTACAAAGCTGACGAAGGTGAAGTTCGAGTCGCTGGCGAAAAAGTAGAAATGAACAGCCCCCATGACGCTATTGAACACAAAATCGGAATGGTTCACCAGCACTTTCAACTCGTTCCTGTGCTGACTGTTACAGAAAATATTGTTCTTGGGGACGAACCAACAAAAAAAGGTGGAGTTCTCGATTTTGAAAAAGCCGCTCAAGAAGTAGAAGAGTTAGGTAAACGCTATGGGCTTGAAGTTGACCCTCGTGCAGTCGTTGAAGACCTTCCAATTGGATACCAGCAACGTGTTGAAATTCTTCGTTCTCTGTACCGCCAAGCCGACGTTCTCATCCTTGACGAACCAACAGCGGTACTCACCCCACAAGAAACAGACCATCTACTTGAAGTACTTAGAAGCCTGACCGCAGAAGGCGTATCAATCATCTTTATTACGCACAAACTCAGAGAAGTTCTCGCAATCGCTGACAAAGTAACTGTTATGCGTCGTGGAGAAGTAGTCGGAGTAACAGATCCAAAAGAAACCAACGAAGAAGGTCTCGCTGAAATGATGGTTGGACGATCAGTAGTTCTACGAATTGCTAAGTCGGAAGCCACTCCTGGAAATACTGTTCTTTCCATCAAAGAACTCAACGTGCTTGATGACAGAAATCAATCTGCGCTCAAGGATTTTTCGTTAGATGTAAAAGAGGGAGAAATCTTTGGAATTGCTGGAGTGGAAGGCAATGGGCAACGAGAACTCGTCGAGGCAATCACTGGACTAAGGCCACTCGTGTCAGGATCAATCTTGATGGGCGAAAAAGAGATGAGCGGCTGTAGCGCCCGAGAAATAAGTGAAGAAGGCATCTCCCATATTCCAGAAAATAGAGAGAAACATGGTCTAGTAGGGCCGCACTCTGTAGCCGACAATCTAGTACTCAACCGCTACTTTCATTCCCCTTTTGCTGCACGCGGCATAAGACAAACTGCAGCCATCAACGAAGAAGCCTCGCATCTAGTGGAAAAATTTGATGTTAGAACTGCATCTATTCATAATCCGGCACGAACATTGTCTGGCGGCAACAAACAAAAAGTTATCGCTGCTCGAGAATTGTCCCATGACTCCAGCCTTCTTCTCGCAGCCCAACCAACACGCGGAATTGATGTCGGCAGTATCGAATTCATTCACCAACAACTCGTCAACGCACGAGACGCAGGAGTTGCTGTTCTCTTAGTTTCAGCAGAGTTAGATGAAATTTTGAGTCTTTCTGACCGAGTAGGTGTGATCTACCAAGGAAAACTTGTTGCCATAGCGCCAACTGACGAATTTACTCGTATACAGATTGGCCAATTGATGACCTCTGGAAATAGTTAGTCAAATTATCTATTTAAAGCTTCATTGATAGCTGGAGCGTAGGGGGCGCGCAATACCCCGATCTCTGTAATTATTCCATCAATAAGTTCCGCTGGTGTCACATCAAATGCCGGGTTATGCACTGCTACTCCATCGGGAGTAATGGCTTCTCCTCGATATTCCGATATCTCTAAACCTGGTCGTTGCTCTATCTCTATAAAGGAACCATTCGGTGTGGCCTGATCGATAGTGGATAATGGTGCGGCCACATAAAAAGGCACCCCGTGATGTCGAGCTAGCACTGCGAGACCGTAAGTTCCAATTTTATTAGCTGCATCACCATTAGCTGCCACGCGGTCAGCCCCCACAACAGCTGCACCTACTTCCCCTTCTCTAAGTACAGAAGCCGCTGCTCCATCTACAATCACCGTGCAATTAATTCCATCTCGATGAAGTTCATAAGAACTCAGGCGAGCACCTTGCAAGACTGGACGGGTTTCATCTACCCATACATGAAGATCTGGATTCTCACGGTGTGCCGAACGAATAACGCCTAAAGCAGTGCCGTAGCCGACAGTTGCGAGCCCGCCAGCATTGCAATGAGTGATGACGTTTTTTGCTTCTGCGAGTAATTCGGCTCCGGCGTCACCTATGGCTTTGCAGATGGCGAGGTCTTCGGCATGAAGCCGCTGAGCAGTATTTTCGACGTTTTGTTGCATTTCCTCTGCTGTCTGAGATGATCTCGCTACCTCCATGACTTCTTGAACAGCCCATGCAAGATTTACTGCCGTGGGTCGTGTCGCGATCAACGATTCAGCGACTACTTCAAGTTCGTTCAACATTTCTTTGTGTGTTGTCGCTAAAGACGCTTTTACGGCGAGAACTAGACCGAATGCGGCGGTGACCCCTATTGCAGGCGCTCCCCTAACTTCAAGATCGCTTATTGCTTTT
>CACPKO010000047.1 GCA_902634555.1 Actinomycetota bacterium
AGTTCTACATATCCGAACCCTTGGCCGCCATGTTCCTCTGGAATGATGAGACTTTGCAGTCCTAACTGCTCGGCCATCATTGCCCAAGTATCTGAGTCGTAACCTTCTTCGGTTTCCATTAATTCACGAACTGTTGCTTCGGCGGAATAGTTGTCAAGAAATTGACGAACGAATTCCCGAAGTTGTTCTTGCTCCTCGCTAAAGGCGAAGTTCACGTGACGCGCTCCTGTCTAGATGTTTATTTATATTTGGCTAAATTGCCACCTAGAAGTTCTACCAGCCCTTGGACCTAAACGACTACACCGGCAAGATAAGACAAATTGTTTCTAATCGGTCATGATATAGAGATGAATGATTCTTTAGAACCCTCAATAGCTTCTCATCCATGCAATCACACCGATCACGTTTCTACTGGCGTCCCGGGAGTTTCTCTTTATTGGTGTGATACTCAAGCAGAAATTCACAGAATTGTGGTTGGCGATCTAGACAACAATGTCTTTGTGCTTCGATGCAGAGAAACCGGAGATTCAGTTCTTATAGACGCAGCTAACGAGCACGACAAACTTCTTGAAATGTGTCGGGTGCTTGATGTTCGTACCGTGCTTGAAACTCATGGACATTGGGATCACATTGGCGCTGTTCCAGCAGTACGGGATGCCGGATATGAAGTCGGAGTCACTCAGGCAGACGCCGAACTTTTAGACGGCTACGACTATCTCCTTGAAGATGAATCCGTTATCGAAGTAGGAAAGTTACGGCTTCATACAATAACCACTCCCGGTCATACCCCTGGTTCTATCTGTTTTCTCCTTGATGGGTCACCAATTCTTTTCTCCGGAGACACTCTTTTCCCAGGTGGGCCTGGTACTTGTGAATATGGTGGAAATTTTGATCAAATCATCAACTCGATTGATAGGCGTTTGTTTGCTGCTTTATCACCTGAAACCCATGTTTTGCCGGGACATGGCGATGCAACAACAATTGGAGCTGAACAACCGTTGTTGGATACTTGGATAGAGCGCGGATGGTAATCATCTAATTTCCCCTATCTGCATAGTGTTAATCCGTTGAAGTTAATAGACTTTAAGGGTGACTGGGAAAAGTAAACCTTTATTTGAAGTTGAAAATCTTCACGCATCTACGCTTGAAGGTGAACCTATTTTGCGTGGTGTTGATCTCGTCGTTAACCCAGGGGAACTTCATGCTTTGATGGGCCCTAACGGATCGGGAAAATCTACTTTAGCTTCGGTTCTTCTTGGGAGTCCTGAATACGAAATAACTGAAGGCACTATTAAATTCCGTGGCGACGACATAAACGAATGGTCTGCAGATGAGCGTGGGAGATCTGGACTGTTTCTTGCTTTCCAGTATCCGCAAGAAGTTGCCGGAGTATCTGTAATAAATTTCTTACGCCAAGCTCTTTCTGCTCGTAAAGGAATCGACTTATCAGTGCTTGAGTTACGCCTTGCCATTATGGAATGGATGGAACGACTAGGAATGGATGCTTCTTTCGCTGACCGTTACCTAAACGAAGGGTTCTCTGGCGGCGAAAAGAAACGGAATGAGATTCTTCAGATGGCCATACTTGAACCGGAGATGGCAATCCTTGATGAAACTGATTCAGGTCTTGATATTGATGCTCTTCAAACTGTTGCTGATGGCGTGACCGCTGTTCGGAAAGAGCGTGAAGAGTTAGGGGTTTTGACGATCACTCATTATCAGCGCCTTCTTGATTATTTACAGCCCGATATTGTGCACGTTTTGATGGATGGAAAGATTGTTAAAAGCGGTGGCCCTGATCTGGCTGTTCAACTTGAAGCCGAAGGATTCGATGCCTTTAAAGCGGAAACAGCTTCATGAGTTTCGACGTATCTGATATTAAAAAAGATTTCCCTCTTCTGGCTTGTGAGGAAAATAACGATTCTCTGATTTACCTTGATTCGGCGGCTACTTCTCAGAAGCCCCAAAAAGTGATTGATGTAGTTAGTAGCTATTACGAAGAAATTAATGCGAATGTTCACCGTGGTGCTTATCGTTTGGCGGAGAAAGCCACCACTGCTATGGAGGATGCCAGAGAGAAAATCTCTGATTTCATCAAATCTGAACGCTCTGAAGAAATAATTTTCACAAAGAACGCTACGGAGTCTATGAATCTCGTAGCGAAATCTTGGGGTGCAGCTAATCTCAGCGAAGGTGACGTTGTTCTTCTCTCATCACTTGAACATCACGCCAACATTGTTCCTTGGCATCAACTTGCTGAATCGCAAGGAATTGAAGTTCGTTGGATTCCTCTAACTGAATCGGGTTTGCTTGACCTTACCGATCTTGATCGTTTACTCGAAGGTGTAAAACTTGTCGCAGTGTCAGGGGCTTCCAACGTTTTAGGAACTGTTCCTCCGGTACGCACACTCGCTGACGCTGCTCATGCTGTTGGTGCTCTTTGTTTAGTTGACGCAAGCCAGTATGTTCCTCATCGCCCTACAGATGTTGAAGAGCTTGGCTGCGATTTTCTCGCCTTCACCGGCCACAAAATGTGTGGACCAACTGGCATTGGAGTGCTGTGGGGGCGTTCAGAGCTTCTAGAGCAAATGCCTCCTTTTCTTGGCGGCGGAGAAATGATTCTTGATGTAACTCAAGAAGGCTTTACCGCTAATACCATTCCTTGGAAATTTGAAGCAGGAACTCCTCCTATTTCTGAGATTGTGGGGCTTGGAGCGGCAGTTGATTATCTGGAATCTGTCGGTATGGAAAATGTTTTAGAACATGAAAGAACTCTCACTACTTACGCTTTGCACACTTTGGCGGATCGTTTTGGTGACGAATTGATCATTCATGGGCCCCATGATGTGTCAGTACGTGGAGGAGTTCTTTCAATGGCTTATCAAGATATTCATCCACATGACGTCAGTCAGGTTCTTGATGAACACGGCGTATGTGTAAGGGCAGGTCATCATTGCGCGAAGCCGTTAATGAAATTGCTCGGTGTAGGTTCAACAGTGCGAGCTTCGCTTTATCTTTACAACGATGAGTCCGATGTTGATGCTCTTGCCGATGCTTTAGAGGCAACTGGTAAGTTCTTTTCGCGATAAGTAAAACTAGATGAGTATTTAATTATGTCTGGATTAGAAGACCTTTATAGAGAAATAATTCTTGATCATTATCGGAATCCGAGAAATCAGGGAGAATTAGAAGTTCCTCCTGCAGTAATGGCAGAAGGTTTTAATCCACTTTGCGGTGATGAGGTCAAAGTTCATATCCAAGTGGATGACGGAGTGATCGTTGATATCAAATTTGACGGACAAGGTTGTTCAATTAGTCAATCTTCTGCTTCCATGATGACCACTGCAATTACGGGGAAAACTTTAGAAGAGGTTGAAGGCATTATTTATTCTTTCAAACAACTGATGTCTATTCATGAAAAAAGTCTTGAAGGCGGCTCGGAAACAGTTGACTCCTCAACGACGGGTTTAGGTGACTTGCAGGCTCTTCAGGGCGTCGTGAAATTTCCTGTGCGCATCAAATGTGCGACTCTGGGCTGGAACACTCTTGAACAATGTTTCGAAGAGTTGGACGAGAATTAAGATCAGGGATCTAGTTTCCTAAAAGAACCTGATAACCCTCTTCTTCTAATTGGTTCACGAGTTCTGGCCCTCCAGTTAACTGGATACATCCATCATTTAGAATATGTATTTTGTCGGGTTCAAGAACTTCCAACAGTCGACTGAAGTGAGTTATCGCTAAGACACCTAAGTTCTGATCATGGGTAAAGCCTTGAATGCGTTGTGACACCGCGGCAAGCGCATCTACATCAAGTCCAGAATCAATTTCATCTAATACGGCATAACGGGCACCCAACACTCCGAGTTGTAGTGTCTCGTTTCGCTTCTTCTCCCCACCAGAAAGATCGACGTTCATTGGGCGTTCAAGAAATTTTTCTTCGAAGCCGATACTTTCTGCTTCTTCAAGCATTTGTTTCTTGATCGTTGACGTTTCACGTCCTGCTGCTCGCGCCGATTCTGTAAGAACGGATTCCAATGTGACCCCAGGTACTTCAATCGGGTGTTGAAGGCACAGAAACAGTCCGGCTTGAGCTCTTTGCCAAGACGGTAAAGCCAACATGTCTTTACCGTCAAGAGTTACTTCACCTTCGGTTACCTCATATTCCGGGTGTCCCATCAAAGCGTAGGAAAGTGTTGATTTCCCTGAACCATTAGGTCCCATCACGACATGAACTTCTCCAGGAAGGATCTCTAAATTGACGCCTTTCAATATTGGCTTTCCAGATACTGAAACATGAAGATTTTTTATTACTAGCGAAGAATTTGTCATACCTCTATCACCACGTTTTCTCCATCTGTTGAAACCGCCCATGTTTCTAACGGTTTAGTTGCGGGAAGAGTGAGTGCTTCGCCGTTTTCTAAAGAGAAAAGACTGCCGTGCTTAGGGCATTCAATTGTGCAGTCATTTGCATCAATATCTCCGTCTTCCAATGAGACGTCAGCGTGGCTGCATATGGATTCAACAGCAAAATATTTTTCGCCGAGTTGGAGAACCAAAACTGACTTTCCATCTACATCAAAAACCTGAGTTTCGTTTTCAGAAATTTCCCCTAGGGAGCAAACAGGAATTTTATTCATAGTTGTTGCTCGCTTTGGTTGAGAGTTCGCCGATCTAACTTCCCTACAATTGCTTCTTGAAGGATTGCAGATACCTCTTGAACTGGGAATGAGGAAATTATTTCGTTAAAGAATCCTTCAAGTATGAGTCGCTCCGCTACAGCAGTGGGCACGCCGCGACTTTCGATGTAAAACAACTCGTTTTCATCTACTGGAGAAACAGTTGATGCGTGACTGCAGACGACATCGTTGTTCTCGATTTCTAAGTTTGGGATGCTTTCTGCCCAAGCTTCTGGATCTAACTTGATGTTTCGGTTTGTTTGGTTTGCTCGAGTTCGAGAAGCTTCGGGACGGATTTTTGTCAGGCCGCTATAGATGGAGCGAGAAGAGTCCGCTAAGGCTCCTTTAAAGAGCAGGTCGCTGGTTGTATCTGAACTGACGTGATCTTGGAAAGTTCGGAAATCCATTGTTTGATCGTCTTCGCCAAAATAGGCGGCGTTAATTCGACTGAACGCTCCCCGACCAGTTAACCGACAATCAGTTCTTGTGCGTACATACTCCCCGCCGATACCAGCGATATAAAACTCGGCGCTGGCGTCTTTACCAGCGTCTACAGCTTGATGAGCGAATTGCCAGGTTTCCGCTCCTAGATTCTGCACTACACAGTGGCTGTAACGGGCGGCTTGTCCAACTGTGACTTCTAAAACTGGTGAGATTACTGCTTCTGCGTTTGATGATGTTTGGATTTCTACCACTTTTACTTCGGAGTTGTCTCCACAATGAATCATGATTCGAGGGAATACAGCCTCGTTCGTGTCTGTGAGACTAACTATCACGAT
>CACPKO010000048.1 GCA_902634555.1 Actinomycetota bacterium
CTTCAATCAGACGAAGTAGGAGCAGATTTTTCTAGGAGAATGGAAAAGGTAGCAGAGCAAGCGAAAGCTTATTCCAACACGCTTAGACGATGCACTGCATGCGTTCTCCCAGAAACTTTTCCAGGAATCTCATTCAATGAGCAGGGAGTTTGTTCTATTTGTCAAAACTTTCAAGATCCGGAATACCCCGGCTTAGAACAGTTATCGAGAGATCTTCGAGACCGACTAACGCCGAACGGAAAAGTCTTAGTTTGTTTAAGCGGCGGGCGAGATAGTTGTTACATTCTGCATTTAATAAATGAACTCGGATTCGACATAATTGCGTATACCTACGACTGGGGAATGGTCACCACTGCTGCTCGAGAAAACATGTCACGGATGTGTGGAGACCTAGGGATAGAACACGTTCTCGTTTCTCCAGATATTCGACAGAATCGAGTCCGTATTCACCGTGCGTTAAGAGCTTGGCTAAAGAAGCCCAAATTAGGAACCATCCCCATTCTCATGGCTGGAGATAAACCTTATTTCCGGTGGGCTAGTCAGATTGCTCGAGAACGCGGAGACATACCCGCTGTATTAGCTGACCATCCGATGGAAACCACCGGGTTCAAAGCAATGCTTGCGGGCGCAAACTTTTCTCCTAATCAGGCCGGCGGAGTGTCATATCGTCTTGGCCCAACCGGAATGGTAAAAATGGCTCTCTCCTACGGTTTACATGCAGCGCAATCTCCAGGAATGTTTCCCGCGCTCTTCAAAGAAGGCTTAACGGGATTTGTCGACTACTACTTGAGAAAGCATGATTTTGTGCGACCGTTTTCTTATATTCCTTGGGAAGAAGAAGAACTGGAAGGGCTTTTAAGATCCCAGTACGACTGGAGTTCAGGAGAAGACCGTTCCTCGTCTTCATGGCGAATGGGTGATGGAACAGCTCCTTTCTATAACTTGATGTATCAAATAGGACTTGGAATGACCGAGCATGACACACTCAGATCAAATCAAATCCGATTTGGTTTGATGGATCGATCTGAAGCGATGACACGGTTAGAAACAGATAATCGTTTTAATTCACTGGGGTTAGCGTCATATTTCGTAACAGTCGGAATTGATCTTGAATGGGCGGGAAACCGAATAGAAGAATTTGCTCATCAAAGTTTGAGTCATGACAACGAATAAATCTGACAGACTACTGTCATCATGATTTTTCTCTATCTCTTATCAACGCTTTTAGTGGTAGCGACAGCTTTCTGCATAACGCTTCTTTTTGATGACTGTAAGCACCATCTTCGACTATTGGCTGCGATTGTTCTTTACTATGCGGAGATAGCGATAGTTGGCCGCGTGCTCTCGCTTTTTGGATTAATAGGGCATCCGCTTGCTTGGCTACTATCAGAACTCTTCCTTTTCCTTCTAGCAACTTGGTATGTGATTAGAAAGATTGGTTTACGATCACCAAAAGAAACTTTCAAGAATTTGAAAATTGAGTGGCCTGAGGGCGGGGTTCTTGAAAAAATAAAGGCTCTAAAAATCCCGATTTATTTAACTCCAGCAACAGCCGTAATATTTTTCGGAGTTATTTGCCTTCTTCTTGTTTCACTCGCAGCGTCATTGTTGATTCCACAAACAATGGACGACATCTTGACCGCATATCTGCCTCGAGTTGGCTACTGGATACAAGATGGAAGTCTTACCTACTCACCTGCCTCTCCTTACAACTCTGTTCAGTTCTCCTATCCAGTAAATGCGCACATACCGTTACTGCGAAGCATTGTTCTTTCTGACCGTCTGAATTTCATAGGTCTTGATCAATGGATTGCTGGAATTGCCAGCGCAGTAGGGGTCTTTGGGCTAGGAAACGTATTCAAAGCAAAAAAAGGTATCTCATGGGCTATAGCAGGAATATGGCTAATGATTCCAACGATCGGAGTGCAAATTGGCGTAGCACTCACAGACCTTCTTACCGCTTTCTTTTTTCTATCAACACTGATTTTCGGATACCTCGGGTGGACCGAGAATCGGCCTTGGAAACTTGGGATTTCGACACTAGCTTTCGCTCTTCTTCTCGGGACCAAACAAACTGCTTTATTCTCTTTACCTGCGCTTGCAATTCCTGCTTTTGTTCTACTCAAATCAGCCAATCGCAGTATTCAAATAAAACGCCTATTCAGATGGATAACCATCTCAGCGCCCTTTGTCCTATTTATCGGTATAGATAGGTACCTTCTAAATTGGCGTCAGTATGGGCATCCTTTAGGCGACCCTGATTCGTTCAACCTCTTCACCGGCGGGCTAAGTATCACTTTCGGAGGTCGCATTGGTTCTTTGATAGACAATGTTGAGAGAACTTTGGTAAACGTATTTTTTGCCGATCTAGATTTCCTTCCTTACCAAATAACCGATCAAATTTCAGATGCTTTCCAAACAAGGGAACCTTTTATAGGTATGGGTCGAGCGGTGAGTGTAGGAGTGCCCTGGTTAGGGTTCATGGCGTCCTTGCTGCTTTTAGGTGGATTAACTATCGCTTTATTCCATCTCATACGTAAGCCGTCTCGACTTCCACTTTTAGCGGTGCTCCCAGCTTTAACACATCTAGGCGTTCTGTATTACATGCGCCCATCGTTCTCTTTGGCTTTTTCTCGCTATCTCATAACTTCAGTAGCTTTGCTACTCCCTGTAGTGGCTCTTGGCATTTCAAAAATCAAATATCCAAAGAAACAGACAACGCGAGTCTTATTAGGAGGGTTAAGCGTCGTAGTGACACTTGGAATGTTCACACAAGCGTCGTTTGCATTAACAAGATCTGAAGAACGACCTATCGGTTTAGAAAGTTCTGGTTGGACTGAATCTACTTACGAGAGTTTCGGTCATTCAATGGGGTTCATTGACCGTTACGAGATAATCAAGAGTTTACGTTACCTCGATACCTGCCTTGAATTAGAAAGAGGAATTGGTATTACTTATGGAGACAAGTTCCCGCAAGGGTTGTTGTTCGGTGCGAGTTTTGACCGAGAAGTAAAACAATTCCCTGGGTTAATGATTACTGATAAAGACGTCTTTGATGCAGAAACAGGAGTATCAGCACTAGTTGTACCTACATCTGAAGTGATTGAAGCAGAAAATAATTCGCAAGTATT
Organism: Actinomycetota bacterium; assembly: GCA_902634555.1. Taxonomy (GTDB): domain Bacteria; phylum Actinomycetota; class Acidimicrobiia; order Acidimicrobiales; family MedAcidi-G1; genus MedAcidi-G2B. The sequence continues at coordinate 3,132 of CACPKO010000048.1, forward strand.
CTCACAAAAAGACGCTGAATTAACGGTGGGTATTTTTGGGCCTGTCTCGGTAGTAAGTACTAGGGCGACAAAGTCCTACGAAGAATGCAAGGTGACTGGGAGCCTCATAGTCAAAGACGCTATTGATGCAGGATTCTTTGACGAGGTAGAAGGAGGTTCTTTAATTGTGGTTCCCGAGTCGGGAGCATTTTTAGAGTTTGCACTTTCATGGGCAAAAGTTGATTACTTCGAATTACGTAACATTGAGTTAGTGCTAGATATGCCAACGACTGTAGAAGCATGTCCTTCAGAAGAAGGAATATGCAACGAAACAGGTCAGAGAATCTATGTTCTGAACAATGTGGAACGTTCTGAAGGAACAAGTTTATTTCTAGCTCCGGCAGCAAGAGACCTTGGGTATGAGAATAATCCATTAGTTAGCATGCAAGAAGCACGAATGTTTGGCGAAGCAAGCCCGAATTGTGTCATGGAGTCACCTTCAGCTGGGGAGGTCCCGCAAGTAGGGGCGAACGAGCTTCTTCACCAATGTGCAGGCGGATCAGCACTTCTCGCTACCTTCCTGGAATGGTTGCATAGCGGTTGCACACGTGAGTTGAGGGGATGGTACATTTGCCCTGGCTAAAGACAGTGCGCAGCAAAGAGTTTGCTGCTGACGTATCGTGGTGAGATGGTTTTCTTGAACCAAGATCCCCAATATTTGAGAGTCTTTACCAGTGGTAGTTAGTTCTTCTTCTAGCGAATCGGATGGGCACATTAAGTCACCATCAAGTCATTCAATAAGTTCATCTGGAATGTATTGGACTGTTGGCGCTTTTGCGATTGTGAGTCTTGCTGGGATTATCTTAAATCAACTTATTGCGTCGCAGTTAGGGGTGACTCCTCTCGGCCGGTATAACTTATTTCTTGCAGTGATCATTGTTGGTGGACAAATGGGTTCTGCAGGAATACATGGTTCCGTTCTTTACCACACTCCAAAATTTCGATCAGAGAACAAACCCACGGGTCAAGTGCTTGTTGGGGCATTAGCCGTAACTGGGGTTACCTCTTTACTTGCTTCAGGGCTAATCATAGGCGTAGGCGAGATTCTGCTTCGTGCAGCAGGAAACGACTATTACTTGAAGGGACTGCATGCAGTAGCTATCGGGCTCTTTCTTTACCCGTTAAACAAAGTACTTCTTTCGCATATAAATGGACTCCGACGTATTCGTTCATTCTCAGTTCTTTTTGCCTCCCGTTTCGTACTCTTAGCACTTTTTGTTTGGGCCGCGAGCCATTTATTTGGAGGGGATCGCCATCTTATTTGGACGATCACCTTGACCGAAGTCGTCATGTTTATCGCGCTTTTAGTGACGGTGCGACATGAATTGATACGCGATTCTAGATGGGAAGCATTAGCGGGAAATATTAGATCTCACTTTCATTTTGGTATGCGCGGTCTCGTCGGGGGGATGCTATTAGACCTTAATACCCGGGTAGACGTACTTTTACTGGGGGTGCTTGCTGGTTCAGAGTCCGTAGGGATCTATAGCATCGGAAGTCTTTTCGCTGAAGGCCTTTACCAACTCACGATGGTTCCTCGTTACAGTTACGACCCGGTAGTCACTCATTTAGTAGTAGAAGGACGCCACACCGAATTAAAAAACGTGGTGCAAGAGGCGAAGAAAAAAACGTATTACCTCATTATCCCAACTGTTGTCATTGCGAATATCTGCTATCCGTTTGTAGTAGGGGTTCTCTTTGGAAGTGACCTAGCTACTGACAGTTGGAAGGTGTTCGGGGTACTTTCAATAGGTCTTGTTTTTAGCGCAGGCTATGTTCCCTTTACTAACTTATTGCAACAAGCTGGAAAACCCAGCCGACAGTCAGCTCTATTAGCTTCTATCACAGGAGTCAATATTGTTTTGAATCTGATTCTTATCCCATTGTTTGGAATGGTAGGTGCAGCTTCGGCTA
>CACPKO010000049.1 GCA_902634555.1 Actinomycetota bacterium
ATGATCGCCCTAACGGAATATGGGTTTTCCCTCCTGAACAACTCACCGAACTTCTTCGGCCATTTCATGAAGATGGTTTATTGATACATGTACATTGCAATGGAGATGAAGCAGTTGATGTTTTCTTAGAAACTGTTGAAACCCTTCTATCGGAATCTCCTAAATCCGACCATCGGTACACCATTCAGCATTGTCAACTGACAAGCCCAGAGCAGTATGAAAGAATCGCTGATCTTAAAATGTGTGTCAATCTTTTCTCTAACCACACCTGGTATTGGGGTGATCAGCACATCTCCTCAACAGTAGGTCCTGAGAGAGCTTCCCGTATGAATTCAGCCCGAACCGCTCTTGATGCTGGTGTACCCGTTTCAATGCATTGTGATGCTCCTGTGACCCCTTTGGGTTCACTTCATGTTGCCTGGACGGCAATTAATCGAAAAACTGCTTCTGGATCTGTTTTAGGTGCTGACGAACGAATCTCCGTTGAAGAAGCGTTACATGCCATCACTTTGGGGGCGGCATACCAACTAAAGATGGATACTGAAATCGGATCTATAACTCCAGGAAAATTTGCTGACCTCGCGGTTCTTGAAGAAGATCCTTACAAAATCGATCCTAATGAACTACGTGATGTTTCTATCTGGGGAACAATGTCAGGTGGAAAAATATTTCCAGCAGAAAATACATGAGTGAGAAAGTTCTTCCCTTTACCGTAATCGGCGGCTACCTCGGGGCCGGGAAAACCACTCTGATTAACAGTCTGTTGTCTGATTCAACAATTGGACGTTTAGCCATCGTGGTGAACGACTTCGGTGAGATAAATATTGATGAGTCTCTTATTTTAAGTCATGACGGAGACACTATTAGTCTGACCAATGGCTGCATTTGTTGTTCTCTGACTGATGGTTTTGCTGAAACATTGACTCAGATCAGAGGTCGGTCCAATGACATTGACCGAGTAATTATTGAAGTTTCTGGAGTTGGAGAACCACGTAAAATAGCTCAATGGGGCCACACACCTGGCTACTCACTAGATGGAGTAGTGGTTCTCGTGGACACATCAACAGTTATTGAACGGAGCAAAGACTCTTACGTTGGCGAAACTATATGTTCTCAGATTGCTGCAGCAGATCTCATCTTATTATCACGTTGCGACCTTCTAGAGGAAGACGAAATTCGTTCGGTAGAGCACTGGCTAAAGGAAGAAAGTTCAGCTATGGCTCTGCGTGGCCCAATTTCTGCATCCATGCTGTTTGGGCTTGAGGAAATAGGAACAGAAAAAAACTTCTCTTCGCTAGATCATGTTTCTGCCACTCTTGAGTTCCCTGCATCGATTGACCTCGCAGCTATTGACATATGGGAAAAAAGTCGCCCTTCAGGAATTGTCCGCGTTAAAGGATTTTTAAGCATCAACGAAAGGCCAGAGAACAGTACTGAAATTCAAATGTGTGGACCGAATCTGACCATGAGAGCTAGTCAATCTGATTCACCAAAGAACGCGTTAGTAGCAATTGCGACTCCGGGGACTCCAAAAGCGTCAGTTATTAAGTGGTTGAACCTTCTCAGCCTTCCAAATTAATTTGGCGAGTACCGGCTTCAACTGCAAGACGGTCGGCTTCATCATTCCAGCGATCACCGGAGTGACCTTTTACCCATTTGAACTCAATGTCTCCTCGTTGCTGATAAAGGTCAATTAATGGTTTCCACAAATCTTGATTTGCTACAGCCTTCTTCTGACTATTGACCCATCCCCGGCGAATCCATCCTTCCCACCAGCGGTCACGGAAGCAATGCACTACATATGTTGAATCACTTACAACAAGAAGCGGGCCGTGAATGCTCTTTATTGCTTCTAATGTCGCTGTTAATTCCATGCGTTGGTTCGTGGTCTCGGGATCGAATCCGGCGGAAAAAGCGCCATTTGGGATTACCCAAGCCCAGCCGCCCGGACCTGGGTTACCTGAGCAGGCACCATCGGTGTAGACCACGTGATTGGTTTCCTTCATGGATTCAGACCCTAGTTGGTGTCAGCAGTAATCTGTGTTTTCTTCTTTGCGGTAAAGCCAACTTGATTTTCGCTTTCTCTTTTATAGATCTAGGATTAGATTGGCACTACGCAGCCACATACTGTCAATTTGTGAGAAAGTTGTGAGGATATTTAAATGACCGCTTTTCCTAAGGGAACTCTTGCAATCACTGGGGACGCAGATTCAGATCTTCTACTTAATTCCAATCCGCTCGCTTTACTAATTGGAATGTTACTCGATCAGCAAGTTCCTATGGAGTGGGCTTTTCGTGGTCCCGCCACGCTTTTTGAGCGTCTCGGAGATCTTGATGCATCAGAAATAGCTGCATACGATCCAGAATCTTTTATTTCTTTATGTTGCGAGAAGCCGGCAATTCATCGCTTTCCTGCCTCAATGGGGAAAAGAATTCAAGAGATGTGTCAATACCTTGTTGACTCGTACGAAGGAGATCCTGCTGCTCTTTGGGAAGTAGGGATTTCTGGGGAAGAGTTATCAAAGCGGATTCGTGAACTCCCAGGGTACGGTGCGGAAAAAACGATGATATTTGTTGCATTGTTGGCGAAGCGAATGGGAATAGCTCCAGAGGGATGGGCCGAGTATGCCGGACCTTTTGCCGATGAAACTCCCCGTTCAGTTGCTGATATAGACGGCCCTGAGGCTTTGTTGAGTGTCAGGGAGTGGAAGAAAGCTCAAAAATCTGCGGGAAAATCCAAACAGGAATAATCCTGTTTTAGAGACGAGCTTCGCCTTCTTCCAAAGCATTTAGATACCAAGCATAAGTGGCCGTCAAACCTTCTGTTAGTGAAATTTGAGGCTCCCAGCCTAGATCTTTGATTTTAGAAATATCAAGAACCTTTCGCGGCATCCCATCCGGCTTAGACGTGTCGAAAGAAATGCTTGCTTGGGGATGCACTAAGTCGCGTATTCTCTCCGCAAGGCTGGCGATTGATCCGTCTTCGCCGGTACCCACATTTATGTGCTCTATGTCTGAATAGTTGTCCATGAGAAACAAACAGGCGTCCGCTAAGTCATCCACATGGAGGAATTCACGATGAGCGGAACCTGTGCCCCAAATTTCAACGTTTTCTTGACCAGAAATTTTTGCTTCATGGAATCGCCGTATCAAAGCAGGTAAAACGTGACTGTCTTCAAGATCGAAGTTGTCTCCTGGTCCATAAAGGTTTGTGGGCATAGCAGAAATAAAGTCGCAGCCATGCTGTCGTCGATAACTTTCACATAGTTTGATTCCCGCAATTTTTGCCACTGCATATGCTTCATTAGTGGGTTCTAGTTGTCCACTAAGTAGTTCATCTTCCCTCATGGGCTGGTTAGCCAGTCGCGGATAAATGCAGGAACTACCAAGGTAAAGAAGTTTTTCTACACCTATTTCGTGACTGGCATGCACGACGGTCCCGTGAATCATCAAATTGTCGTAAATAAAGTCAGCCGGGCGGCTGCTATTAGCTCCAATGCCGCCTACTGTGCCTGCTGCTAAAAAAACGTATTGAGGTTTATTTTTATCAAACCATTCATCAACAGATGATTGTCTCCGTAGGTCAAGTTCATCTCTGGTGGCTGTGAGAAGATTCGTGAACCCGTCTGATTCTAAGCGTCTAACTATGGCTGAACCCACTAGACCATTGTGTCCTGCAATGAAGACTGGAGCGGAACGATTTATCATTTTTATTGTTCCTCCTCAGTCATGCCAGTGATTGCACCCATCTCTGTTAGATAGATTCTAAGTAAATCCACGACAACTACTACTGCTACTGAATCTAATGGTTGCTCTTCGTTTAAGGATCGTTCCACAACAAAATCGACGGCGTCGTCTATTTCTATGACTTTTTCCTTGGTTTCGTCGGAGAGAGCTTGGTCGCCAAGTTCCAGTCCATGATTTGTGGCTAAGCCATTTTGATCAAAGTATTCAAGCCACCATCGGGCAATGGTCCCTACTTCGTCGTGAGTTAGTTGAGACGCTGCTTCAACTGGGAGTTGTTCCGCTATCCAATCAACTGCGTCTTCAAGTTCAAAGACAACGGGGAAAGCATTTTGTTCTAATCGCCGGGTTGTTGAACCGATGAATGCGAGAGCTATTGCCACTACAAGGAAAATTCCGAGAAGTAGAAACAACCAAATCATTTAATCTGAGCCAAATGTGGCTTTATCGGCTTATATGCCGATGCGTTGTGCAAGAAGTTCTCTGTGGTAGGTCGGATCGCCGAACAAAAGTTCTGAACTCTTAGCTCTCTTAAAGTAAAGATGCGCTGGATGTTCCCAAGTGAAGCCGATGCCTCCGTGAATCTGAATATTTTCTGCAGTGGTGTTGAAATAAGCTTCCGAGCAGTATGCCTTAGCTAATGATGCCACTGAAGGTAACTCATCGTTCATTTCTGAAGCGCACCATCCTGCGTAATATGCGGCAGATTTAGCGGATTCAACTTCAAGTAGCATGTCCGCGCACTTGTGCTTTATTGCTTGGAACGAACCGATTGGGCGTCCGAATTGTACGCGGTCTTTCGCATATTGAACTGCGGTGTCTAGGCACATTTGTGCTCCGCCTACTTGTTCTGCTGCTAAAGCAACTGCAGCGAGGTTTAACACTGTTTCAAGAACAGTCCATCCTTCGCCTTCTGTCCCTACCAGGGTGGCGGAGACATTGTCGAAATCTAGTCGACTCTGTTTCCGTGTGAGGTCCATGGTGGCTAATGCTGTACGGGTAAGGCCGGAGGAGTCACCGTCGACTTTGAAGAGCGACACTCCTTTGCTTGTGCGTGCAGCCACGAGTACGACATTGGCGGTGTTTCCATCTAGGACATACATTTTTGTTCCGGAAAGATTCCATGAATCACCGTCAGCGGTTGCTTCCATGG
>CACPKO010000050.1 GCA_902634555.1 Actinomycetota bacterium
CTGTTGGGTTACTTCTGTCGCTGCAATAAGTGTTGGGTCCGGAGGACAACTTAAAGTAACATCAATTTTTTCTCCGACTGCTTTACCGTCTGAACGGTCAGCGTCGTTGATGTAGTCCTCAAGAAGAGCCATCGCACCATCAAAGTCATAGCTAGCGTAAGCCTCTGCTACTGCTTCAGAGTAGAACGGAGAGTCCTTAGCAAATACTTGTGTTGCAGGTTCAGAAATTCCTTCTCCGCCAAGAGCAGCAATGACTGCTTCCTGACGTGACGCCATGATTAATCCTCGTCGTACACGAACATCGTCATAAGGAGGGACAAGAACGTTGAACATGCCACCACCAGAGTTGTTCCCTTGGAATTCAAACATCCAAAGGCTTCCGTCTTCCGCCAAAGTACGTGCATCACGAATTGTGGCTTGACGGAGAGTCTGCATAGCAGTAACTGTTCCAGATGATAGTGAGTCCAGTCGAGTTCCTTCATCAGCAATTGGATGGAAACTTACTGAATCTAGATAGGGCAACTGGGTACCAAAGTTATCAGTCCTCCAATAGTTTGGATTTCGTTCCATTTCGGTTCTGTTGTCAACGTCACGGTTAGTAACCATGAAAGATCCGGTACCGATACCAGTTGGTGCGTTAGCAGCTGCTGCCATTGCATCTTCATCACCTGCAGGCACTAATGCAGCGTTGAAAACATAGCCAAGTGGTGCATTTGAAAGAACTGACATAAATGGTCCGTTCGTCGCACTAAGTGTGTAGGTAACTTCAAGATCACCGGTTGCTTCAACACCTATCAGGTTTGAGGAAGCAATTACACCAGCAGAAGCGGCACCAGTTTGTTGAACAACAAACATGTCAGCAATGTGTTGTGCTGTCAAAGGTGTTCCGTCGGTGAAGCTTACGCCTTCTTGTAGTTGAACAGTGAAGACAGTGTAGTCATCATTTGATTCCCAACTCTTAGCAACATTTGGACCATACGAACCATCTGCATACTGAGAAACCAATGGGTCATAAACAGCCAACATCATGTTGACGCAAGGTGAAGAACAGGTGTCTTCCCAAGGACGTAAGCCAGTGGCTTCTGCCTCAATTGCTACGCTTGCACTTCCACCTCGAGAAGGACCAACTGGTGGTGCTTCTGTTGTGGTGGTAGGTGTAGCTGTTGTAGCGGGAGCATCCGTTGTTTCCGGAGCCTCAGTTGTTGCTGTTTCTTCTGCCGGCGCAGCAGTGGTTGCGGCTGGAGCAGCATCATCGCTACTACTATCGCTTCCACAAGCGCTCGCTACCGTAGTAGCGGCAAGAAGAACGGCAAGTAACTTAAAGACAACCCCCCGTTTACCTAATAAATAACTCATGTATTTCCCCTCAGTAAATTAATTTCAAAAAGTGTGACTGATGTCACGAACTTACTTCACTGGGGGTTATTTAGCAAAAATAAGAGAATTTAAGTTAAAGGATGATGGCAAGCAACGTAATGATTTGGACGTATTTCTTCCATTTGTGGCTCTTCAGTTGAACAAATTTCAGTAGCAAAAGGGCATCGAGTGCGGAACCGGCAACCTGAGGGTGGATTAATTGGCGATGGTAATTCATCATCATCAGAAACTGTTCGATCAATAACTACGGTCGGATCTGGTTCTGGACAAGAATCAAGCAATAACTTGCTATAAGGATGCACAGGATTTTCATATAGTTCATCTGATTGAGCGACTTCACATAATTTGCCCAAGTACATCACTGCGACTTTGTCGCTAATGTTTTTGACAACAGCAAGATCATGGGCGATAAAAACAAGTGTTAAGTGATATTTTTCCTTTAAATCTTCTAAAAGATTTAAAATTTGAGCTTGCATGCTCACGTCTAGAGCGCTTACTGGTTCATCACAAATCAAAACTTCTGGGTCAAGTATCAAACTTCGTGCAATCGAAATTCGTTGGCATTGGCCGCCTGAGAACTCATGTGGCATTTTCCCACGAGCCTGTTCAGGGTCAATACCAACAGCGTCCAATATGTTGTCCACCATTTCTTGCTGCTTTGATTTATCTTTTGGACCCCATATTTTCATTGGCTCAGCAACAATGTCTTCAACTTTTCTAAGTGGATTTAAAGAACTGATGGGATCCTGGAAAATCATCTGTAGATCTGTTCTACGTCGACGCATCGCCTCCGAAGACAAGTCGGTTAATTCAACAAGATTATGTTTCACAGAACCTGACGCTGGCTTAGGCAACTGGATAAGAGCTTTTCCGGTGGTTGACTTTCCGCAACCAGACTCACCAACTAATCCAAGAGTCTCTCCTGCTTTAATGTCAAAACTAATTCCACTAACAGCTTTAACTGTCTCACCGCCTGGAACGTCATATTCAACTACAAGGTCTTCAACACGAATAAGAGTTTCATCCGCTGGACGTAAATGTGCTTTACCACTACCAGCCATTACGCACCGTCTTCATTTTCGGAACTTTTAGTCAAAGTCTCTTCTATAACTAAAGTTTGCGGTAAACCAGCAGCAACATTTTTTCGAAATGCTTCTTGATTTTCTTCTGTTCCAACCGGAAACCAACATGCGGAAAGGTGTGAACCATCGCTTACTGGAATTAATGGTGGTTCTTCTTCTCGGCATTTTTCTTGTACATACGGGCATCGCGGGCTAAAAGAACACCCGAAAGGTGGGTCAATAAGATCAGGAGGACGACCGGCGATAGCAGTTAATCGTGTATGGCTGCGTTCACTAGTTTTTGGAATTGACCGAAACAAAGCCTCTGTATAGGGATGTTGCATGTTTCCAAATAATTCTTTAGTTGAAGATTTTTCTACAACATTTCCTGCATACATGACCATTGTTTCATCGGTTCGGCCAGCTACAACTCCGAGATCGTGGGTAACAAGAACCATCGCCATTTTGCGGCTTTCTTGCTCACGATTCAATAAATTCAAAATTTGATGCTGAACCGTAACGTCAAGAGCTGTTGTTGGTTCATCAGCAAATAAAAGAGTTGGTTCGCAGGCTAAAGCAATTGCAATACAAATTCTTTGCCTCATCCCGCCACTTAACTCATGTGGATATGCACCAAGACGATTTTCAGGTTCTGGAATACGAACTTCGTTTAATAAATCCACCGCTAATGTACGAGCTTCTTTTTTTGAAATCCCTAAGTGGTGACGGACGTGTTCTGTGATTTGTCTCCCGACTTTTACTAAAGGGTTTAACGCTGTCATTGGGTCTTGAAAAACCATAGCAATTTCATTGCCCCAAAGTTTTTGCATGGCTTTAGGTGGTAGGTCAAGAATGTCTGATCCTTGAAATTTTGCTGAACCACTGGTTATCACATTGCTACCCAAATTAAGCCGCATGACTGAACGTGCCAAAACGGTTTTACCTGAGCCGCTTTCGCCTACGACCCCAAGGGTTTTCCCTTGATTCAGTTCGAAGCTAACCCCTCGCACAGCCTTGACTTCTCCATTTGGCACAACAAAAGAGGTTCGTATGTCATCAACTACAAGTAAAGGAGAAGTTGAACTATTCGAATCAATAGCCGAATCAGAAGAAGCCATGGTTGTATTCACTTAAACCCCTCCCCTCAGATTGTGCATAATTTTAAAGCAGTGGATAATTCTTACTTAAATTTGTCTTAATTTCCACTTCGGATAGAAGAGAAAAAGCAAGAACGTTTAAATCGTTCTTTCGTTTCCTCCATCAATAGGAATCTGGGCGCCAGTGGTGGCTCCAAAGCGGTTACTGCAAAGTTCTACTACTGCCGACGCTACATGCTGTGCACTAACTTCCATTTTTAAAAGATTACGCGCCTTATATTCTTCCACTGTCATCTTGTATTTAGCGGCTCTTTCAGCCAATACCTCTTCTGTCCAGAGTCCTGTATCAAAAACATTGTCCGGATGAACAACATTTACTCTTACCCCATGTTCTGCCCATTCCAATGCGGCAACTCTAGATAGCTGTGTTAAAGCCGCTTTAGATGTGGAATAAGCTGCAGCTCCTTTACCAGGCGCCAATGCGTTTCTTGATGCAATTACAACTACCTTTCCGCCAGCAGGAGCAAGAGCAAATAGTGGTGCGAGATGATGAAAAAGACGGGCAACAGCTGTCACATTAATATCCATTGCTTTTTGCCACGACTCAATGCTTAATTCAGAAATTAACTCTGTGCTTGGAAAGACCCCTGCACCAGCTACAAGCATGTCTACTCCACCGAATCGCTCTACCCCACGACGAATAGCTGCGATCTGAGCATCTTCATCACTTACATCTACAGTGTTTCCAAGCCATTCCGGACCAGAAAAAATTGTTTCTACTTCCGGATTGATATCAAATCCAATTACAGACGCACCCCGTTTTAATAATTCTGCGGCACAGGCATGCCCAATCCCAGATGCAGCACCAGTTACTAATGCGACTTGTCCAGCAAACTCTTTCCGCGGTCCTGCAAGACGCAATTTTGCTTGCTCAAGATCCCAATATTCCAAATCAAAAAGATCTTCTTCACCTAACGCGACATATCCGCTGCGTTGATCTTCAAGCCTTTCTAAAACCGGAATAGTTTGCTTATAAATATCCGAAGCAATATCGGCATCCTTAGCAGTAGCTCCAATTGTAATTAACCCAAATTCTTTATCAAGAATGACCCTCGGAGCTGGATCAAGCATCGTTAAATCATTTTCTGAAC
>CACPKO010000051.1 GCA_902634555.1 Actinomycetota bacterium
CCTTTGCCAAAATACGGGCAGCAGTGGTTTTGCCTGTTCCTCTTGGACCGCTAAGCAGGTAAGCGTGATGGACACGATCTTCTTTAACTGCATTACGTAAAGCTTTTACAACATGGTCTTGCCCGCGAATCTCAGAAAAACGCCGAGGCCGATACCTTCGGTAAAGCGATGTGTACTGCATACACCACTCACCATAGTCCTCATGTCAAAGATCGTTTAACCCGTAGTCAAACTCTTTTATTTTTGGAGGAAGGTATGGGATTCGAACCCATGGTGACAATGAAGCCACAATGCCTTTCCAAGGCATCCCTTTCGGCCGCTCAGGCAACCTTCCAATTTTTATCTGTAGATAAGAACTAGCGTTCAAGGGTATCGTTATTCAAGACCTGTTTTGGAGTGTGGCGGCTGGGTCCTGTGCGACTGAAGCCCGTGAACCGAGTCAGGGTCGGAAGGCAGCAGCTCTCAGCGGAGCCTTTAGAGTGCCGCAGATCGCCTGGCCGTCACTCTCGAGAACAGGAATTTAAGTCAAATTAACGTATTGTCAGAGTGTGGATGATATAGAAATAATGCATGTGGCTCTTGAAGAAGCTCAAATGGCGGCCTCTAAAGGAGAAGTTCCTGTAGGGGCTGTAGTTGTAGTTAATGGCGAAATAATTGCCAAAAGACACAACCAAAGAGAGTCTGATCATGACCCAACATCTCATGCAGAGATACTCGCACTTCAAGACGCATCAAAGGTCATTGGTGATTGGCGGCTCACTGATGCAACTTTATTTGTGACTCTTGAACCCTGTCCGATGTGCGCAGGAGCAGCTTGGGCTGCTCGTATTGGCAAAGTTGTGTACGGAGCTCCAAGTATGGATGCCGGAGCTTTAGGTTCTTTATTGCATGTTGGTGCCGACCCACGACTTAACTATGAGTTTCCTGTAGTAGGTGGGGTGCTTTCGGAAGAAAGTGCAAATCTATTAGCAGAATTTTTCTCTCGGCATCGATAGGTGGTCAAAACTGTGCTGTTGGTTAACCTCATTTATGGAAGGTTGCCAGAGCGGACGAATGGGGCGGCCTCGAAAGTCGTTGTGGCCTCCGGGTCACCATGGGTTCGAATCCCATACCTTCCGCCATTAAAAATTATTTATGACGAGATTATCCACGGTCGGTGTCGATTTTGTTTAATAACTAGGTGAACTATTGAATTCTCTATTCAAAATTTCTAAAAAGTCGGTGCGGCTCTTTTTTTACAACATATGGAAATGGGTTCAAAATAACTTTTATGGATTATTGCTAGTAATTGGTGTAAGTATCTTTGCTAAGCAAGTTATTCGTTTAGAAATTTTAAATGATTCTCTTTCTTCTCCTGTAGTCGCTCTTTTATGCGGAATAGTTCTTGCCAACATTGGTCTTGATAACTCATGGGCGAAACCGTCTTTGAATTTTGCTTCTAGCCAATTGTTAAAAGTTGGAGTTGCGCTAATTGGGTTTCGCCTTACTTTTTCAGAAATTTTGGAGATAGGAAGCTTAAGTGGGGTTTTAGTAATCATCTCCGTTGTATTTGTTTCTTTTTTTCTAATCAGGTGGATAGGAGAAAAGGCATCTCTCTCTAAACCATTGACTCTTTTGTTAGCTGCAGGTTTTCCCATATGCGGCATATCTGCCATTGCAGCTGTGAAACCATTGAGTGGAGCTGATGATGAAGAGACCGGTTATGCAGTCGGGCTTATAACGATTTTTGGTTCTATTTCAATTCTTTTCTTTTCAATTCTTCACCTGATCTTTGATATTGAAATGAATACTTTGGGTTGGTGGATTGGTTTATCTGTTCATGACACAAGCCAAGTAGTAGCTGCTGCATCAACTATCAGTGAAAGTTCTTTAGATTCAGCAATGGTTGTCAAGATGGGCCGCATTTTATTGTTAGCACCAATGCTTTTAATGATTTCGTTCATGAAACAACGCGAGATACAAGCCAGTGAAAAAAAACGTTTTCCTGTACCTATTTTTATTATTGGTTTTGCTGTTGCAGCTGCGCTGGGATCTGCCAATGTTTTTTCCACGAGTTTTCTTGACTCAATAGATACAGTTCGAACTTTTTTAATTACTGCGGCAATGTTTGGCCTAGGTTCGGGAATACGTCTTATATCTATTAAGGACCTTGGTGCTAAGCCGCTACGCGTGGGGTTCATAGCGTGGATTACAGTTCTAGTTCTTGCTGGCATTGGAACATTTCTTACAATTTAAATTGGTTAAAAATAGTTACCAAACAACTAATGCTGCTCCTGCTGCTACAAGTCCAACTCCCCACCAGGATCTTTTTCCAAGCGCTTCACCTGCTAAAAGCACTCCAAGAGGAATTGAAAGTTGTCGTAATCCCGCTACTTGACCGGCTTGAGCCCATCTGAATGCTAAAAGGATTAAAACATAGGATCCTCCCTGGAGGGCTCCAATTAACATTCCGGAAGGGATTGATTTACGAATATTTATCAGTGATATACGGCGGCAACTTATAACGGTCGTTGAACTAATAATTGCAACGATCGAGAAGTACCCGAGAGGGTTGGTTTGATCAACAGCACCCGCATCAATTAAGGAGTACCCAACAGTTGCAAAACCGCTTATGACAGCTGAAAGTACTGATTTTTTTTCACCTATTTTTTGTCCAAGCCCAGCAAGCGTAAGAAGTCCTACAACTAGTGCCAAAAGCCCTATTCCGGTAAGTATTGAAGGAACTTCGTTTAAAAAAATCCATCCTCCAGCCCCAATAAGAAGTGGGGCAGTTCCTCGAGAGATCGGATATGCGACTCCAAGGCTTCCTTCTCGATAAGCCGTGCCGAGCATCCACATGTATATAGCTTGAGCAGCTGCCGATGGGATAAGAAATTTAATTACTTCTGTAGGTGGATCCAAGATGGCGATCGGTAAGCAAACTAATCCAAATATTAGATAACTAAGAGTGATGACAATATCTGGATTGTCCATTTTATGTATTTTTGCGTTCCACAAAGCATGAAGAACCGTGGAGATAAGTACAACAACAACTGCAGTAAATGCCATTAATTAACTCATATGTTTCACGGATTGGAGCGCAGAGATAACAGCTAAATCTATGATGTCCTGAGTGGAACATCCACGTGATAAATCATGAAAAATTCCATCTAATCCTTGAAGTAGCGGGCCTATAGCCCTTGCTCCTGCTAATCGTTCTGTAATTTTGTAAGCAATATTTGCTGAATCTAAGTCTGGAAAAATAAATACATTTGCAGCACCTTGTAACAAAGAATCTGGGGCTTTACTCGCAGCTATTTCCGGCACCCAAGCAGCATCAAATTGTAATTCCCCATCAACAAGAAGTTTTGGGTCGCATTCTCTTATAAGACTTACTGCATCTCTAACTTTGATGACCTTCGGATGGTCGGCGCTTCCATGCGTAGAAAAAGAAAGCATTGCAACTCGCGGTTCTTCTCCTGTGAGCGTCTTGTAAGTGGACGCAGTGGAGATCGCTATTGAACAAAGTTGTTCAGAGTTTGGTTCAGGGAGGACAGCACAGTCTCCATACGCAAGGTTGATTCCATTTGGGAGAATCATGAGAAAAGAACTGCTCACTACTTCTACTTCTGGTGATACTCCTAGTATCTGAAAACCTGTCTTCAACACCTCACCGGTAGACCGAGTTGCACCGGCAACTGCGGCATCTGCTTTTCCACTTTTTACAAGTAAAGCAGCTGCAATTAGTGGATCAGACGGATCGAAACCATTATCTGCAGCTGTTTGAGCAAGAGCATTTTCGGAATCAATTACTGGTTCAATTATGTGGGCTATTGATTCTTCAATTAAATATTGGGCTGCTTCATCTGCCCTTTGGTCACCAAGATCAGCAAGCACTATACGCGCTGGTCTTATTTTCGCTTTTTCTTGCCACTGAAGAAGTATGTCGTTCATTTAATTTTTTCTAATTTCGAATCTTATTGTTTAGGTTAAGAGTGTTTTGTTACTAATCTTAAGAAATTAGACGCGACCACGCTGGTTTTCGTTTGAGGGAGTAACGTACTTCCGTCATTACCCCACTGCAAAGTTGGTGGTAATAACTGGGATTTTAAAAATATAAAGAGAATTGTTTATGACGAAAAATATTCCAGAACGGGCACAAGTAGTCATTATTGGTGGAGGAATTGTTGGTGCCAGTGTTGCGTACCATCTCACTGAATTAGGTTGGACCGATGTAGTTCTTTTAGAACGCCACACATTAACTAGTGGAACCACCTGGCATGCTGCAGGTTTAGTTGGCCAACTTAGAGCAACGCACAACATGACCCGGCTTGCCGCCTATAGTGCCGATCTTTATCATCGCCTTGAACATGATATGGGCCATCCAACTGGATTTAAAAAAGTTGGTTCTCTCAGTGTTGCTGACAATTCTGAAAGGTTAGAAGAGTTGGTCCGAGGCGCAGGAATGGCGCGTTGTTTTGATGTAGATATTGACGTTATTGATGCAGACGAACTTG
>CACPKO010000052.1 GCA_902634555.1 Actinomycetota bacterium
AAATCAACGCCAGCAAGAATTCATGATAAGAGTACTTGAAGAGTTAGTCGCTCAAGGCATATCAAGCCTGTTAACTGATGATGAATTACTTGAAGCAGCAGTTGAAATGGTCGTATTTGATGAACGTTTGACTTTGGGAGAACTAATAGACCTCGGTCAAACTTTCGCTAGCGTTAGTGCTGATCAGGTCATACGACACCTCCTACCCGTTGTAGATGCACAAGTTGGTGAACTTTTTGTGCTCCAAAAAGGTGAAGGATGGCAGTCCGCATTTGATGTATTTCGCGGCTCCTACACTCTGGCGCAAAATGTTCCCATTCTGCTGGTTAATGCAAGAGAAGATGATCTTGCTTCAACTGTTGAAGATTATTTGACCTATGGCGGATTCACAGTCCAGACGGTGCAAAGCGAATTGCAAAATGAAACTGTGATTCGGTCATCTCCAGAACAGTTTGAAGATTCAGTATTTGTAGGTCGAATCGTTACCCCTGTTCCTAAGTTTGAATTCGTTTCTGGGTTTTCAGGTCCGGTGGAGTTAGTCCTAGGCGCGGACTTCTTAGGTTTTAATTGGCCTCCTGTATCTATTGAAGAGATCGAAGTAATAGCGGAGACCTATCTAAATGTAGAAACTGACGAAGGAACTATCCCAACTTTTGGGTCAACAGGTGAATTTGTGATGAGCCCAAGAAGGTTGCAGTTCTCAGCGTCTGTTGAAGGAGTAAATGGAATTCCCCCAGAGGGAACCGTTTGCGATTAAAGCCTCTTTCTCCATGGTGGTAGAAATCGAGGCTGATCTGATAAGGAAAAATTTGTGCTTTCTAAGGTCAGATTTGGAGAATAGGCAGGATCATCATCTAAAAAATCTTTCCAGAGGTTGACAAATAATTCAGATTCTTTTGCCAGACGATCTCTTTGTTTTGGATGCTCGTCGTAACCACGACTCAAAGATTCATGATGAATCAATTCAGCAAATGGGGTCCATATGACTTGGTAACCGGACGTTCTTGCCTTTAAACAGTAATCCACATCGTTATAGGCCACTGCTAGTTGCTGATTTAGGCCACCAAGTTCATCCCACAATTCTCTTGAGGTCATCAGACACGCTCCGGTGACTGCGGCAACCTGATGCGCTACAGCCAATCTATTTCGGTAACCGAAACTACCTGAAGGGAAATATTTATGAGCATGGCCATAAAGACTTCCTAAGTTGGGACTTAACCCTGCATGTTGAATACTTTTATCTGGATAACGAAGTAAAGCTCCAACCACTCCTACATTTTCTCGACTGACTTGAGAAACCAATTCTTGGATCCAGTCACCATTAATTACTTCAATATCGTTATTTAGTAAACATAAGAGGTCTCCAGTAGATGACTCTGCTGCGATGTTATTCATTAACGAAAAATTGAAGTTTCCTTCAAATTCTAAGATTTTGGTGTCATCTCTCTTGTCTATTTTTTCCAACAACTCAAGAGCACCCTTTTCGTTGCTTTGATGGTCAATGACAATGACCTCAAAATTTGAGTAGTCGGTTGATTCGTAGATCCCATATAAACAACGCTCAAGAAGATCTGATTGATCCTTACTCGGAATAAGAATAGATACCTTTGGTTCTTGATCTGCAGCAGGCCAATGAATTCGCCGAGTTCGGGGGCAAAGTCCCTGCGATATAAAGATTCTTTCATCAACTTCGCGAAGATATTCTGTGATTGTTGTATCCAGCAGAACTTGTTCAGATTGCTCAGTAGTAGTGCTTAGTACAAGAGGAAGGCGGCTTATAGCCTCTTCGCCTAGACAGCCATAGGCGGTTAAAGCAATTTCAGTCAAATTCTTTGATTTAGAGAGGTCTTTACCAGTTTTCATTATTCTAGAAATAACGGAATTATGAATTGCCAGTAGAGGCCCGACTCCTTCTCCGCCAAGAATGAGATCTAAATTCCAAGGCGGATTAGCTTTTATCTTGGTGAAGAGATCTCCACTTTTCTCAGCAGAATCAGGAATAATCATTAAACATTCAGGGTGTAATTCTGCGTGGAAGGCAAGGGAAAAAGTTGCCGCTTCGTGTACCTCAATATCATCATCAACGAAAACAAGCCATTCTCCAACGTGATTATCCAACGATGGATCAAAGTCTTCTAAAGTTAACGCCTCTGATACAGAGAGCAGTTGCTGGTTAAGAGCCGTAATCACCTTTTCGTTTTTAGACCCCCCTGAGTTGATTAGAACAAATGAAAATGATGGAAATTGATGGCGGGCTATTGAGTCATCAATAAACAAAAGGTCATCAGGATTCAAGGACATGAATCTTTCCATCCATGCCTGAGGAGTGATTGTTCCGGCTTCAACATTTGAGGCCAGAGGGGCTTGGTTGTATCTTTGAACTAAACGGTTTCGGAAACTTTTGAAATCTCTGGCTCTAATTATTTGTAGAACTGTCCTCAAATTTCTCCGGCGAACACCTAAGCGCAAAAAGTCAAGTATGGCTGATATCGCTACTCTCTTGAAAAGTTTCAAAGGAGAAGAACGACGAACAACGATTTGCACTGAAGTCAGGTTCAATCCGGTGACCTCTATTTGGTTTTCTCCTGGAGAAAAGTTAAAGATTTGATCAAAATGCCCTCTACGTGTTCTTCTAAACCGATAACGCTCTCCTTGTTCGTTGACAACGGAGGTTCCCGATAAATGTTGATCTTTGTCGCTTGTTTCCACAGAGACTCTATTCCAGCCTTTGAGATGGCTAGGTGCAGCAATTTGAAAGACATCTAACGGAACCGATGAAACTAGTTTGATTACATGCTTTCCTCGATTGAGTTGAGCCCATTCAAAGTTCTCCATAGAAGGAGGGTACCTGCCAAAGTTCGTCCCTTTCGCCCGCGGGAACTGTGAGTCGGTATACCGTGGTACATGATGAATTGTTTCAAGGTGCGGGGCATCAAGTAAATTATGGATTTTCAGCCTCATTTAGCAGTTAACTTATTGTCAATTGTTCCCGGGCGTGTAGGTGGCGCAGAAGAATATGCGGTAAGGACACTTCTTGCTTTTGCAGAGCACGGACCATCTGATATTCGTCCTACTCTTTACACCGTCAATTCTTTTGAGCAAGCACATCCAGAATTGGCGAACCATTTTGAAGTTGTCTCTTGCCCGATAGATGGAACGGTTCGTTCTCGAAGAGTGTTGGCAGAGTCAACTTGGCTAATGAACAAAACTAAATCAGCGCTTGCAGTGCATCATTTAGGGGGGCGACTACCTGTTAGGACTAATAAACCATCATGTGTGACTATTCACGATTTGCAGCCATTGGATTATCCTGCAAACTTTTCCCCAATTAAAGCTGCTTATTTGTCTTGGGCTATTCCTAGGTCAATTCGCCGAGCGGATGTAGTGGTAGCGGTTAGCGATCACGTAGCAGAACGCATACGAGCAGGGTTCCCAATAGACCCCGAAAAAGTACTGACGGTTTCTTCTGGAGTTCAAGAGATAGCGAAACAACCTGCTAAACCAAACACAACTCCAGTGATTCTTTACCCAGCGGCAACCTACCCTCATAAGAACCATTTAGTGCTTATAAGAGCGTTTGAAGAGATTGCGGATCGCCACTCAGATGTTCAACTGATTTTGACCGGAGTCGCTGGGCGAGCAGAATCAGAGGTTGCAAGAGCTATTGAAGAGTCTCGACATGTAGACCGTATTGAACGGACTGGACGAGTCTCTTCTGCAATGATGAAAAAGATAGTTGAGACAGCAACTGTTTTGGCCTTTCCTTCAAGTTATGAAGGATTTGGACTACCAGTTCTTGAGGCCATGGCGGCAGGAGTACCTGTCGTGGTTAGTTCGGGTACACCGGCAGCAGAAATTATTAATCAGCCGAATCTGACTGTTTCCCCCGAAGATGTTCAAGGATGGGTATCTGCACTCGAACGGGTAATTCTTGATGAGCAGCAAAGAAATGAAGCTGCATCACACGGGTTAATCAGAGCAGAAAAATATAGGTGGGAAAATTCAGCTGAACAACTAGAAAGAGCTTGGCGTCAACTTTTATCAAGAAAAAATAAGTAAATGCGAGTTCTAGTCATTTCGCCGCATTTAGAACCTGACAGCGCTCCAACGGGTGTCATTATTTCTGCGGTATTGGAAGAAATGAGTCAACTTGGTCTAGAAATTCATGCGATTACATCATTGCCCTGGTATGAAAAACATGAAGTAGGAAAAAATTGGAGAGGTAAGGGCTTACATAGAATTTTCCAAACAGACTCTGAAAGTTACGGAAAAGTTACTCGATGTTACCCGTTTCCTTTTTCAAAGAAATCATTAATAAAAAGAGGGCTAGGTTTTATAGGTTTCACTATCTTGACAGCACTTCCGGCTTTGTTTACTCGGA
>CACPKO010000053.1 GCA_902634555.1 Actinomycetota bacterium
ACTGAGGTGTCGAGTTGGTCGGAACGTTAAAGTCTTCGGACTTTAACCTCTAACCAATAAGCACCTCAGTCGATCCAGGATCTGCATTTAGTTGCAGCACAAAACTGTGAAGTTGTTGACGGACAACAAAAACAGTTAAGTGGATCTTGTTTCGATGTGTCAAACGAATCAGGTTCTTTAGATACTTCGGTATCAAAAGAACCCTGTTAGTTAACTCTCTTGAGAGTTTACGGTTTACCAGACATAAGTTCTTCTCCTGTCGAGAAGTTGAATTTATGTTCGGATAATAAGCTCTTCGGAGTTTTTTATTCAGGAATGGTACTTCTTAGGAAGTTCTCATTCGGTGTCACGCAACGCTTGGAGCGACTCCAAGGAGTTAACCGGTTCGCCGGAAGGCTACTTGGGGTCGTTTCCGCGTTATAGCCGCTTTTATTATGATTTATGGGACATACCGGCCCGTAGCTGACGCTACTGTACAAGCAACTAAGCAAATCGCTGACAGCGGATAGGCCACCTTCTGAATCTGCTTCTTATCGATAAAGATTGCCAGAGCTATAACATACGGAAACGCTGCCATCACATAACGCTCCAAACTGTTTAGGTTCTCGGCAGATACAGCTACCAGTAAAGAAATAAGGGCGTAAAAAAAATAGTGCCGAGGAAGATTCTTCCAAACAACCATTAAAAGAAGAAGAAAACTAAATGCGAATATCACATGTAATCCATCTGGGTCTAAAGCAAAAACTTCTCTGACTCCTGAAATTAATCGCCGTACCGGATCTACAAAACCGCCACGGAATTCTTCCTGGACGGTAAAAGGAACCCATTTTTTTTCATTTTGAGAATTCGACCACAAGAGAAAAGCTAAGACACCCAAAGGTCCACCCATCAAGGCCATTAAACGTTCGAAACGACCTTTGAAGTTGCTTGTCATGTTCCAAAACCCTGGTGCAGTTGCAACAGCGACAGCAATTAGCGCTCCTGTTGGCCTAGTAAGACCAGCCAAGCAGGCAAAAAGAGCTGCCGTTTTCCAATTTTGTTTCTTTAGAGCGAAGAAAACAACCAAAGTGAGGGTTATGAATAAGCTTTCTGCATAACCCCAAACCAAAACAAAAGATGCTGGAAATAGTGCCAAAATCCAAACTGTAATTTTCGCTCTGGTGGCATTACCTGTCTCAGCTGCGACCAGTCGGTAAAGAATGGCGAACATGCAAAGCGAGAAGAGGTTCGCTATCAACACTGAGGCCAATACCTCGTCTCCCCCGACAACAGGTTGTACTAATCTCCCAAGAAGAACAAATCCTGGAAAGAAACGAAAGGCTTCTTCGCCTAGCTCCACGTAGGTGCCCGAAATTAGTTGTTGATACCAACCAGCATCCCATAATCGAAATCCTTGAGAACTGAACTCGCGTGTCTCACTTGATGCAAATAAATCAGTGATCCACATGGTTGCTACAACCACTACTCTTGAAACAAACCAAGCAAAGAAAACTGAAACTAGATCTTTATTGAATCTCTCAGTTTGAGTAAATCTCATTTCGTGAATCTCGTCAGATTCGCAGAGTTGTAAAAATCGTCACCATTTGCATCAACAAAGATCTTGTTACTTGAAGAGAAAGCAGCTAATTCTCTTTCTAACTCTCCGCACTGCGAACCGAAGGTCTTGTATCCATCTATCCACACGAGCCAGAGAGATTGTTCCGGAATATGGAGAGAAAGAATTCTTTCAGCTATTTCACTTGGGTCAGAATTAGCGTTACGAAGTTCATAGTCGTACCAGTCCACGGTGTTGCCATCATCCAAATTGGGATAAGCGTAAAGATTGAACTCGTCTCCTAGAACTCGGTGTGCTGCAGGTGCGAGTTGATCTGGGCAGAAAATTACTGAATCTCCAACAGTTCCGTTTCTCTCTATGCTGACTGCTATTTCCCCAATCTGACTTCTATCTCTTGATAATTCTCGCGCGACGGAAACCACCGATATTAGTGAGAGTACAACTAATAAAACAATGCCTGATCGGCGCGGAAGTTGACTAAGCCCAGCCCCTACCGCCAGAACTAAAGGAACAAATGCAAAGACCCCATACCTTCCCTGAAATGCTGAATCAAAAAGGAGGCTCACTAATACACCAAGGAGTATTGCTAAAGCCCCAACCACTGCAGAAATTTTTAGAAATCCGTGACGAGTTGGACCAAAAACAACAATTAGTTCCTCTTCTAATCTTTCTTTTCGCGAGAAAAGCCCCAATACGGCCAGTGCAACTACCGCTACCGCCACCAACAAGGCTTCAGATCCTCTCCCCCCGCCATAAGACTCCAAAGCCAAAGCCACCACAACCGTTGGTCGTGGCGCATCTGACCATGGTGTCCCAGTGTGAGCTAGTTGTTCCATGAAGACAGGAAGCCATGGAAGAAAAGAGGCTGTTCCTATCACCACTACAAGAAGCAACTTCTTTGATTTTTCAACAGTTTCATCCTTGCCGCGAAGCACTCCAGCGAGTAGCACCAGACATAAAGAAAAAATCAAAAATAACGACCAATAATGCGTATAGAGCAACGCAGCAGTAACGCAACTAACAGCAAAAAGCCTCCAAGGCGTTGATTCTCTCCATGCTTTATCAATCAGAAGGTGAGCAGCCAATATAAGTAGAACCAGTAGAGAGTACATTCGTACTTCAGTTGCATATCGAATCGCAAAAGGACTGCTTGCTAGAACACCAACAACAAATAGTCTTGACCAGTTGTCGGTGAACCTTTGAGTGAATCGATAAATAAGAAGCAAGGAAAAGACTGAGAAAACTCCTGACATAGCCCGTAGCGCAAAGTCAGAATCTCCAACAATTACGGACCACCAATGAAGAAGCAAGTAGTACAAAGGTGGGTGTCCATCATGTCGAAGAGCCTCCACTAAGCCACTTGGGCCTTTCTCCGCTATTGATGCTGAAATTGCTTCATCGAGCCAGAAGGGAGAGTCTGCAAAAAATCGGAGAAAAACATTTAAAAGTACGATTCCGGCAGTAACAGAAAATGCGACAGAATAAAGGTAGTCTCTTGATTTTCTCGTCGCTTCTGAATTCATACTCTTATCGTAGTTCATTTGCCTCATTGACATCATTGAAAACCTCTAGGCTAGAGATATGGAAACTCCTGTGGAAACTAAAAGTAGCTCTCCGAAATCAATAATTGTGGGGGCTGGACCTGCGGGTTTGACTGCTGCGTATCAGATAGGTAAAGCGAACGGGACAGCGACTGTTTTAGAGGAGGACACTGTAGTAGGCGGCATAAGCCGAACCGCTCAAAGAGAAGGCTGGCGCTTTGATATCGGTGGACATCGATTTTTCACAAAAGTAACCGCTGTTTCTGATCTATGGCACGAAATACTCAATGAAGACGATTTTCTTCTTCGTCCGCGAATGAGTCGTATTTACTACGACGGAAAATTTTATGATTATCCATTGAAAGCTACTAATGCTCTTAGAAATCTCGGAATCTGGGAATCAGTTCTTTGTGTGCTTTCTTATATATGGGTTCGCATCAACCCTCCCAAAGATCAAACCCACTTTGAGGGGTGGACAGCTAGCCGGTTTGGTTGGCGCTTGTACAAGAAATTCTTCAAAACATACACTGAGAAAGTTTGGGGAATTCCAGCCGACGAACTTCAAGCAGACTGGGCAGCCCAGAGAATAAAAAACCTGTCTCTTTTTAAAGCGATTCTTAATGCTGTTCTTCCTCGAAGAAACCAAAAAGAAATTACTAGTTTGATTGAAGAGTTTGAATATCCAAAGTTCGGACCAGGAATGATGTGGGAAAAATGCCACGAACTGGTCACTGAACAAGGAAGTCAAGTGCTCTTTGAACACAAAGTGAACCATTTTTCGCACAAAGACGGAAAAGTTGTTTCTGTCCATGCCACTACACCTGATGGACCTGTTGAATTTGAAGCTGAATCTGTCATTTCTTCCATGCCGCTCCCTCACCTTTTACAAGCAATGGACCCTCCAGCTTCTGAACAGGCGTTGAAAGCCGCTGCTTCTCTTACTTTCCGAGATTTCCTAACTGTCGCTCTTATCGTTCCAGAGGAGAAAGGATTCCCCGATAATTGGATATATATACATTCTGAAGAGGTGCGGGTAGGTCGAGTTCAGAACTTCGGCCAGTGGTCTCCCTACCTAGTGAAAGAAGGTCGGACCTGCTTAGGGCTCGAATACTTTGTGAACATAGGCGATGACCTCTGGAACTCCAACGACGAGGATCTCGTAGCTAGAGCAACCAAAGAACTTGGTACTCTCGGGTTAGTTGAACCGGGATTAGTTGAAG
>CACPKO010000054.1 GCA_902634555.1 Actinomycetota bacterium
AAGGAATTGGATTAGCTTCCTATCAATTTGGCTACAAATCAACGAAAACCGAGTCGAAATTAGCCAAGGTCATACTTACAGGCTCAACCTCCGTTAAAGCGCGAACCGCCGTTGAAAGTGCCATCGCAGTTCTTGAAGGAGTAGCACTTGCTCGAGATTTCGTAAATGAGCCAGGGGGATCTCTAACACCAGCAAAATTTGCTAACAAAATTAGCCGCGTAGCCAAAGCCAAGGGACTCACAGTAAAGGTTATGGATGAAGCAGCAATAAAGAGAGCACGACTTGGAGGTCTTCTAGGTGTGAATAGGGGATCAACTCATCCTCCACGTTTCGTAGAACTTACTTACACTCCAAAAGGAAAACGAACCGGAACTCTGGCCCTTGTGGGCAAAGGTATTACTTTCGATGCAGGAGGCCTGTCCATCAAACCTGCCAACGGAATGATGGACATGAAAATGGATATGGGAGGCGCAGCGGCAGTAATTGGCGCCATGTCTGCATTCCCTGCTCTTCAACCAAAATGCAAGGTCAAGGGCTACATACCTATGACCGACAACATGCTCGGTGGCGATGCCACCCGGCCGGGTGACGTTTTAACTATCCGTAATGGAAAAACTATTGAAGTTTTGAATACTGATGCTGAAGGAAGATTAATTTTAGCGGATGCCCTGTCTTTGGCTTCTGAAGCCAAACCAGATGCAATGGTAGATTTAGCAACGCTAACAGGTGCTTGTATGGTGGCGTTAGGACCACGTATTGCAGGACTGATGGGCCATAATGATGACTTCTTAAGTCAAGTAGAAGTAGCTTCAAAGACTTCAGGAGACCGCGTATGGCGACTCCCTCTGCCTTCCGACTATCGCCGGATGTGCGACTCATCAGTCGCAGATATGCAAAACATTGGCGGATCTTACGGGGGAACACTTACTGCAGGACTTATTCTTAGTGAATTTGTCGGAGAAGGAATTCCGTGGGCGCATCTAGATATAGCGGGTCCAGCTTTCTCAGACTCTTCGGAAGAAGAGAGAACAAAAGGCGGTACAGGTTTCGGTGTACGTTTATTAATCGATCTTGCACAAGGATTCAAGAAACCAGAGTCTGAAGGAAATTAGAGCTATTTATGCAGAAGTTAGAGAAACTTGTTCAGAAAATAAAACAATTTATGAACAAAAACCTACTTCATAGCCAATCTGATAAAGGTCAAATAACGGAGGCTTTGAGCATTCTTATGGAAGCAGAAGATCTAATCGCTAATGCAAAAAACGTTTTAGTGGTAACAGGAGCGGGAATCTCTACAGATAGTGGAATACCTGACTTTCGGGGCCCCGATGGTGTGTGGACAAAACATCCGGAGGCAGAAAAAGCATCTCATATTGATTACTACATGAATGATCCAGAAATTCGAAAGAAGAATTGGCGACTTCTAGCGAGTGGAGAACTATGGTCCAATGTCAAACCAAATGATGGCCATAAAGCTCTCTTAGGGTTAGAAAAACAAGGCAAACTTCATACTCTCATTACTCAGAACGTTGACGGGCTGCATCATGCGGCTGGAACTGATCCAGACAAAATCGTTGAAATTCACGGGAATATTCGAGAGGCAATATGTTTGTCTTGTGATTGGCGAGACGATATTGAGCCGGTTCTTGCAAGAGTACGAGGAGGCGAAGAGGACCCTCGTTGTGACTGCGGGGGGCTACTTAAAACCGCCACCATATTCTTCGGCCAAATGCTTGTACCGACAGACTTAGAGAGGATGTTTGATGCTCTTGAGGCCTCGGATCTTCTTTTGGCAATCGGAACGAGTTTGGAGGTTTCCCCTGTCAACTCTGTAGTGCCAGGAGCCGTAGATGGCGGAAAAAAAATTGTGATTGTTAATGGAGAACCAACCTCAATGGACCCGTTTGCTGATGTCACTATTCTTGGGTCAATTAGTGAGGTTCTTCCGTGGCTTCTCAACAATCCGAACTCTTGATTAAGAAATTAGACTTTTAGCATGTCTTCGTTTCATCAAATACTAAGTGAAGCAAAAAGCAGGATTCAAGAAACAGATGCCCCTGGATCGGTTGCACTGCTTTCAGAGGGCTACATGATTCTAGATGTACGCGAACCTGAAGAATATGAACAAGGAAGTGTCCCGAACGCTCTGCATATTCCGAGAGGAATTCTAGAGTCAAACATAGAGAACCATATTCCCAACTATGCGCAACCGATAATTGTTATGTGCGCCAGTGGAGTTAGATCCGTGTTCGCAACCGAAACGCTTAACCAGATGGGATATTCCACAGTCATTTCCATGAATGGAGGCTTTAATCAATGGAAACAAATGGGGTATGAATGTCAAACGCCTCACATCCTTGACCCAGAGCAACGAAATCGCTATCAACGCCATCTCCAACTTCCTGAAGTGGGCGAAGAAGGACAACTCAGTCTTCTTGATGCCAAAGTTTTGTTGTTAGGAGCAGGAGGACTTGGATCTCCGGCAGCAATGTATTTGGCAGCTGCGGGGATCGGAACTCTAGGAATCGTAGATATGGATGTTGTCGATGAATCAAATCTTCAACGTCAGATACTCCATAACGTAGATAGTGTTGGGGCCCGAAAAGTTGATTCAGCAAAAGAGACAATCAATTCACTAAATCCTGATGTGAATGTTGTTACTTATGATGCTCGGCTAAGTTCAGAAAATATTTTAGATGTTCTTGAGGGTTATGACGTAGTGGTAGATGGGGCCGACAATTTCCCAAGCCGCTATTTACTTAACGACGCCTCTGTAAAACTTGGCATCCCAGTAGTGCATGGTTCAATTTTTCAATTTGAAGGACAAGTAACAGTTTTTGATCCCCGCGACGGCGTTACTTATCGCGATATGCAGCCCGAGGCTCCTTCTGGAAACACTGTCCCAAACTGTGCAGAAGCCGGAGTGTTGGGGGTTCTCCCAGGCATCGTTGGTTCTATGCAGGCTCTGGAAACTATAAAACTTATTTTAAATATCGGAGAAAACTTATCGGGTCGATTAGTTGTTTTTGATTCGTTAGAAATGGCTTTTCATGAGTATGCGATCAAGAAAGATCCCAACAATCAGATCACTTGGGAGAACCGCCATTCAATAGAAATCACTGAAATAGGCGTGGATTGTGATTCTCAGGTGGAGAGTCAAACTCCAACGGAAAAATAGAAATGACACGAAAGCAAATCCTTACAAAGGGGTTGTTGAGTGATTTGCTGGAACGGTTACCTCACGGAACGGTATCTATAGGTGGCGGTCTTCTTGTTAACGGAATCACGGCATACATTTTTATTACTATTTCTTCAAGAGATTTAGGTGCTGAAGCTTATTCCCCAGTAGCGCTTCTCTGGGCCTTGAGTTTTCTTCTTGGAATAGGATTTTTCTTACCGCTCGAACAAGAAACCGCGCGAATTGTAGCAAGCCGTGTGAGCCGCGGCGAAGGAGTTGGGCCGGTTATTAAATTAGCCGGCCAACTCGGTGGAGCTCTGGCCGTGTTCCTTCTCGTCGCGTCTTTGGTAGGTAGTCGGTGGTTCACCGATGAATTCTTTAACGGTGAAACAGCCTTATTTATTGGACTTCTTTTAGTTGTAGCAGGATTGGGAGCCGCACATCTTGTAAAAGGAACTTTGGCGGGGCTTGGAAGGTTCAACGGTTATGCGCGGTACGTCATCGGCGAAGGAGTGGGGAGGCTGCTTCTAGTTTGTGCTGTGCTGTTATTCGCGACAAAAAATGTGGGGGCTTACGGTTTAGCAATAGGATTTGCTCCATTCTTAGGCATTTTCGTTGCAACGATCAAACAAAAGGAAGTTTTTACCCCAGGTCCTGAAGCAAAACTAGGAGATCTTTCTCGAGCGCTCGGATCTTTACTAGTCGCTTCAGTAGCCACAGCGCTAGTTCTTAATGCCAGTCCTTTAGCAGTGCAAATTCTCGCCACCGACCAACAAGTAGATGAGTCAGGAAAATTTCTTAATGCTTTGTTGGTGGCTCGAGTCCCGCTCTTCTTCTTCCAAGCTGTACAAGCAGCACTTCTTCCACGATTATCAGGACTCGCAGGTCAAGAAAAATTTGATGAACTTTGGAGAGAGCTAAAACGTCTACTCACTCTTGTTATCGGACTCGGAGTAGCAGCAGTCCTGTTCATGGGTCTAGTCGGACCGCAAA
>CACPKO010000055.1 GCA_902634555.1 Actinomycetota bacterium
CAAAAAGGTCGTCACGTAAATCAATTCCTGACAACTGATCAGCACGAATTAAAAGCAACACCGGCTCTAAAGGATTTTCTCGTTTCCGTAAATTCCGACAAAAAGAAAGCGCTCCTTCAAGATTCATATCGCCAGCAACAACAGCCCCAGACCACCCATCATCAACTAATGCCTGATCAGGATCATCAACGCCTTTCCAAAGCCAAGCACTTAAATCAAGAGCTTGAGAAAGTTCTGGTGGCGGTGTATTTGGAAAAACGAGTAAAGGTTCCATAAATGTTGTCTTTAATCACTACCAAGAGGGAAGGTAACGTTCCAACTCAAATGGAGTGACTTGTTGTTGATAATGATCCCATTCTGCTCGTTTATTTCGTAAGAACCACTCAAAAATATGATCACCTAATGCTTCACGAACCAAAGATGACTCTTCCATTTCATCAAGAGCCTCATTCAAACTCGCGGGAAGTCGCGCAACCCCTAAGTCTTGCTGTTCTGATCGGGTCAAATTATAAAGATTAGTAGTCGCTTCTTTAGGTAGTTTCATTTTTTCTTCAACACCGCGTAATCCCGCAGCCAAAAGCACAGAAAAAGCTAAATAAGGATTACAAGCTGGATCCAAAGCACGATATTCAATACGTGTCGAATCCGGTTTTCCTGGTTTAGTGACAGGAACCCGTATCAAAGCAGAACGATTGTTATGAGCCCAAGAAACATAACGCGGAGCTTCGTAACCTTCATTAATTCGTTTATAAGAATTAATGAGCTGGTTTGTTACCGCAGATATTTCTCGCGCATGATGCAACAATCCAGCGATAAACCCTTGCCCTACCTCCGAGAGCCCATTTTCTGCATCCGGATCATAGAAAGCATTCGCATCATCTTTAAATAAAGAAAGATGAGTATGCATCCCAGATCCTTGAATCCCATTAAGAGGTTTAGGCATAAAAGTAGCGTAAACCCCGCTTTCCATTGCAATTTTTTTAACCGCCAACCGAAGAGTCATCACCGAATCAGCCATCGCCATTGCATCGGTATATTGCAAATCAATTTCATGCTGACTTGGACTGTCTTCATGAAATGAATATTCAACTGGTATTGAAAGTGCTTCAAGCATATGCAGGGTGCGTTTACGCAAATCTGAAGAAATATCTGCAGTCGTTAGATCAAAATAAGATGCTTTATCCAGCGGTTTAGGTGTAGTCGTGTTGTTGTCAGCGAAATAGAAAAATTCAACCTCAGGTGCACAAAACATTTCGAACCCAGATTCTCTCGCTTTTTCAATATTTCGGCGTAACACTTGTCGAGGATCTCCAGCAAAAGGGGATCCATCTAGATTAGTTATGTCACAAAAAATAGTTCCCGATGGTTCGTCTTCAGCCGCCCATGGCAACAATTCAAAAGTTGAAGCATCGGGACGTGCTAAAACATCGCTTTCCTGTATGCGGCTAAATCCATCAATTGCAGAACCATCAAATTGCAAACCTTCATCAAACACTGCTTCTAGTTCTGCAGGGGAAATCGCCACAGACTTGTGCTGACCAAGAACATCTGTAAACCACAGACGAATTAATCGAACACCACGCTCTTCAACTGTTCTCAATACATAGTCTTGTTGACTACTACGTCCTTCTTCCATACAACCAGCATGGAAGGAAAGACCGCTAAGCGCTAATAAATTTAGAATCGTTTACACACTGTTCACATAAGAGCAACAGAAATGAAATCCCATCACACAAAAATGGGGTGTATACGACATAATCTGTCGGATACCGATTACTAACTCAGTAATTAAATATTTATATATAACCAACGCTTATAGCGCTCGAGAAAAAGAGAAGAAAAAATGGCAATGCGAGCTGAATACATTTGGATTGACGGAACTGAACCTATTCCGTATGTCCGATCAAAAACAAAAATTGTTCCCGATGGAACAACTGAATTTCCGATATGGGGCTTTGATGGATCAAGCACAAACCAAGCTCCAGGAGACAACTCTGATTGTGTACTCAGACCAGTTTTCTCTTGCCCAGACCCAATTCGTGGAGGCGGAGACGTCCTTGTACTTTGCGACGTATGTTTACCCGACGGAGATTTAACTCCTCATCCTTCAAACACACGTGCCGCATGCGT
Source organism: Actinomycetota bacterium (assembly GCA_902634555.1). Classification (GTDB taxonomy): domain Bacteria; phylum Actinomycetota; class Acidimicrobiia; order Acidimicrobiales; family MedAcidi-G1; genus MedAcidi-G2B. The sequence goes on from CACPKO010000055.1 coordinate 2,131, forward strand.
AGAGGCCTACGAAAAATATGCAGACCAGGAACCGATATTCGGGATCGAGCAGGAATACACCTTCTTTGTTGACGGTCAACCACTTGGATGGCCAACGGATGGATTTCCCGCCCCACAAGGACCTTATTACTGTGGCGTAGGTGCAGTTGAAACTGCCGGGAGAGACATTGTTGAAGCTCACACCACCGCCTGCATGGAGGCTGGTTTGACTATCTCTGGAACTAACGCGGAAGTAATGCTTGGTCAATGGGAATTCCAAATAGGGCCACTTGACACCGTTCGCGCTGCGGATGAAATATGGATTGCACGTTATTTGTTGTACAGAGTTTCCGAAGACTTTGGTGTAGATGCCTCAATTGCAGCGAAACCAATAAAAGGAGACTGGAATGGAGCCGGTGCGCACACAAACTTCTCCACCAACAAAATGCGTGAAAACTATGACGCAATCATCACTGCTTGCGAATCTTTAGGAGCAGAAGGCAAACCCGCAGAACATATCGCCGGATATGGTGTCGGTTCAGAAGATCGCCTAACTGGTGAACATGAAACCCAACGCTATGACCAGTTCAGCTACGGGGTTTCCGACCGCGGCGCTTCAGTTCGAATCCCCTGGCAAGTACACATTGACCAAAAGGGATACATCGAAGACCGTCGACCAAACGCAAACATGGACCCATATGTAGTAAACCGTTTAATTACAAACACTTGTTGTGAAGCACTTGCTTAAAGTCATTGCCATATGAGATGAACCCCGGGAGGTTTCCCGGGGTTTTTTCTTTTTCAAGACAAAATGTGACCCCTAACAAGTTCCTAACAAACTTCTCGTAAAATGATCACATAGAAAAGAAATGATTTAGATGTAAACAATCTAAGGAGATTTCACATGAAGAAATTTTTAGTAACACTAGCGGCAACAGCCACCTTCGTAGGAGGGGCATTTGCCATAGCTATGTGGTCACCAATAGGGACCGCTGGCGCTGAAGAAACAAACTTGCAACGCTCTGCAGGAGTTGAAAAACAACGAGACGGTATGAAAGTTGACCGTGGAGAACATTTTGCGGGTATTGCTGAAGTGCTTGGTTTAGAGGTAGAAGATTTGCGTTCACAGTTAGCTGAAGGCGCAACAATGGCTGAAATCGCTGGAGACAATGTCGATGTTTTAATTGCAGCGTTAGTTGATGATGCGACTGAGAAAATTAATGAGGCAGTTGCTGCTGAAAAAATGACTCAAGAAGAAGCTGATGAAAAGATTGCTTCGCTTGAAGAAAACATTACGGAGCGAGTCAACACCGCGCCAAAAGACATGAGAGATAAACGCCCTCCACGTGGAAAAGAATTCTCTAAAGGACCACGTGTCTCAATACAACCCGTTCCTGATGCGGCGATTCAGAACCTAAGTGGAGTATCGATAACGGCGGTGTAACGGCTACATCGTTTTCTGCTTAGAAATCGATGCGGTCTAAAGTAAATGATTTATATCAATTGATCCTGAACCATGGGATGTGTTGTTAGACCTTCTCGTAATTAGAAATGCTTTATATGGGTGGCGCATTGCGTCACCCATATAACTTTATGGAGCAGGACTAGCGGATAAAAGTGGTTGGTGTATTGTCTATGCAACTGACCGCAGCCCTAAAAAAAGGATCTCGTTATGATTTCTCGCCCGCTTGACGGCATCCGTGTCGTCGATCTCACTCATGTTCTCGCTGGGCCGTACTGCTCGTATCAGCTCGGCTTACTCGGCGCTGAGGTGATTAAAGTTGAGCCTCTTTCTGGCGATCTCGTCCGTCCGTGGAAGGGTACCCGGGAACAGGTCATGTCCGGCATGGGCACCGGGTTCATGGCCCAGAATGCCGGCAAACGTAGCCTGT
>CACPKO010000056.1 GCA_902634555.1 Actinomycetota bacterium
CCTGCTGACCCTTTAGCTGGATCAACTCCAATACCTTGCCAAGAACAAGAACTATGTATCGGACACTTTTCACATTTCGGGTTTTTAGAACGGCAAACCATGGAACCAAAATCAAGCACTGCTTGATTCCAACCCCATCCCTCTCCTAACGGAACAGAACGATCAGCCAACTCCTGGGCTTCTGCAGGTTTCAGACGACGCCCAGTCCACCTCGCAAGAACTCTTCCTACATTTGTGTCTACGACCGCCGAGTCTTGTTCATACGCAAAAGCGAGAATTGCTCGAGCCGTATACGGCCCCACACCAGGAAGTAATAAAAGCTCGTCAAGTTTTAACGGGACTTCCCCTCCATGATTATCTTTTATAGATTTTGCTGCTTGATGCAGTAGCACTGCTCTACGATTAAAACCCATTCCTTCCCATTGTTTTACCACTTCAGAAGTTGGCGCTACAGCACAACTTGTTGCTGTTGGAAATTCTTCTAGAAATGCCGGCCACTTCAAAAGAACTCGATCTATTTGAGTTTGTTGAAGCATCACTTCAGCAACTAACACAAACCACGGATCTCGTGTTCTTCGCCAAGGCAAGTCACGTAAATGTTCTGCGCCCCATACCAAAATATCAATGGGGAGAATTCGCGTAAATTCCTTAGTGTTCACAGTATTGACAGTAGTAGGTCATGAAGAACATCTGCCATATGTCGTCAGAGTACTGATTCACTTGCTAGCGTCACCACTTGTGGCAACTAATCCTGACCTCAACATACAAATCCATCCAGTTTCGGGGGACCCAAGACCGTTAAAAGAATTTTTAACGAACTTCCCCCTTGCTGTTGTAGTACTGGATCCATACACCCACGAAAGTTCTTGGATTCTAAATACGGCTCGACGTGTTCTTTCAAATTTCCAAGGAGCAGATGTGAGAGTTGCTTATTTAGTTACAGGAACAGATTCTGATGGTGCTCAAAAATTCCTTGGTCCATTAGCAGAGGAAATCTTTGCTTTGGCAGATCCTGAACGGACCCTGGTTCGCTCTCTGGAACTATCCAATGTTCCGGCCTTCGTTGTCCTAAAACAGGATGGATCAGTTCTAGATTCAGCGGAAAATTGGGATCCTGAATCTTGGAGAAGAGTGGCAGAAAGACTGTCTGAACTATCTTCTTGGTCACGGCCCGAGTTTCCCGCTGAAGGTGATCCTGCTCCATACGTTGGAACCCCTTCTCTTGGGTAGTTCATTCTTGGTGTCATCTTGACTCGTTCAGTCGCAGTAGCTCCTTCTACTCGACCCGAAATGTTTGATGTCTTGTGTAAATCCGTACAAGACGCAGGCGCTAATCTCTGCACAGTTGAAGAGGCTGAAGGATTGATTTGGGCTGACCCATCAAAAGCCAATTTGTTTCCAGAAATTTCCGCGAGCGCACCAAATCTGAAATGGATCCAACTTCCCTATGCCGGAATAGAGCCATTTGTCCCTTACCTAGAAGATAAATGGACTTGGACATGCGGTAAAGGCATTTATGCACGCGAGGTCGCCGAAACCGCACTTTCTTTATCTCTAGGAGGTTTCAAAAATCTTCATGGCTACTCCAGGGCGACTTCCTGGGGAGAACCAATCGGTCGGGTTCTTGGCGACTCTCGGGTTTGCATACTTGGTGCAGGCGGAATTACTCAATGCCTGCTTCCCCTTCTTCAACCCTTTGGATGCGATATCACCGTTGTTCGACGACGATCCGAACCCCTAGAGGGAGCGAACCGAACAATAACAACTTCTCGCCTTTTTGAAATTCTTCCGCGAATCGACCTTCTGATTCTTGCTCTCTCTCTTACCGAAGAAACACGGGGGATCATCAATAAAGAAGTTCTTTCTGCTCTTCCGGATCATGCTTGGATAGTAAATGTCGCACGCGGAGGACATATCGTCACCGATGATCTTTTGGAAGCTCTTCAACAGGGAACTATCGGCGGGGCAGCTCTAGATGTGACAACCCCTGAACCTTTACCTGATGACCATCCGCTCTGGAAAGAACCAAACTGTCTTATCACCCCCCATATTGGAAACACTCCAGAGATGGGTTTAAGAGTTCTCGGCCCATTCATTTCTGAAAACGTTAACCGTTTCTGTAACAACGAAGAGCTACTGGGTCTTGTAGACGTAAACCAAGGATATTAAAAATGGCAAATTTTGCTGGCTACATTCTTGGCGGAGTTTTCCTCATTGCCGGGGTTGCCAAACTACGTTCCCCTTTAGACACTCGTCGTTCCCTCCGTGACCTTGGTTTTCCTTTCCCTAAAGAAACAAGCATTGTCCTTCCTCTTGTTGAACTTTTAACCTCCGCTCTTTTATTCATTGATCCCGCTACTGGCGGGCCATGCGCCGTAGCGTTACTAGTTGCATTCACTGTCTTGATTTTCAGTCGCCTTGCCGCAGGAAATAAAAACGGATGTGGTTGTTTTGGGGCTTGGTCGACTCGCCCTCTGTCTTATAAAGACATTGTCCGAAATGTTGTTTTTATTATTCTTGGTGCAATTGCTACGCTCGGATGAGAAAATTCCACGAAGATTTGCTACCGTCCTGACGTTGTAACCACTATCTAGAAATTTTTCCGTGAACCCTCAACATTGTGCTCAAAAAACTGCAAGCGCTGTACAAGTGCTCGGCGCACGTTTCATGTTGGACCCTGTGACGTTCAAAACGGGACCTGAACTCGGATTACCAGAAGGTCTTCCCGGGTATGTCATGGGACGCTTCGGCACGATAGGAGATATTTCTGCAGAAGAAGCAAGTGACGCAGCTTGGTGCTGGAATCCATCTCAAATCAAAGAAAACTGGATTAAAGATTTCTCTCCATCTCAGGCAGGTACCTTGTACGGTCAAATCTGCGCTGAACGCGGACGTCATTACCTCGATGGCTTCAGTGGAGCAGCTCGCTTAGTTGAGTTAGCTGAAAAAATAGTTGACTCCGCTGACGGAGAAAATGCACCCACTTTTACCGGGTGGCGTAATGTAAACCGTCCCGACGATGCTGAAGGTCGTTCCTATTTACTCATACAAGTTTTACGGGAACTTCGTTTCTGCAGGCATATTGTTGCTGCGAAAAGCCTTAACGTGTCGCCAGTAGGATTAGTAAAGTTAAAGAGTAGCTACAACATTAATTTGTTTGGATGGGGAGATTCTGATGATTCTCCGACAGCACAGGAAATTAGCGATGAAGTGGAATCTTTAACTGCAGAATCTTCAGGAAAAGACCACGAAGTCCTAGACGAAGACGAACGCAACGAATACGTTGAGTTAGTACTAGCTGCGCTCGCGCATGCTGACCAATAATTCAACCAAATAGAGAATACAACCAATAAAAAATAAGGAGTTTGATTATGGATGGCTTAATGATGGACGTTCCTTTGTCCTTGATCCATTTATTCGATCGTGCCGAAAGGATCTTTCCAGAAAAAACTATTGTCACTGCCACACCTAATGGGAGAGAACGCCTCTCATACAAAGACTGGGCGACTCGCACACGAAAACTAGGAAGCGTGCTAGACCAACTAGGAATTTCTGATGATGGCCGAGTAGCAACTTTTGGGTGGAACACTTCTCGCCATCTTGAACTTTATTTTGCTCCACCATGTAGTGGAAGAGTTGTACATACTCTCAATATTCGGCTTTTCCCAGATCAACTGTCATACATCGTTGATCATGCTGAAGACGAGGTCATTTTCCTTGACCATTCTGTTGCAGCTCTAATCTGGCCATTAATGGACGGATTCTCCACAGTCCGTCATGTGGTTCTGATGGATGATGGAGCTCCTGCTCCAGATGCAGATGCCATACGAGCGGAAGTGCACGATTATGAGGATCTACTAGCAGGAGCCGAATCCGCTGAATGGAGACGAGTTGAAGAAAACCA
>CACPKO010000057.1 GCA_902634555.1 Actinomycetota bacterium
AACTTTCTTTCTTTGCTAATCAGTTTGATTTCACTCCTGAAGACTCGCTACCTCCATTGACGATCAATTAACAGGTTGCAAACAGTGGAGTCAATAAGGTTAGAATGATCAACATGTATCAGGACTTTGACCTTCTCTTGCTAACTTAGGGCGAACGCCTAAATATCGCGTTTGTCCACCTCCTGTCCAAAAACAGGAGGTTTTTTTAATTTTCAGCAAGAAATCAAAAAACTGAACAACCAAAACAACAACAGGAGCAAAAATGGAAAACTCCAATTCCCCAGAACGAGTCGTTATTTTCGATACGACTCTACGAGACGGTGAACAGTCACCAGGTATTTCTTTAGATGTCGGAGAGAAACTAGAGATAGCTGAACAACTTGCGCGTCTAGGGGTTGACTACATTGAAGCCGGCTTTCCTATCGCAAGCCAAGGGGATTTTGATGCGGTTCATGCCATTGCCTCCACAGTAAAAGGACCGGTTATTTGCGGACTTTCACGTACTGCCCATAAAGATATTGACCGCTGCTGGGAAGCAATTGAACCTGCAGAAAAACGACGGATCCACACGTTTATTGCTACAAGCCCTACTCATATGGAACATAAATTACGTATGACCCCCGAACAAGTACTCAAAGAGGCCTCTTCAGCGGTAGCTCGAGCTCGAGAATACACCGAAGATGTGGAATTCAGTCCTGAAGATGCATCTCGGTCTGATTTTGATTTCATGTGTGATGTTCTTCAAGCAGCTGTAGACAACGGAGCTGGAACACTCAACATTCCAGACACAGTCGGGTTTGCAACTCCAATGGAATGGGCACAGCGAATAAAAGATATACGTGAGCGCGTAACTGGTGATTACATCATCAGCACACATTGTCATAACGATTTAGGGCTAGCGGTCGCGAATTCTCTAGCAGCCGTAGGAGCTGGAGCTCGCCAGGTTGAATGTACCGTCAATGGCATCGGTGAACGAGCTGGAAACGCCGCGATGGAAGAAATCGTTATGGCCGTAAATACGAGACCAGACATTTACACCGGCATTGATGTAGATATACGAACCGAAGAACTCGCGAGAGCTAGCCGAATTGTTAGCCGCTTGACCGGATATCCGGTTCAGTTCAATAAAGCTGTAGTAGGAAGAAATGCTTTTGCTCACGAAGCGGGGATACATCAACACGGAGTTCTTAATGAACGAACTACTTATGAGATCATGGACCCAGCAGCGGTAGGTCAAGGAGAAAGCCAGATAGTACTTGGGAAACATTCCGGCAGGGCGGCTTTCAAAGACACTCTTGAAAAGCTAGGTATCGACATCAAAGGCGATGCCTTAAATGCGGCCTTCACTCGTTTCAAAGAATTGGCAGATCGCAAAGTGCAACTCACTGACGCAGACCTTGAAGCACTAGTAGTCGAAGAAATGGGCGGCAACGTAGATCATGCATATGAATTTGTCAGCATTTCTGCTCGAGGTGGAAGTTCTACAACCCCCTCAGCTGATTTAGAAATAAAAATTTCGGGTGAAGTAATAAGCATCTCGTCAGAAGGAGACGGCATGGTTGATGCGAGTTGTACCGCCATCAAGAAAGCCACAGGAGTAGAGGGGCGCCTCACTGACTATTCAGTTATGTCAGTGACAGGTGGAGTCGACGCTCTAGCCGATGTCACATTGTCTTTTGTAAGTGAAGACGGTTTAAAAGTGGCGGGACGCGGATTATCCACTGACGTGGTTGAAGCTTCCGCACGCGCGTTTATAGCTGCTCTTAATAAAGTTGCACATATACGTTCCACAGGCGACGATCCCAATGCGATTGAACGCCCTGGCCATATTGGATAGCGGAATTTAAAAACTAAAGTTTGACGACTTGCAAACGCTCTAAAGAATCAAGGTCGTTTAATTGAAGTCGGTCGTAGCTGTAAGACCAGAGCTGCTCTCCAATAACTAAAGTGCGTTCAATTTGCGGCATCCAAACATATTCTTCTGGATAACAGATAGTGATCATCTTGTTTTCTGGAACAATGTCGCTTCCGAAGCCTTCCTCTTCAGCCCAAACAGCCGCTAGATCGGAAGGATAATATTCGCACCAATGGCCATCCATTTCAGAATAGGTATCAGCTTCACAAAGCATGACTGTGCGCCCATCGACACTTCCAAGAAATTCAGCCAAGACTTCTTCATCAATCAAGTCACAAACAGGATCAACAGGATCCGAGCTCTCGTCTTGGTGATCTATCCGACCTACTTCAGTGATAGTTCCATTACTAATACGTAGAGCTACTGCGCCGGAGAAGTTTGAGTACCAGTCGTTGAATGGCAATACTGCTAGTTCATTAGCTGGCCACCAGAGAAAAGATCGATGGTCCCATTCAACTGATGAAGATCCGCCAGAAGTAATCCAAGAATCAAGAGCGACAGGCTGGTCTAGATTTGATACATCAAAAAGAGTCACTTTTGCGCCTGTAGTTTGACCCGTGTCGGTAGCATCCTGGCCGATTCCTAAGACAAGGTCATCGTTTAATGGGTGAAGGTAACCGCTGTATCCAGTTATTTTCAACTCACCGCGAACCACAGGGTTAGTAGGATCTGATAAATCAACGGTGTAGAACGGGTCAGTTTGACGGAATGTCACGATGTAACCGGTGTCTCCGACGAATCGAACAGAGAAAATGCGTTCCCCTCGACCCATATCACCTACTTCACCAACAATTTCAAGGTCCGGCCCGTTGCGAACTAAAACAGAAACTTTTGACTCGCTGTCGTCTCTGAACCCCCATGGTCCTCCGAGAGTGGTGGCAACTCTTAAATGGCCCTCATGTTCAGACATAGCAAATTGGTTTAGTAAATGGCCATCCACAGAACCTGACGCCATATAAGTCGTAGCATCTAAATTAGAGACATCAAATTGATGAATCGATGTTGCGTAGTTGTCTGAAGCATCTTCCCAAAGACTTTCGTCGTTTTCGAAAAGAATTGGGTCAAGGTAGCTTGTGGTCGCTACATAAAGATTCGAATTACTTGCATAAACCGTTTGTCCATCAGCTAAAACTCCGGTCGCGTCTGGCGTTTCGAGTGAAGAATCAAGATCAACTGTCACTACAGACAGGGTAGAGAAACCAGAGAATTCAGTGGGGTAATGAATGTTAGAGCAATCTGCTATTAGCCCCTGTGAAGAAGTCCCATCAGAACTTTCAAAAAAGTAGTTGGGAAGCCAATCTTCTAACGTTGTTCCTGAAATAACTTCTTTGTTGAACTTCTTAGCATTTTCTTCTCCGGCTTCATTTTGAGGATAGACGAAAGGAAGCTGGTTCATTGGAGTGGATATCACGATACGAGCAACTCCGTTGACCACACGTGCACTCACGTAGCTTCCATCCAAAGTAAGGGTGTTGACGATAGAGAGTTCATATGGATTCGAAAGGTCAATTTCAATAATGCTCGATAAGTTCCTCCAGTAACCGCCATACCCTGGTGCGATATCCGCAGATTCATCGGCTGCATCTTCATAGTGAATTGTTTCTGCGTCTGCAGAAGCAAGTACAAAAGCCCGATCTCCTGAGAAAAGAATCTCCCTTGGCCAATGCCCTTCAAATGAAAGAGAATCCGTTAACTCTGGGGTGGGTCCGGATACGTCAATGAAATGGAATTCGTTACCGCTGAGAACCAAAATTCTGCTTCCATCAGTTTTTATTA
>CACPKO010000058.1 GCA_902634555.1 Actinomycetota bacterium
TGAATTGGGTCTCAATAACCAAATAGTGGTTATGTATGCGGGGAATTTAGGGCATTCCCAATCGCTGAATCTTCTGGTGGAAGCAGCTAGACACCATCAAAATCGCGAAGATGTTGCATATGTTATTAACGGAGGCGGGGTAATAGCTTCAGAACTAGTTGAACAGGCACAGAGTCTTCCTAATCTTTTCGTAACAGAGTTTCAACCAATTGCTCGTCTGCCGGAAGTTCTAGCTTCCGCAGACGTTCATGTAGTACTTCTAAAAAAGGGTCTTGGAGTAAGTAGTCTCCCCTCAAAACTGTATTCAATATTTGCTGCTGGTCGTCCAGTCATTGCAAGCATTGATTCTGGAACAGAAGTTTCAAAAATAATCTCCGAGAATCAGGCAGGTATCGCTGTTGAAGCCGAAGAATCTGAAGAATTCATTGCGGCAATTGAAAAACTGATTGATAACCCGAACCAAAGAGAAGAGATGGGCGCAGCAGGAAGAAGATGGGTAGAAAAGCAACCAACGGCAAAAATGGTTGCTGAAAGTTATATGGATCTGTTCGCTGCTTTAAAATAAGTAGCGCATATAACGAACTGAACCATTGTTTATACCTGTAACGTTAAATCTTATGGCACGTGGTGAATCAGGTAAAAAAGTAGCGCGGGCAGCCCGTGTCGGGGGCACAAGCGGAAGCGGCGAAAGAAGACCAATCGGGTATCCGATAGCGCTTACCTTTGTTTTAGTTCTTGGACTGCTATTAGTGGTTTGGTCACGCAACTCCAGAGAAGCCACTTCAGCCCCGCGCGTGGGAGACCATTGGCATTCAGCTTACGACATTTACGTATGTGAAGATTGGCGCGGAAAAATCGTTAATGAGGCCGATCCCAACGGAATACATACACACGGCGACGGACTTATGCATATCCATCCCTTCAACTCTGAAGCTTCTGGAAAAAAAGCTGACTTCGGGGAGTTTTTTGGATCATACGGAGGGTCAATAAGCGATTCCTCTTTACAGCTTGATACGGGAGAGGTCATCTCTGAAGGGGAAGATTGTAATGGTCAACCTACCGTTCTCAAAGTTGCCCGTTTTGATGCCCAAGATCGAGACCGTGAACCTGAAATCATCACAGAAGGAATAGCAAATATCAGATACTTAAAGAATCTTGAGGCGTTTACTATTGCTTTTGTTCCGGAAGATGTTGATCCGCCCGCCCCTCGCCCAGAACGTTATACATTCCTTGAAACTGTTGACCCACGGGCAATACAATCAGACAATTTGAACGTAGTCACTACTACATCTGAAGGGTAAGAGCTGCCGTGAGAGCGGTGGTGCTTGTAGGCGGGTTTGGCACTCGACTGCAACCCTTAACGCTTGACACTCCCAAGCAAATGCTTCCAATTGTTGGAAAACCAATGATCGAACATGTCGTAGAGCATCTTTCCAAGCATGGAATCACAGAAGTAGTTTTATCTTTAGGTTTCGCTCCTGACGTATTTCAAGCCACCTACCCAGACGGTTATTGCAATGAAGTCCCTATTCACTATGCAATAGAACCTGAACCCTTAGACACGGCGGGGGCTATCCGATTCGCTGCTGAATCAGCAAACATTAAGGAAACCTTTCTTGTGCTTAACGGAGATGTACTAACGGATCTTGATATTAAAAAATTAGTTGATTTCCATAAAGAAACGAAGGCGAAAGCTTCAATACATCTCATCCCGGTAGAGGATCCTTCGCGGTATGGGGTAGTGCCCACAGATCAAAGCGGAAGAGTTACTGGGTTTATAGAAAAACCCCCGCATGGGAAGTCTCCTACGAACTGGATAAACGCCGGCACGTATGTTCTTGAGCCCTCTGTTTTGAAACAGATACCTATAGGTCAAAGGGTTTCAGTAGAAAAAGAAACGTTTCCTGCCCTTGCTGCTGAATCTCAACTCTTCGCATTTAAGTCAGAAACTTATTGGATTGATACCGGTACTCCCGCCACGTACATGCAAGCACAAATAGATCTCCTTGAAGGTGGGGTGAGAGGAAATTCTCATAAAGGCGTGGATCCAACATCATTAATAAATGGAGAGGTCGCTGAGTCCGTGATCGGGGCGGACGTAGTGATAGAAAAAGGAGCCCGAATAGAGAGGTCAGTGATTTTGAAAGGTGCAAAGATAGAGCAAGGAGCCGTCGTTTCAAATTCAATCATTGGTTTTGATTCTCACATAGGCCAAAACGCTGCTATCAGATCTCTTTCAGTGATCGGACACCGAGTTCAGGTACCAAATGGGACTGAACTTAACGGAATGACAATGGCTGAATCATGAAAGAAACTAACGCAGTAGTTACCGGGGGAGCAGGATTTATTGGATCTTTGCTTGTGGACCGGTTGCTTGCTGATGGAAAATCCGTAGTAGTGATTGACGATCTTTCTACTGGAAATCTCTCAAATCTAGAAAGAGCACGGGAACAAGGCGGAAATAACTTCAAATTTGAATCATTGGATGTTCGAAGTGCAGTAACAACAGAGCTGATAGCGGACTTAAAACCAGAGGCAGTATTTCACTTAGCGGCTCAAGTGGATCTAAGGCATTCTGTTGATGACCCATTATTGGATGCCGAGATTAACATCTTAGGAACATTGAGAGTCTTGGAAGGAGCCCGTCGCTGCGCCACTAAAAAAGTAGTGGTGGCTGCCAGCGGGGGAACTCTTTACGGAGATCAAGAACACACTCATCTTCCTTTTAAAGAATCGTTAGAACCAAAACCGCAATCCCCTTATGGCATATCTAAAGCAACAACAATGAGTTATCTCTCTGCATACCAAGAGTTATATGGATTAGATGGAACAGCTTTAGCTTTAGCTAATGTCTACGGTCCGCGGCAGGATCCTCATGGAGAAGCCGGAGTGGTCGCAATTTTTGCCGGCCAACTGTTAGAGAAAACTGAATCTACAATTTTTGGGACAGGGGAACAAACGAGAGATTTTGTTTATGTTCAGGATGTAGTTGAAGCATTCATTAAAGCATCAGAAGTGGAAAAAATGGATTTCTGTAATATCGGAACTGGAATAGAAACCTCCGTTAACGAATTGTATGAGACTATGGCTTCCCTGCTCAACAATGCTTCTGAGCCAAACTATCTTCCTTCACGTTCAGGAGAAATAGAAAGATCGGCTTTGGATCCAACTTATGCACAAAGTTCGCTGGGTTGGGTTTCAACAACCTCTCTTTCGGATGGGCTGTCTAAAACTATTGAATGGTTTAAAGAAAACTAACGAAATAAGTCTTCGCTAGGCTTTCTTAAGAGATCTCCTTGAACCGTTCCATCTCCAAACCATTCAGGGTTCACACCGCGCACAATCGCTACAGGGACACCTGCTGATTTTCCCATTACAAGTTCAGCGGCAGCAGCAAGTTCATCTGCTACTGCAACTTCGGTTACTTGTAATTCTCTTCCAAGAGCATCAGTAGTTCCGCGTAAATCAACCACCGGAGATAGTCCGGCTGATCCGATCGCTACATCAGTGACTCCTCGTCGCCACGGGCGGCCAAAAGTGTCGCTAATAATTACTGCCACGTTCAACTCGTATCTGTGAGAAAGAGCATCTCGTATTCTTCGTGCCGACTTATCTGAATCAATTGGAAGTAGCGCTGCTTGGCCT
>CACPKO010000059.1 GCA_902634555.1 Actinomycetota bacterium
GACAATGTCAACAAAGAAATTGCTCAAGCGATAGTTGGACAACAAATAGAGGATCAATCACACATCGATCAAATCATGATCGACCTAGACGGAACTGATAACAAAAGACGGTTAGGAGCAAATGCAATCCTCGGAGTGTCACTAGCGGCGGCAAAAGCTTCTGCTGCCGATCAAGACATCCCTCTTTATCGACTAATAAATAGTACGGCCCAGATTCTGCCAGTACCAATGCTCAATGTATTAAATGGTGGAGAGCACGCTGATAACAATATTGACTTGCAAGAGTTCATGTTCATGCCCATTGGCGCTCCATCTTTTTCAGAGGCACTTAGATGGGGAGTGGAGTGTTATCACGTATTAAAAGGAGTTTTAAGAGAACGAGGTCTCTCTACTGCTGTCGGAGACGAAGGCGGCTTTGCCCCGAATCTAAAATCAAATGAAGAGGCGGCTCAACTGCTGGTCGAAGCTATCGAAAAAGCTGGATTCATTCCTGGCACTGACATTTCACTGGCACTTGACGTTGCGTCAACAGAGTTTTTTGAAGGAAATCTTTACGTTTTGAAGGGAGAAAATCGTCAACTTTCACCTAAAGAAATGATTCAATACCTCGTTGACCTTGCAAATAATTACCCGATTGTTTCCATAGAAGACGGAATGGCGGAAGACGATTGGGAAGGCTGGGAAGGTTTAACTTCTGAAATCGGCGACAAAGTCCAACTGGTAGGAGATGACCTGTTCGTTACTAACTCTGAACGTTTACAAAGAGGAATAGATGCCGGCGTAGCTAACTCAATTTTAGTAAAAGTGAATCAGATAGGGACGTTGACTGAAACTTTAGATGCAGTTGAACTAGCGAAGAGCAACGGTTACACAGCTGTTATGTCTCATCGCTCAGGAGAGACAGAAGACACGACTATTGCTGACTTGGCAGTCGCAACGAACTGTGGTCAGATCAAAACAGGTGCACCTGCAAGAAGTGATCGAGTAGCTAAATACAACCAGTTGTTGCGAATTGAGTCAGAGTTAGGAAAAGACGCTGTGTATCTCGGAGCCGAAGCTTTCAACAAAAAGCACGATGTGAATTAATGTCAGCACGCTTTTTATTTCCAATCGGAGCAGTGGTTGTAATTGTAGGAATTATTTTGGCTTTCGGTATAGACCCATTTAGCGACTGGCTGGACCAAAGATCTGATTCGACCTCTCTTCAATCTCAAGTAGAAGAAGTAGAGAGAAGAAACAAAGAGTATGAGTTGCAGATTGATGCATTAAATACAGATGAAGAAATAGAACGCAGAGCTCGAGAAGAATACAACTTGGTTCGACCTGAGGAAGAGGCTTACGCCGTTTTGCCCCCTCCTCCCGCGGCACATCGAATTAAAGGGGTGTGGCCGTTTAATAATTAAAGATCGTTCCGGGCTCGGTCACTGAAGTCTCTAACTATTAAGATTTCTTTCCGGTAGACAGATCTGGTTGCAAGAGCCGATTCATCAATATTCGTAGTTTGAAGGGCATGTTATGAGCATTTTAGGAAATAGAGTTCTACGTCGTGAAGACCCCGCATTTCTGACCGTCGGAGCCAAATACACCGCTGATTTAGATTCTCCGCTTCTCAACAATGCAGCAATAGTTACCTACGTGCGCTCAACGATGGCACACGCAAAGATATCAATTGATGCAAGTGAAGCTAAAGACATGCCCGGAGTTCTCGCAGTCTTATTAGCAGAAGATCTAGACGGTCCGAAAATACTTGCAGGCGGTAATCCGGCTTTCCCCGAGCCAATGCTTAATCGACCAATTTTGGCTATCGACACAGTTCGTTTCGTCGGAGAATGCGTTGCAGTTATTGTGAGCGAGACATCAGAACAAGGAGCAGATGCCGCAGAATCAGTTTTTGTCGACTATGAACCGCTTCCAGTAGTAGTCGATATGGAAGAAGCACGCACCGACAATGTCTTGATTTACGAAGAAGTTGGAACAAACGTAGTTTTTGATTTTTCCACAAACGGTATGGCTACTGGGATTACAGATGAATCATTTTTCTCATCGTGTGATGTAGTCGTATCTGGACGGGTTGGTCATCAACGAACAGCAGCAGCGCCACTTGAAGTGCGTTCAACTGCTGCAGCTTGGGACCAAGACAAGTTGGTTTTCTGGACATCAAATCAAGGACCACAAGGAGTCAAAGGAAGTCTTGAATCTTTCTATGGAGATCAAGCAACAGGAGGCGTTCAGGTAATCATTCCCGACGTTGGAGGCGGATTCGGAGCAAAAATATCTCCATATCCAGAAGATATTCTTCTTCCATGGCTAGCTAAGCATGTAGGGCGACCTGTCCGTTGGTTTGAAACCCGCACAGAAAACATGCTTGCTATGGGCCCTGGACGAGCACACGTTCATCAGTTCACTCTCGGAGGAAGCAAGGATGGAAAACTTTCTCACTATCGCCTCGAAGTATTAGTTGATTCTGGGGCTTACGCTCGCCTCGGAGCGTTTCTTCCAATGTTCACACTTCCAATGGCAGTGGGCGTATATGAAATTGAGAATGTAGAAACTGAAGCAATTACGGTAGTTACAAATACCACTCCTACTGAGGCTTATCGAGGAGCGGGAAGGCCTGAAGCAACCCTAACGATTGAAAGAGCAGTTGAACTCTGGGCCGCCGAAGCTGGTATAGACCCGATAGAAGTAAGGCGGAAAAATTTCCTCGCCGCAGACTCCTTCCCAGCGACAACAGGCGTGGGAACGGTATATGACAGTGGCGACTACGAACGAAGCCTCGATCTTGCTCTTGAAGCAGCAGGGTATGAAGAGTTAAAGCAACAACAGCAAGAACGACGACTTGCAGGAAGCACAAAACAACTAGGTATTGGGGTTGCAACTTACGTTGAAGTAACTGCGGGCCCAGCTCCAGGTGGAAGCGAATACGGCAAAGTTGAAATCACCCCTGAGGGCAAAGGAAGAGTTTATTCAGGAGCGCTATCGCATGGCCAAAGCCATATGACTACCTTTTCAATGATCGCAGCCGATCAACTAGGCATGGATATTGAAGATATTGAATTTGTCCAAGGAGACACTGACGTAGTCACAGACGGCACAGGAACTTGGGGGTCACGATCTACTCAGTTAGGAGGTTCTTCGGTTTATAAAGCCGCAGAAAGAGTTGTTGAAAGAGCACGCTCACTAGCCGCAGACCTCCTCGAAGCAAGTGTTGATGACATCGTTTTAGACAAAACCACTGGTTCATTTCATGTAGCCGGATCGCCATCAATTAGCAAAACTTGGGCAGAGATCGCTTCCACAACCGATGACCTAAATGAAGAAACTAGAGAGAAACTTCTTTGCAGTTATCCATTTGGAACACACGTTGCCGTCGTTGAGATAGACACAGAAACTGGGTCGGTACGTTTGGAACGAATGATCACATGCGACGATGCTGGGCGAATTATCAACCCAATGATTGTGGAAGGACAACGTC
>CACPKO010000060.1 GCA_902634555.1 Actinomycetota bacterium
CTCAAACCCTAAGAAGTCCATCACTACAAAATTGTGAATAGGAACGTCAAAGTTGACACTGATGGTCTCTACAAGTGTTGGGGCTCCTTTTTCAAGACCTCCAACCAGCATGGCTGAAGCTAGTTTCTCTTCACGGATGTAACCGCCTTCGCTGTAAATGGGAAGATACAAATCTCGAGGGATTGACATCATGTTGATTACGTTATTTACCGGGTCAACTCTCACAAGCATGATTACATCCGCTAAGGCATATCCTTCTGGATGATCTCGATGAGAAGCCGGGTCAGAAGGATCTAACCCAATGGCGCTGTCGGTCCCAATAATAAGGAAATTGCGAGAAAACATTGGATTCGTGACCGCAAATGGGGTGTCGGAATCTTCTTGAATCTCGAAGTCTTCAGTTGGAATATCTGCTAAGACTCCTGAGGGAACCTCTATGCGTACGATGCTTCCTACCGCTTCATCAAACTTATTTAGCCTGGCTGATACGAATATCAAAGCAGCGACAAATGAAAGGCTGAAGACTATAAGAGTCCTTTGCGGCCAAGTTCGCCGAAATTTCTTAGATTCTAGAGAGGCCACAAAGAAATGGTACCAGTGACCATTCCTTACCCGGTGTCGCGTCTACGCTACTAACTATGGATATTTCCGGAGTCTCTTGGGTAAACGGCTCTTTAGTCGAGCCCGGCAATGGCGTGATACTCCCTAACGATCACTCCGTAATAGTCGGAGATGGAGTTTTTGAAACTCTTCAAGTCTTTAACGGCCAACCCTTTGCTCTCACGCGACACTTGAAACGGCTAAAGAAATCATCTGAAGGGCTTGGGTTAACTCCTCCTGATGAAGATCGGATCAAGGAAGCAATAGATACTGTGTTAAGGACTGATTCAGAAGCTGGCGTAATCCGCATCACTTGGTCTAGCGGGTTAGGCACTCTTGGGTCAGCACGCGGAAACAGCCCGGGAACTCTTATAGTCTCAACCCAAGAGAGAAAAATTTGGCCTACATCTGAATCTCTCCATATTGTTCCGTGGCCTCGAAATGAACGAGGGGCTCTCACAGGGCTGAAGACTACTTCTTATGCAGAAAACGTTTTAGCTTTAGAGACAGCGCACCGTCATGACTGTGATGAAGCCTTGTTCTTAAATACGGCAGGAGTTTTGTGTGAAGGGACTGGAACCAATATTTTTCTTGTTATTGATGAAGAGTTAGTTACCCCACCAATTTCTTCTGGGTGTCTAGCAGGAATAACGAGAGAACTTGTTTTGGAAATCGCTGAAGTAACCGAGCGCAATATTTCACCAAGCGAACTCAACAATTGCAGCGAGGCCTTCATTACCTCATCTACTCGGGACTTGAGTCCAGTTTCTAGATTTGACGACCTTGCAGTTCCTCTTGTACCCGGACCAGTAACCGAAAAAGTCGCTCAGGCTTTTAGCAGACTCAAGTCTTCCCAGCCCGACCCGTAATCTAAAGTTCGTGTAAATGCACGACATCACCAACAAAAACAGATTGTTCTTTAATCCCATCATGAACAATGAGTGCTCCAGACACGTCTAGATCCAGAGCTTGACCTTCTATATTGCCGGAATGCTGCTGGACTAAAACTTTCTTTCCTATGGTTGCCGATTTTTCTAACAAATCCTGTCGTAACAATTCGGATCCATTCAGACTTTCTAATCTTTTGATTTGACTTTCAAATTCTAGAAGAACCGCAATTAATAGAACCTCAGGATCTATAACTAATCCGGCCTCTTTTAACGATGTGGCTTGAAAAGGAAGTTCGTCTTTTGAAGTTGGCCAAGCCACGTTGCATCCCATACCGACAACAACTGTCTGAGAGAGATCGGCTACTTTCACCAACTCGGCTAAGATCCCAGCTATTTTCCCCCGATATTTTCCACTTAGCCAAACGTCATTAGGCCATTTGATTTCACCTTTTATGTTGTGTCCGGCAAGTACATTAACGAGGCTCAGGGCAAGAGCAGGTGTAACCAACTGAAGACTTTGCGGCAAAATTTTTGGTTGGATAAGTGCAGAAAATAACAGATTGGTTTGAGGTGGTGCTTCCCAGAGCCGATCTAAGCGACCTCTCCCAGTATTTTGATGTCCAGCAACTAGGACCAGTCCTTCTTTCGCTCCTTGATTCGCCTGGAAAAGCAAATCTGAGTTAGTAGATCCTGTTTGTGAGACATAATAAATGTCTTTAAATCGTGTATTAATTAGGCTTTTACTAACTAATTTCAATTCTTTCCATGTTTGATGGTTTGAGTTGTCGTTCATTTATGTAACCATAAGAGGGTGTTTTCAAAAGTTTTAATCGCAAATCGAGGCGAAATTGCAGTTCGGGTCATTAGAGCATGTCAAGAACTTGGAATTACTTCGGTTGCTATTTACTCAGATTTAGACCGTAATGCTCTCCATACTCGGCTTGCAGACGAAGCATACGCCTTATCGGGACAATCTGCGGCAGAGACTTATTTAAACACAGAAGCGATTCTAAAAATAATTGAAGAGTGTGGAGCAGAAGCTGTACATCCTGGATATGGATTTTTTTCAGAGAATGCTGACTTCGCTCGTCAAATCGAAGAAAGAGGAATCAAGTTTATTGGTCCTCCTCCTGAATCTATAGAAATAATGGGAGACAAAATAAGTGCCCGTCAAGCGGCTGAAAATGTGGGAGTTCTAGGAGTCCCAGGCACTACTGAACTAATCACTTCACCTAAGCAGGTTCATGAGTTTGCAGAAGAACATGGATATCCAGTAGCGATAAAAGCCGCTTACGGCGGGGGCGGACGTGGAATGAAAGTTGTGCATGAAGCAGACGAAGTTGAGGCTGCCATTGACTCTGCTCAGAGAGAAGCGCTCGCCTATTTCGGAAGAGAAGAAATCTATATGGAGCGGTACCTTACAGCTCCTCGACATGTTGAAATTCAGATTCTGGCTGACAGCCACGGAAATGTCATATATCTAGGTGATCGCGACTGTTCTGCGCAACGAAGACACCAAAAACTAATTGAAGAAGCACCTGCCCCAGACCTACCAGATGAAATAAGGCAAGCCATGGGCGAATCAGCAGTTAAGGTCGCAAAAGGCTGCAACTACACAAATGCTGGCACCGTCGAATTTCTCTACGAAGAGGAAGAGTTCTACTACTTAGAAATGAATACCCGATTACAAGTTGAGCATCCAGTAACAGAACTTGTAACAGGAATAGACCTTGTCGAAGAACAACTCAAAATAGCTTATGGTCAACCCCTAACTCTCTCTCAAGAAGAGGTAGAAATACGGGGACACGCTATTGAAGTGCGAATCAATGCCGAGAATCCTGCGGGAGGAAAGTTTCTTCCATCTCCGGGCATCATCACTGAGCTTCACGCTCCAGATGGTTTCGGCGTCCGATTTGACTCCGGTTACGAATCTGGAGACGAAATTAGTCAGTTT
>CACPKO010000061.1 GCA_902634555.1 Actinomycetota bacterium
TGATCAGGCCGCTATGGTCGCCGGATTGTCTTCAACGGATGACTACGTAAAACAATGGCGAAGAGAAACACAAAACTGTGGAACTGATCTCGCTGCAGCAGTGGCCGAAGAAGTTAAAAAAATTGAAGCGTCTTATCCGCCTGAACGCGTAAAAAATCTCGTACGCTCCGGAGGCGTCGACTCATCGGACGACGAATAGTCATTAGGAGAACACAATGACCGACACCCTTTTAAGCTCCGCAACTAAAGAACTAACAATCGGATTTGGCCGACCATTTGTAATGATTGGTGAACGTATAAATCCCACTGGGAGGAAGCTACTCGCTGAAGAAATGAAAGCTGGCGACTTTAGTCGTGTTGAAGCTGACGCAATTGCTCAAGTAGAAGCAGGCGCACAAATGCTAGATGTAAATGCTGGAATCCCTCTAGCAGATGAGCCAGCCTTGCTCGCCAAATCAATTGAACTAGTCCAATCAGTTACAGACGTTCCATTATCTATTGATTCTTCGATCATTGAAGCTTTGGAAGCA
Source organism: Actinomycetota bacterium (assembly GCA_902634555.1). Lineage (GTDB taxonomy): Bacteria > Actinomycetota > Acidimicrobiia > Acidimicrobiales > MedAcidi-G1 > MedAcidi-G2B. The sequence continues at coordinate 531 of CACPKO010000061.1, forward strand.
GGATTATCTGTCTACAAAGGCAAGGCTTTAGTCAATTCAGTTACCGGGGAAGAAGCAGTAATGGAAAGAGTTCTTCCGCTTGTCGCTAAACATGGCGCTGCGGTGGTCGCTATATCTAATGACGACACCGGTATCTCCGAAGACCCAAATGTTCGATTTGAAGTTGCCCAACGTATTGTCCAACGAGCCTCTGACTATGGAATTCCTGCTGAAGACGTAGTAGTGGATCCGTTAGTGATGCCAATCGGAGCTATGGGTACCGCGGGACAACAAGTATTTGCTTTAGTTCGTCGCTTACGCGATGAGTTGAAAGTAAACACCACATGTGGAGCATCAAATATAAGTTTTGGTTTACCAAACCGTCATTCGGTAACTGGCACTTTCATCGCCATGGCAATAAGTCATGGCATGACTTCCGCGATCATGAATCCTCTTCATGCAGAAGTTAAGACCGCTATTCAAGGCGCAGACGTTCTTATTGGAGCTGATACCGATTGTGCGCAGTGGATTAAAGACAATAGGGACCCTTCTTCTCCCGCACGCGAGCGACGTGGTGGGCGTCGTCGTCCAAGCAACTAGTCCATGACGCGATCATGACCACTCCATCCGATGAGTGAAGAGAATCTTGTCGTTTTTACACCCTCTGGGTTAAGAGGTGAATTCAAAGATGGCATGACTGTTCTTGACGCAGCAAGACAACTCGGCGTTGATCTTGATTCTGTCTGTGGCGGACGAGGGATTTGTGGCCGATGCCAAGTTCAACCGATGTTTGGGGAATTTGCCAAGCATGGCATCTCTTCTGAACAAAGTGCATTATCTCCGTCAGGCGACAAAGAATCTTCTTATAAAGGGAGACGTCCGCTCGGAGAAACCAATCGATTAGGTTGCTCAGCTGTTATTCATGGCGATGTAGTCATTGATGTGCCAGAAGAAAGCCAAGTCCACCGGCAGGTAATCCGAAAAGACATTGATTTAGGTGAAATCACCCTTGATCCTGTTTTTAAGTTGTGCCTTATTGAGTTGGAGACAGATGGAATCTCAGATTTGGAAGTAAAAATTCTTGAGGCGTTAGCTAACCAATGGGGACTAGAGAATTTGACTCTAGATATAGAGACAATATTGACTGGGCATGATCACTTAAATGACTTAAAAACCTTGACCGTAGGCATTCGAGATATGGAAAAAGTTGTCTCTATCTGGCCAGGATTACAAGAACGTGTCTTAGGAGTTGGTGTTGATGTGGGGTCAACGACTATTGCTGGTCACCTTTGTGACTTAACCTCCGGAACTGTTCTGGCTACAGCAGGAGTAATGAACCCTCAAATACGTTTTGGCGAAGATTTAATGAGTCGAGTTTCCTACGCGATGATGAATCCGGGCGGAGAAGTTGAAATGACTGAAGCTGTTCGTGAAGCTTTAGATTCTTTAATCCAAGAACTGTGTGAAGAATCCGGGGCGCAAAAAGAAGAAGTCTTGGAAATTACTATTGTGGGTAATCCTGTCATGCATCATCTTTTTCTCGGTCTTGACCCAATACCACTTGGGCAGGCACCATTTGTTCTTGGGCTTAAAGATGCTGCAGACTTCTCAGCACATGAACTAGATCTTTCTTGTCATCCCGCCTGTCGTGTTCATGTTCTTCCGTGTATTGCTGGACATGTTGGAGCCGATACTGCGGCAGTAGTACTAGCAACTCGTTTGCAAGACTACGAACAAGATGAGGTGATTGCTGTCGTTGATGTGGGGACAAACGCTGAAATTGTACTTTCAGGGAGAAACCGTATTCTGGCTGCGTCTAGTCCAACAGGACCTGCATTTGAAGGGGCTCAAATTAGTGCTGGACAAAGAGCTACTCCCGGTGCAATTGAAAGAGTCCGAATAGATCCAGAAAATGGGGAACCTCGCATCAAGGTACTAGGAGTAGACAAGTGGTCAAATGAAGAAGGTTTCGCTGAAGCTGTTTCGACTACAGGAGTAACTGGGATTTGCGGGTCAGGAATTATTGAAGTTGTCGCAGAAATGTATCTTGCAGGGCTAATAAGTGAGGATGGCGTCATAGGTGGGCCAGAATCACTAGCTTCTCCTCGGTTACAGCCCAACGAAAGGACTGTTCAATATCTTCTGTACGAGTCCGGTGAAGACGAGTCTTCTATCTTTATTACACAAAATGACATTCGGGCTATCCAGCTAGCTAAGGCTGCTCTTTACGCTGGCATCCGCTTACTCATGGATCATCTTGAAATTGAAAAAGTTGACCATATACATCTTGCTGGGGCATTTGGCAGCCATATAGACACTGTTCATGCCACGGTTTTAGGTTTGATCCCCGACTGTAATCAGAATCAAGTTAAAGCTGTTGGTAATGCGGCGGGCACTGGTGCCGTTATTGCTCTACTCTCAGGTCAAGCGCGGAAAGAGATTCAAGGCGTGGTTGACGAGATTGAAAAAGTTGAGACTGCTACTGAACCTGACTTCCAAAAACATTTTGTTGAAGCTATGGCAATACCTCATCTGTCCGCTGAGTACCCAGAACTGTCAAAAGTGGTTACATTGCCAGAAAGAGAAATGAAATCTTCAGAGAATCAAAGCCCGAGACGACGGCGTAACCGTAGTGCTCGTGAAAGGAACTAAAAATGAGTGATACTCCTAGGCGTAGATCAGGAGGTCGTTCTGGACGACAGGCAATTCGAAAGAACACCACTGGAGAAACTAATCCTTATCTAACAAGATCTGTAGATCCGATGGAAGTTGTCTCTGACGAAGGGTTATCCACCATTGAATACAATGCTGACACGATTTTGGAAGAGATC
>CACPKO010000062.1 GCA_902634555.1 Actinomycetota bacterium
GCCTCTGGAAGACCGCTTTGTCCGAGGTCGCCTACATTGATATCAATTACTTGCCACGATGGGCTTTCGCCTTTCCATCCGGTTCCATAAATCCACCAAGTGGCAGCGAGAATTGTCATCCATCCAAAAAAGCTGCAGTTGAAATAAGTGTTCCAAGCCGTGTTCCTGAATTCGTGGAGACAATAAGCCAAACCGAACCAAGAAGTACGACTGTACCCGTCGCTACTGTCAAAATTCCTCGAATTTGAGGGTCCCAAGCGATTCCAGCCAATGAAATAAGTTCGCTCATCCAAGGCTCCTCTCGTACGCAACAATAGCTGCGATCTGTTCAGGGGTGTAGAGCTGGCTATATGTAATTGACGCTCCAGTTTCTCTGTCAGTTAAGTCATCATCTACTCTGCCGCCAAATCCTGGCATGCCGCCGGTTCCGCTACGAGCGTTACCGTAACTTATACCTACTTCAGAGCCGCTATGGATGAAACTTTCTTGGTCGTTTGCGGTTGGGAAATGTGCTGTTACGCCATCAAGGCTCGGCCCAACTGCGCCTTTACCAGGTTGCCAGCCTGTTAAGACTCCACTCTCTTCTAGTTTTGGCCATGTTGTTAGCAATTCTTCGGTGCTTTCAGCATCTACTGCTCCGTAAGAGAACCCTGGGGTATGGCATCGTGCACAACTATTTGCTCCTTGAGCTGCTGAATTGTTGAACAACAATTCTCCATAAACCAAATAGTTTTCACTTTCTGGTTTAGATGCTTCTTCTAACCATGTTTGTACGGCTGCATCAATTTCTTCTGAAGAAAGTTCAGGATTTGAATTGGCAACAATAACTCGTGCTCCCACTGCTAATCCAGAATTGACTTCTGTTATTACATCTTCCTGATCTAGTTGTATTGAACGTAAGTACACCACTAATTGATGGATTTGTTGTTCGGTAAGTGGTCCGCCTCCTGGAAGTCCCCAAGCAGGCATTGGGCTGCCTCCGCGTCCGTAGTTAAGTATGTGTGTTACTTCAGATTCATCAAATCTTGAAAGCACCGTGGTAAGTGCAGGTGCTTTCCAGTCAACCTGGGCGACAAATCCTCCATTGCTATCTGTCAGTGTGTACGAGGTTACGCCCCCTACACCGCCTGGTCCGTGACATCCTGCGCATGCTTCTTCGTATTCTGCAGCTCCTCGTTTTTCAAAACGTTTCACCCAGCCATATTCGGCGTTTTCTTGACGAGCGGGTTCCATCAGCCAGTACAAAGGAAGGATGATGGATATTGCTGCCAGTGTTACAAGAGACCAGCCGAGATGAGAGTCAAGTTTGCGTGTTTCGAGTTCATCATCATCTGCGTGGGCTTTACGATTTGCAGCAATTTCAATTTCTGAACCGATTTCCTTTTTACCAATACGGAAACTAAAAAGCAGATATACCAAAAATCCGACCGCGACAACAGACGCAATGACTACACCTATTGTTCTCTGGGTGCTTGCGGCGAGGATCATTTGGGACATTTGGTTTTTAACTTCTCCTTAACAGCGACTAGTGGCCGCTTGCCTGACCTATGCAGTTAGGGCCTTCGGCTTCTTGACCGGTTGTGTTTATACCGATTGGCGGACCTTGAACAATCATTCCTGTGTTTACAGTTAGAACTCCGTTGTCAACTGAAACTCCGAACCGGTCCATACCTCGAGGTGCAGGGCCACCACGTTTTTCTCCAACTTGGTTGTACTGAGACCCGTGGCATGGACATTCAAACCATTGAGAAGAAACACAGTTTGGCACTCGACAGCCTAAATGTGGGCATTTCTGGTAGAGGGCTACAACTCCAGCTTCAAATCCTTGATCTACTCCAGCAGTCATACCACTTAATTCTGCGGGAGAGTAGGTATTACGTGCCTTTTCTACCGCATTATTGGGGTAAGCAGTGACCCACATGCGTCCTTCTGGTTTGTAGAGGAAGCCATTATTCGCATCAATTTCGGCCAAAATTTCAACAATATTTCCGACTTTTATTTTTGATCCGAATCCGCTTACTCCTTGTGGCCATAGAAAGGCGATACAGGCGCCGCCAAATCCTGATAGGCCAAATCCCATCATTCCAACAAGACTGCGGTTAAAGAATTGACGTCGTGTTACTCCAAGAGTTTGCGGATCAGGCGGAACGAATGTTTCTTCTGGAGTTGATTCAACTACAGGTGCTGGCACTTCGTTGCGTGCAGCAACTGCGGCCGCCTCTACTTCACGACCACTTGGTTGAGTGGGGATGTCTGTTAGAACTGGATTGGATTTGTCTCGTTGTTTGGCTTCTTTTGATAATCCTGTTGCGGCACGGTCTCGACGTTTTGAAGCACCTACAAGAAGTACCGTTGATAGGAGAACAAGAATAATTATGGCGATAGCAATAGCCATGGTTAGCTCCTTGTCCTTGAGTCAGTGTTAAGCATGTGTTTAGTTCTCATAGTTCGAAGAAAAGTCCGGCGTCCCAAGGGAACACAAAGTTGAAACCAGGACCACGGAAAAATGATCCAATCATCACTAGCACTGCCCAGAACATTAAATGTACTGTCATGAGCGAGATAGCGAATTTGCGGTCTTCTGGTCTTTTTGAAGGGTTTTTATCCATGTAGGGAGCCATGACTAAAAGGATGAGTCCCATACCTGGAATTGTTACCCCAGCAACCATCGGGTGGAACATGGTTAAGAGTTCTTGAAGTCCTAAAAAGTACCAAGGAGCTTTTGATGGGTTAGGTGTTTTATTGAAGTCTGCCAGTTCTAGTAGCGGTGCGTTAACAAAGATTGAAAACAAGAGAGTAAATAAGGTGATGCCGAGTGCTGCAAGAAACTCAATTACTAGAAGATGAGGCCACACGTGAACTTTATCTGTAGGGGTTGCTTTCGTATCCTGAATGGATCCTGATTTTACGACGGCAAGTAGCCGTTGAGTATTGCCATCAGGTCCAGTTCCGATACCTGAATTACCTGAGTCAGAAGATCCGGTAGATGCTGGTTGATCTGAGGCTGCTTTCCCTCTATCAAGAAGGTGCGATGGAATCTTTTCATCTGTTGAGGAGGATTCACCAGCGGTAGTTGGTGTTTCTGATTCCGGAGATGAGGCGCTCTCCCCCGTTGCTCCCGCTGCTTTAGCGCGCGCTTCTTCCGCTCGTTTGCGTAGGTGTTCAGGTATTTCTGTCACTTCATACCCCTACCTACAGCGGACCTGAGATGCCGCCGTCTTTACGGACGCGCCAGAAATGGATAGCCATGAAAATTACGATTACAAAGGGCAGCATCAATACGTGTAGTACATACCATCGGAGTAATGTATCTGTACCGATTTCTACG
>CACPKO010000063.1 GCA_902634555.1 Actinomycetota bacterium
GGAGACGGACCGTTCCCAGTTTTAGTTTTCATCCATGGCGGGTTTTGGAAAGCCGGATTTAACGAAACTCTCATGACCGGTCTCGCTGACGATGCCGTAAATAAAGGGGTGGCTACTTGGAATTTTGATTATCGGGCAGTTGGGATTCCCGGCGGAGGGTATCCCGGAACTCTTGAAGATGTAGCAAACGCTATTGATCATCTAACTGAATTAGATGAACCTCTAGATCTTAATGACGTCACCTTTGTTGGACATTCTGCTGGTGGCCATTTAGCTCTTTGGGCTGCTGGCAGATCAGACCTTAACGATGGAGATCCTGGTAGCAATCCAAGAGTGCTTCCCCACACTGTTGTTGCTCAAGCCGCAATTGTTGATCTTTATGTTGCTGCTGAACAAAATCTTGGGGGTGGCGCTGTTCAAAGTTTCTTAGGTGGTGAACCTGATGAAGTTCCAGAGAACTATCGGGTGGCGACTCCAGGATCCACGGACGCTCGAATAATTGCGGTTCATGGACGCTACGACTTAACTGTTCCAATTAGTCAAAGTGATTTCCTCACTGATGCTGAAGGCATCTTCAACGACACCGCCACTCACTTTGATATTTTAAATCCGCGTCATGATCTCTGGTTGCGAACACTTGCTGCTTTGAACATCTCTTCTGATCCTGAATCCATTAGCGAAAATTTTGAAGAGGCGTCTCCTGCCGTTGTTGAAATACCTGATAACGCAATTGATTACACCGGTCAGTCAGAAGTCTCTATCAGTATTGATGACAATTCGTTTAGCGACCGCTTCATCATGGTCTCCCCTGGAACGAATATCACGTGGACTAATACCGGTCGTAATCGACATAACGTGACGCCTTCACTTGAAGAAGGTGAACTTGGATGGTTTACTAGCCTTAATGAAAGCCTCTTTGATGAGGGCGGTTCCGCTTCTTCTTTATTTGAACAAACCGGTTACTTCCCTTATTTCTGTACTTTTCATGGCACTGCCACTCGTGGGCAAACAGGTCAAATTTTTGTAGTTTCGGACTGAGGTCGTTCTCTTTCTTCTCAATGCTCTAAAGTAAAGGGCATGAAAACTCACAAAATTTTTGCAATCATTTTTTCATTGGCCTTTATAGCTTCAAGTTGTGGAGGAAGCGACTCTTCCTCTGAATCAGCTGAAGTAGTCGAAACCACAGCTGCTGCAGTTGAAACCACAGCTGCTGCAGTTGAAACCACAGCTGCTGCGGTTGAAGAAAGCGAACCGGGCGATGACGACGAGTCAGATTTTCGACGAGCAATTATTAATTTACTCGACGAAGCCCTAACCGAAGATTTGGGTTTTGTGAATTCTGACTTCACAGAGTGCATAGTTGATGCCGTCCATGAGGAATCTGGCGATAACTACGAGACCATGATGCAAACTATTATGACGGACGATGATGCTTACGCTATGGCAGTAGAAGATGCTGCCATTGCATGTATTTCGGTTCTTTCCGATGAAGAGTTTGAGATGCTCGCCGGAGATGCTGGAGATCCTTTACCTGATGCTTTAAGGGTCCCAGATGATTACGCCACTATTCAGGACGCTGTTGATGATGCGGTACCTGGTGACCTGATTCTGATCGCTCCCGGCACTTACTATGAATCCGTAATTGTAGAAACTGATGACATCGTGATCCGTGGGCTGGACCGAAACGAAGTCATCATAGATGGACAGCATGAACGCCCGAATGGTTTCATAGTGTTCTCAAATGGTGTAGCTATCGAAAACCTGACTTCTCATTCGCACACTTCAAATGGAATATTTTTTACCGGTGACTACGGAACAGACATCATTGTAGATGGTTATCGCGCCTCATACGTAACGACTTACAACAATGGTCTTTACGGTCTTTATGCTTTCAATGCACAAAACGGTGTATTTGAACACAGTTACGGAAGCGGACACCCTGACTCTGGCTTCTACATCGGTCAATGCAACCCTTGCAATGCTGTAATAGACAACGTGATTAGTGAACATAACGCTCTCGGGTATTCAGGAACTAACGCCAGTAACAATATTGTCATCATGAATTCAATTTTTAGACACAACCGTCTAGGTGTTGTACCTAACACTCTTGATTCAGAAGAGTTAGCTCCACAAGGAAACATCACTGTTGTCGGAAACCTTGTTACTGATAACGGTAATGAAGAGACTCCGAGGCGTAGTGCAGATTGGGATATTGGTTTCGGTGTCGGTATTGTTGCCGCCGGAGGTAACGACAACCTGATCGTTCGTAACCGGGTAGAAAATAACTCGTATGCCGGTATCGCTTTGTCAATTTTCTTTGATCAAAATCTTTGGGAAGCTAACGGCAACACTGTTATAGAGAATGTTGTTTCTGGCAGTGAATTTGATTTAGCTTACGTATCGATTGTTGAAGAAGACGGAACCTATGGTTCCAAAGGAAACTGTTTCTCCGACAATACCTTCGCTACTTCTTCGCCTGCAGATATTGAAACATTTATGCCTTGTGATGGAGAAGCAACTAACACTACCGATACTGCTTACCCGAACCCAGGACCAGGTGGTGACGGTTATGGCGTAGTGGATCATGACACAATGCCGGTTCCTGGCGAACAGCCATCAATGCCAGATGCTGACTCAGCTGAGGGAGTACCTGCAGGGCCGCCACCATCAATTGATATTGATAGCATCGGTGTCCCTTCTGCCGGGTGATCTCTCAGGCGGGTAACCGTCTATTACAACTTTCAGTAATCACAGCCCTAACCGTAGGGCTGTGGTTTCTGATGACTCAACCGGATAGCCCTTCGCTCACTACAGAGCCTCCTGAACTTTTTTTAAGAAGTGGTGGAGAGGGAACGACTATGGCTACAAATGAGCGAGCCTTTAGTCTTTCTAATCGTGCAATGGGCTTACCAGAACGTATTAGGTTCGCAGCCGGAGATGTTCCTTTTGAACACATTTGGAGTATTGAAGATGGATTAGGAGATCCACGAAACGGAAACAGTTGTTTGGGGTGTCATATAAACAACGGTCGATCTGTGCCTCCCGATGGACTGGTGAATGCTTCAGGACCAACACTCATGGTGAGTCTCGGGCTTGATGAATCGGGAGCGATGATTCCCCATCCTGAAATTGGATTTCAGCTCCAAGATCAAGGCGATTTCAAAGAAGGTTCGTTAACGGTGACTTGGGAAGAAAT
>CACPKO010000064.1 GCA_902634555.1 Actinomycetota bacterium
TGAAGCAATAGCTGATGTTGGAGTTATTGGAGTCCCAGACGACAAGTGGGGAGAAGTAGGAAAAGCAATGGTGGTAGTAGCTCCTGGCAGTGAAGTAACTGAAGAAGAAATTATTGCTTTCGCCAGAGAGAGACTTGCTGGATTCAAATGTCCTCAAACCGTTGACTTCGTAGAAGCGCTTCCACGTAATCCATCCGGAAAAATACTTAAACGCGAATTACGTGACCCCTTCTGGGAAGGTAGAGAAAGACAGGTTTAAGTAACCGCCCGCTAGCGCTACTTACGCTACTCCCGACTAGAGTCACCGATCATGGATAGAAATTTAGAAGGAAAAGTAGCGATCGTTACTGGTGGATCCCGAGGGATAGGTCGATCAATAGCTCAAACGATGTCGGAGGCTGGCGCCAAAGTAATGATTACAAGCCGCAAAGCCGACGCTTGTGAAGAAACTGCGGAAGCAATTACTAAAGAAACAGGCGGCGAAGTAGCTTATGTGCCAGGTCACGTTGGAAGATCTGAAGATACTGAACGAGTCGTAACGGCCACATTGGATACATTTGGGGCTATTGACATTTTGGTCAATAACGCTGCAACCAATCCCTACGCAGGGCCTGTTATAGATGTTGATATACCACGCTGGGAAAAAACATTTGATGTGAACGTGACCGCTCCGCTTGCATGGGTTCAAGCATGCTGGAGCGCCTATATGAAAGAACACGGAGGAAATATCATAAACATCTCTTCCGTTGGGGCTTTTTCAACAAACGCAATTCTTGGAGTTTATGACATTACAAAATCAGCGTTAATACATTTGACACAGCAACTCGCTGCTGAACTTGGTCCAAACACTCGAGTAAATGCAATTTGCCCAGGACTCATCAAGACTGATTTTGCAAAAGTTCTTTGGGAAGAAGGACGAGGCGATCAGGTTGCACAAATGTATCCACTTAAAAGACTTGGTGAAGTAGAAGATATAGCGCAGGCAGCTCTATTTTTAGCTACCGAGTCGTCTGATTGGATTACTGGCCAAGCAATAGTTGTTGATGGCGGTGGGCTCGCAGGATTTGGAACCCCTTCAGTTTCTTTATAACGAATCAATAAAAGCGTTATACGTCTAGTTGACTCCCGAGGCTCTCAGTAGCGTCAATAAATTCTTGCACCATCTCTAAAACCACTTGTGCAGCTGGGCGTGAACGATTCATAGATCCCACAATTTGTCCAACAAAATAAGTGGCTAATTTCTCCGCACCAGATCCGCTTTTATGAGCTGAACGATTAATTCTTTGCTGAGTCCCGCCCGTCAAAAGTGACTGCAATGGCATCCCAAGTGGATCAGGAGTGTCTTCACGATCCCACTCATCTGTCCACGCGGTACGAAGCATACGTGCTGGTTTACCAGTAAGAGAACGAGACCGTAATGTGTCATGAGTGTTTGCTTCAAGCATTTTTTGTTTAACCACAGGATGAGTTTCAGCCTCTTCAGTGGTCAACCAAACTGACCCACACCAAACTCCCGCGGCCCCTAAAGCCATAGCCGCTGCCATTTGACGTCCGCCACCTATACCTCCGGCACCTAGAACAGGAACTGGGGAAACAGCATCAACTACATCAGGTATCAAAACCATTGTCCCGATCTCTCCGGTATGACCACCAGCTTCAGCGCCTTGAGCGATAATTAAATCAGCTCCAGCATTGACATTGCGTTCGGCATGAACGCGAGAACCTGCTAAAGCAGCTACTTTTACCCCTACTTTGTGGCACTGTTCAATCATCTCAGGGGGTGGAGGTCCAAGTGCGTTAGCCATCAGAGCGGGCTGATGTGACAAAGCTATTTCTAATTGCTCTCCAGCCCTATTTGCGGAAAAAGGAGCATCTGCAGATTTGCCTAAAGAACTCCAAGCTGATTCTTGATCGTTGGTGTCCTCATCCAATGGAACTTCGTAACGGGCCAAAAGATCATCAAGAAAATCACGATGTTCACCTGGAATTAGGGCCGCGACATCTGCCATAGTTAAGCCACCGTCGTCGTCTCCTGCGTAACGAGCGGGGACAATTAAATCCACTCCAAAGGGGCGGTCACCTACTTCATCTCGTATCCAAGCCAAATCTATTTCAAGGTCCTGGTCAGAATGAGCTACCGCGCCGAGAACTCCCATGCCTCCTGCCTTGCTAACTGCCGCAACTACATCTCGACAATGAGAGAAGGCCAAAATAGGAAATTCGATTTCAAACATTTCAGTAACTGGAGTTTTCATTAGGGTCCTATCTGTTTCAATGCCTCTGGCTTATTATCTTAGAGACGTTACTCGGTACCAAAGCAATGATGGCAATAGGTAGAACACATAATGAGTGAAGTAGCAATTGGCTGGTGGGGGTTAGCTTTATCGCTGTTACTTATCGCAGCAGCGATAGGCGTGTCTTTAAGCTACCAATTAAAGCTAGAGCGAAGCCTTCTAGTGGCGACTTTACGGGCTATAGCCCAACTGGCGTTAGCAGGATGGGCGCTGGCATTGATTCTCGACGACGACACCTCAACAGTTTTTGCATGGCTTTGGGTCGGGGCGATGGTTCCAGCAGCAGCATTAACTGCAAAACGAAGAGAGTCGCGTTTGCCGGGATTAATGCTTTCAACCTCCATTGGATACATTTTTGGTCTTGGCATATCTCTAACCGTTGTTTTTGCACTTGGAATAATGCCTCTAGAAAACCGCGTGCTCGTCCCCATTGCAGGAATGATTGTTGGCAACTCTTTGAAAGTAGTAGTAGTAGCTGCCACTCGTTTAGTTGATGCAGTGAGAGACCAAAGCGGGGAAATAGAAGCAATGCTTGCATTAGGGATAGATCGAAAAAGATCTTTAAATAAGGTAAGAACAGAAGCTCTTCGTTTAGCGTTGCTTCCACAAATTGAAACAACTCGATCAGTTGGAATCGTTTTTTTACCAGGGGTTCTTACTGGTCTGATTCTCGCCGGAATAGATCCGTTAGATGCCGCCCTTATTCAAGCATCAGTTCTATTTCTGATTCTTGGCTCCGCAGCTATCACAGGTCTCGTAGTAGTTATAACGGGGGCTAATCAATTCATTACGAATGATCAAAGATTAATTATTCCTGAGTCTTAAGAAACTGCATGAGTTCAAAAACAGCGTTCATTGAAAGACCAATAACGTTTTCTTGACATCCATCAACTTTAGA
>CACPKO010000065.1 GCA_902634555.1 Actinomycetota bacterium
ATAGCGACTAAAGCTGCTGTTTAAATAGTTGGCTGAAATCGTTGTATGAGTCTTCTACACCAGCAAGTCGAAGAAGATGCCAACTGATGGCAAGATTGCTAGACACAATCGGTTTCCCTAACTCTTGTTCAAGAGCAGTAACTATGCCAAAGGAACGCAGACTGGTGCAGGAAACAAAAACAGCTTCACAATCGCTATTTGCAAGATCGCGAACACCAGCTGCTACAGAATCCTCTGAAATACGAGCCACCACATAGTCACTCGGCTCAAGAAAAGAAGCAACTTTTTCTACTTCCAAACCTGAATCATTGAAGAAACTAATTATGGGAGCCGTCACTTCAGCGGTATACGGGGTCAGGACAGAGATGCGACTTACTCCTAAGGCTTGAAAAGCAGTAACAGCGGCAGTTATCGGGTTACTACAAGCAACTCCTGGATGCGACTCTTGTATCGCACCAGTAACGGCTTCTTCACCGATAAGGGTCGCAGCGGAAGTGCAACAGTAGCCAATGGCGTCAAAAGAGAATTCTGAGGGAAGAAGCGAAGCAGCGACTGGTAACCGTTCCTTCATGTCCGTAAGAGTTGAGGGAGTCACTTCAGAATCGTTAGGTATACGTGAGTGATACCAATCAACTCCCGGAATACGAATTTGGCGCATCTCGGCCTCGACTGTTTGATCGGTTTCAAGAACAATGAGGCCAATGCGTGCCTTGTGTCCGAAACCTTCGTCAGTCTCAAATTCTATTTGCTTAAGGGTCATTGCTTCACATGCCCATAGATGATTTAGCTTGTTGGTCAAAAAAGGAAGCAGTGGTTGGATATTCAGGAAAAGCCATCTCGAAATCTGAGCACCTAACACGATTTGTTACGACACCTTTTACGAGCTCTCCTTCCATCCGGCTTGGTATGTGGTTTTTGTCGAGAGGTTTAGCATCTTCAGAGCGGTATTCGTTTATGAGAAGAGTCCGAGGTCCAGTTGATAAATTAGGTGCTGATCCATGCAGTAGGCGCCCATGCATAAAGCACGCAGTTCCGGGCTTACCGATAACATCTATTCTCTTTTCACTAAATTCGTCAAAAACTTCTGGGCTAACTGCACCGGTAAAAACTCCATCATGCCAATGTTCAAAAATCGGTCCGCGGTGACTACCAGGAACTACTTGTAGGGGACCGTTTTCTAAAGTCATTTCATCGATACTGATCAAGACAGCAACTAGATCATCATTTGAATGGGGCTGGAAGACGAAATCTTGGTGAAAGTCAACTTTTGTTCCAGTTCCGGGTTGTTTGAAGTTAACTTTTGAATTATTGAATTCAACATTAGGTCCAATGAGTTGGGCTATTGCATCAAGAGCTCGGCTGCTTCTCATCACATCAAGGCATGCGTCAGAAACCTCAATCGGTGAAGAAACCCGACGTAAAGCAGGCTTTTCGGCCGTATGTCCGGGTTGGAGGTCAAATCTCGGTCTCCCGTCAATAGTTTCACCAAATGGCTCATCATGTTTCCTGCTCTCTTCAAGCCATTCATTGAAATCGTTTCGTACAGCAGCTATCTGATCATCCGAAATGGCGTCTTCTAAGCAGAGGTAACCGTTTTCCCAGAATCCATCAATCTCGGATTGGTTTAAAGGCTGGTTTTCCATAAATGACTCTCCAAATATTTCTCGCGCCTAGATTATCGGGAGTTTCTCTGCAGCGCGCCTGCTCAGCAATTCTGGTCCAGTGGATCTAACAACAAGGTTTTCTTCATGGACCATGACTTTTCCAGGAGCCCATTCAAGTCCTGGCTCTAAAGTCAAAACCATATTTTCCTCAATCGGAGTTTCGTCATCGATGGTGTGTGAAGGCCATTCAGTGACCTGCATGCCGAGTCCGTGTCCCATGCGTCCGACGTTGTTGCCAAGCGACCCGTTTTTCATGAGTACGTCGTTCATGGCATTAAAGATTTGAGTTGTAGTTGCGCCAGGTTTAACGATTGCGAGTCCGGCTTCCGTGGCATCCCAGACAGCCTTGTAAGCATCCTGAGCACTTTGATCTGCAGAAGCGAAAGCAAAATTTCTATCAAAGTCGCTAAAATATCCGTCAAAAGTTGATCCGGTGTCAAAGATTAGAAGATCCCCTTGAGCGATAATTCGATCTGAAGGCTGGCGAATGATGTCATCAATGCCTCCGGGACCAGTTGCTCCGACAAGGTAGGGCACGTCATCTGCGCCCTGTCGAAGTATTTCTGCACGAAAAGAAGCAAAAGCTTGCCGTTCAGTCATTCCGGTATTGAGTATCCCGGGAAGAGCATCAAAAGCATCAGAAACAACACTGCATATATATTGATGCTTGGTTATTTCTTCATCTGACTTCACCATGCGTAACGACCGAATTATTTCTGTTGAGTCAAAAAACTCACCAAAGGCTGCGCGTACTTTCGCATAATCTCGTAATGGCATTCGTACATGAGTTTCTGGGCCCATTGGAAGACCGATGCGACCATCAGGAGTAGTGACTTCTTTTAAACAGTCAATAAGAAGTGTGACGCCATCATCTTCAGGCTGAGGAGCCGGCCAAGTTCGAATATCATCGACCCAGGTGGAAGACATTGATGAAGCGCCAATGCTTGGTATGACCGCAATGGGTTTACCGGAAGAAGGGACAACAACAAACCACGGCCGCGTGGGGCTTTGCCAAAAAGGGGTGTGAAATCCTGTGAAATAGCGCACTTCAGGTTCTGTGCACACCCAGAGAGTTTCAAGACCCTGATTTGCCATCATTGCCTGACAGCGCCGTGTTCGGTTTTCGAATTCTTGGTTTGAGAAACCTCGTCGTGCTTTATGTGCCATGCCTCATCTTAACTAATTTCTCCGCGGGGAAGAAATGACTGATGGAAGCAACAGAGTTACCTAGTATGGACAAATGACTGAAGTGGTAGATGAAACCTTTCCTTTAACACGGATCCGTGAAGACACACCTGGGGTAAACGAGGTAGTTCATTTCAATAACTGCGGTAGCGCTCTTCCGCCCACACCAGTATTAGAAACTGTCATAAATCACCTAAAGCGAGAGGCCAGTATCGGTGGTTATGAAGCCGCCGACGAGGCACAAGAACGATTAAACGCTGTTTATGATTCGACAGCAAAACTAATTGGTTCTCAAGCTCACGAAATAGCAGTGATCGAAAACGCCACAAGAGCCTGGGAT
>CACPKO010000066.1 GCA_902634555.1 Actinomycetota bacterium
AGCTCAGTACAAAGGAGCAGCAACTTTCATTGAGAAAGATGAGAGCAACTACCGCATTGTTCTCAGAGGAGAGGGACGCGACACCCGAGGTGCAGGAAACGCTTCTGCTGATATTGAAGCACAACTGGTTTCTAATGGAGACCAGACGGACGTGACAGTATCAACAGAATTAAAAATCACTGGTAAAGCAGCTCAATTTGGACGTGGCGTTATGGCTGATATTTCAAAGAAACTCATGGCTCAATTTGCTGATAATTTAAGTGAACTTATAACTGGTGATGCAGAAGTTGAAGACACGACGGCTCAAGAAGAAGCACCTTCTGAAGGTGAAGATAAAACAGAATCCGTAAGAATTCTTGATTCAGAAGAAGTTGAAGCAGTAGATCTTCTTAGTACTGCTGGCGCACCCGTTCTAAAGCGCGCACTTCTTTTGATGGCAATAGCAGCAGCAATAGCAATAGTGATACTCGTAATAGTTAATTAGATCCCTAAATATTTGATGGTTGATTCAACTCAGACAGAATATGAAAGAGTAACGGAACTTCTTGGCCGGCCACCATCAGGAAAATTTGAAGTCGTAGTCAGAGATGACTCAGGGGACCCAATCGTTATACGCAACTATCCCGTACTTGATGACGGTAAACCCATGCCAACTCTGTATTGGTTAGTTGGTGAAAAACTCCGCTCTCGAATCGGAACACTTGAATCATCAGGAGGGGTCAAAAACGCCGAAGCCGAGGTTGATCCCGATGAATTAACTCAAGCGCATCTCCGGTATGCAAAAGAACGAGATGCTGAGATACCAGATACTTACGAAGGTCATCGTCCCAGCGCTGGCGTAGGAGGAACTAGAAAAGGGGTCAAATGCTTACACGCTCATTACGCATGGTTTTTAGCGGGAGGAGATGATCCTGTAGGGAAATGGGTTCATCAACAACTGGAAGAAACCAATGAATAATTTTGTAGCAGCTATAGATTGCGGCACTAATTCCACAAGGTTGTTAATAGGGGATGGTGTCATCACAGCTGAAAGGCATATGCAAATAACTCGCTTAGGTGAGGGAGTAGATGCGACAGGAATTTTGAGTGAAGAAGCAATTAGCCGTGTTGGAAAAACTTTAAGAGAGTACCGGGAGATAATTGATTCTTATGAAGTTAAGAAAGTTCGTATGACAGCAACTTCAGCGGCTCGAGATGCTAGCAATGCAAATGATTTTTTCGACTTAGCAGAAGAAATTATTGGCGTAAGGCCTGAACTACTATCAGGAATCGAAGAAGGAACACTTTCTTTCAAGGGTGCCACAAAAGGTTTAAACCTCGGAGATGGACCTTTCTTAGTTGTAGATATCGGAGGTGGATCCACAGAATTTATTCTTGGCGATCAGGAAGTCCAAGGCGTGATTTCTTGCGACATCGGTTGTGTTCGTTTAACTGAGCAATGGTTTGAGCATGATCCACCACTTCCTGAAGAACTTACGTCGTGTTTATCCATTGTTGAAGGTCATTTAGACGATGTAAAACGAGAGATCCCTCAAGTTATGAATGCTATAACTTTTGTTGGGCTAGCAGGAACTGTTTCGTGCGCAGCAGCTGTAGAACAAGGACTACACGAATACGACAGAGAAAAAATTCATCATTTCACATTAACTAAAGAAGCAGTTGAAGATGTGTTTAGAACATTAGCGACAGAAACGGCAGCTCAACGCTTAGACAATCCCGGGATGGAGGAAGAGAGGTCTGAAGTGATTGTAGGCGGCCTCTGTGTGTTGGTGAAAATAATGAGGACTTTTGGGTTCAAAGAATGCCTTGTTTCGGAAGCAGATATTCTTGACGGATTAGTTGAATCCATTATCTCTCAAGGGCAGTAATGAACGAATTAGCGGATATTCCAAATCTTCAGGGCCGCCGAGTCACCCTCCGTTCATTGAAAAATGAAGACTTTATTCAATGGCAAGAAGTTCGTCTACAGAACCATGATTGGTTAACTAAATGGGAACCTCTTCGTTCTCCAGGACAGAAGGATCCAGCTAAAGACGTAAACGCTTTTGAAGCGCGATGCCGCTCTCGTCAAAGAGAAAGTCAATTAGGCACCGGTTGGGGCTTCGGTGTCTTTACTGATGGGAACTTCATAGGAGAAATAAATTTGAACAATGTTACGCGAGGTGCGTTTCAAAGTTCTCACGTGGGCTACTGGATAGCACAAGACAAAGCCGGGAATAGTTACACTCCAGAAGCCCTTGTGGTGCTTATGCGCTTCGCTTTTGAAGAATTAGGTTTACACCGATTGCAGATATCCATTGTTCCTCGGAATCTCTCCTCACGACGAGTAGTTGAAAAACTAAACCTAAGATGCGAAGGACTATCTGAGAAATATTTAGAAATAGCAGGAACTTGGGAAGACCATTTGAGATTCGCTGTTACGTCTGAAGAATGGGTTCGGCGGGCAGATGATTTAATTGCAGAATGGATCAAGCCTTAATTCTTTTTTTCAATACGGGCTTTAAGACGAGAAATCATATTCACAAAAGCTGGTTGCTGCATTGACCATCTTTGCGGAGCAAGTTCAAGCTCTACTGATTCAACAGATTCAGTGATGGCAGCAGTTTCATGTAAAGTTTTTTTAGTGATTGCAAATAGATCTTTCGGAAATTCTGCAGCCCGCTCGGCGTATGAGACAGCACTTTCCAATAAGTCGTCATCGTCGACACATTCCCATGCGACTCCTCGATCAGCAGCTTCTGGTCCGCTTAAAATCTGACCGAAAAGCACCATTGCTTTAGCAGTTGCTAAGTCAGTGATATTACGAAGACGCCAAGTATGTCCACCGCCTGGATGAATACCAATATCTAAAAATCTGGTATCAAACTTCGCAGAATTGCTGGCAATAACTAAATCACAAGCAAGGATCATATTCATTCCAGCACCGACAGCTGGTCCGTTCACAGCGGCAATTGTTGCAAGCGGAGAATGAGCGACTCGTAGAAATCCGGCATAGATATCTGGTAGAGCCCCTCCTTCATCTTCGGCTACTTTAAGCAGATCATCTAAAATTGCCCCAGCGCAGAACGCGTCACCAGAACCAGTTAAAACAACTGCTCTAATATTTTCATCAGGCTCTAATTCATCGAAAGCCGCGAGGAGCTCTTGGTTCATCTCAGATG
>CACPKO010000067.1 GCA_902634555.1 Actinomycetota bacterium
ACCTGAGATTGCTCAAGGCTAGGTTGGAAACCGTCAAGGTTTTTCTGTATTGCTGCAGCTATGTCTGTCGTATTGATAGTCAATTCAGCCATATTTTCTTTTCTCTCTGTCTCTTACTAGTTCTTTTATTAACGAAAGCTCTCTCTGAGCTGATTTAAGCGGCGTCGAACGCTGCCATCGATGATGTCGTCACCAATTTCAGTAATCGCTCCACCGAGCACTGATGGGTCAATAACTACTTTGACTTCGACTTCTTTACCGGTAGATGTTTTAATCGCCTCAGTAAGTCGTTGGCGTTGCTCTCCAGTTAAATCAATAGCGGAACGCACTGTTGCTACAGCTTTGTTTCGCGATCCAGCACTACGGTCAACGAAAGCATCAACAATTGCTGGAAGATCATTAGCCCTTCCAGCGCTAACCACCATTGAAATCAATGACGCGGTTGTTGCCGAAGCTTTACCATCTAACAGATCCTCAATTAGTTGAAGCCGTCTAGCAACAGGAACGCTTGCGTCAGCAAGTGTTGACCGAAGTTCTTCGTTTGCTTGAAAAGTTTGAGCAAATCCAAACAATTCATCTTCGACCGCAGAAAGATTTCCTTCTGCCTCCGCAACACTAAATAACGCGTCTGCGTATCCAACTATTGGTGAATCAGCCATTGCTGCCGGTCACCTCATCAATGTAGGCATCAATCAGACGTGCTTGAGCATCAGCATCAAGACTGGATTGAACAACTCTTTCAGCGGCACCTAAAGCTATGCCAGAAACTTCTGCTCGGAGATCTGCGATAGCTTGAGCTTTTTGTGCTTCAACATCTGCTGCAGCCTTCTCTCTCATCTCAGCAATTGATGCTTCAGCTTGAGCGGAAAGGTCTGTTCGCAATTGATCTGCCGTAACCCGTGCTTCTTCTATGATTCGAGCTGATTCTGTTTTAGCGTCAGCTAATTGCGCTTCATAGTCTGACTGAACTGTTTGAGCATCAGTCTTAGCTTGTTCCGCTGCGTCCAAATCAGCACGTATCTTTTCTGAACGAGCATCCATGGCCCCTTTAACAGCAGGGAAGCCTTTCTTTACCATGATGACTAATAGGATCAGGAAGGCTGCGCCACCCCAAATAATCTCAGTTAGTTCAGGAAGTATGGGACTTGGGGCTTCTAAACATGCTTCAAGTTCATCTTGAACTGCTTCGTCATGTGCCACATGATGTATGTCGTCAGAAGTCACGTGGTCGCTTTCACCATGATGATGAAGCGATTCCTCAAACTTTTCTGCGACACAACTACCCACGCTTTCACCTGATGCGCTAGCTGGGCCAGCAAAGGCCACAATGCTCATCAGCGAAACAAGCGAGGCCACCATAAGGCGGGTCCATCGTTTACTCATTTGTTTAACTCTTTCTCGTCGTCGGCGTTGTCTTAAGGCAGCAAAAGGATAAAGACTACGAACCCGATAAGGGCAAGTGCCTCGGTAAAGGCAATACCCAGGAACATCGTTGTCCTAACCATGCCAGCTGACTCTGGCTGACGTGCCATTGATGAAATCGCGTTACCTACAACGGTTCCAATACCAATACCGGGACCAATAGCGGCAAGGCCGTAGCCTAAACCTGCACCAATGGCCTTAAGGCCTTCGAGCATTTCACCAGTTGCAGTTTCTGCAAGAACGTTCAACACTTGGATTCTCCTGTTTTTTATGTCTCTTCCGGAATTTCCGAAAGAATTTTTTCTGTTTAAAGATCTATTATTTTTTACCCTTAATGGGCAGGGTGTAACGAACCGCCAATATAAACGGCGGTAAGTATTGTGAAGATAAAGGCCTGTAGGACCGATACCAAAATTTCAAAGCCGGTCATAAGAACCAACATCGCGAACGGTGCTACTGCTCCCACATAGGTAGCATCCCAAAGTGCAGCAGTGAGTATGGCGAAGGTAACAAGCAGCAAGTGTCCTGCCACCATGTTCGCCCAGAGTCGAATGGCTAAAGAGAAGGGCCGTACGACAAATGTTGAGACAAGTTCAATTGGGGTAACAATCAGATAAAGGGCTTTAGGCACTCCAGGAGGGAAAAGAGAGTTTTTAAAGTATCCAAGGAGTCCTTGAGAGCGAATCCCAACAAAGTTGTAAATAAGCCATACAACAAGAGCCAGTGTGATCGGCACCGCCATACGACTATTCGCAGGGAATTGGATTCCAGGTATGACTTCGAAAATATTTGAGAACAAAATGAAGAAGAACATCGTGGTCAGGAAAGGCATGTACTTTTTGCCTTCTGGCCCAATAGTTTCCATCACGACTGATTCTTCAATGAAGTTGACACCAGCTTCAGCTACATGTTGAACACCAACTGGAACCAATGATGTTTTCTTCCTTCCAGCTGAAAGGAAAATCGCTGACGTGATAACAACAGCAGCCAGATAAATGAGAGATGTTTTGTTGAGCGCGTACCACGTACCGTTAAACAGTATGTCCGGCCACTCAAACAAGTGGGTTATAGGTGGGAAATCAAGTGCGAGTACGTTCACCTTAGATTGCTACTCCTGAAAGTTGTCTGTTGATGGTTTGGCTGGCATTACTCCTGGGAAAGCAAGCGATAGTGAAACATGCTTAGTTTCCCAAATAAGTAATCCCAAGTGGGTTATTAAAAGAGTTATTGCAAAAGGCACAGTAGCGAACCAATCAGCGTTTCGTACAATCAGGACCGCTACTGCCATTAATCCGAGCCGAATGAGGTAGCCGAATAGAACAGCCCCGTAAAGAGTGTTTAAAGAAATTGCGATTGCCCGTGAAATAATTTTTGCTCCGAGAAAGAAATTGAAAGCAACTAGCGCTAAGGCCAGTCCGGAAGAAATTAGTCCGCCTACTCCATCTATAGCCACTCCGACGAGGAGGAAGATGGGTGAAATGAACAAAGCGCGGCGGGCG
>CACPKO010000068.1 GCA_902634555.1 Actinomycetota bacterium
AACGCAGCCACTGTTGCGGCAGCTACCGCTGGTCTTTCTACCGCTCCTAAAACTGCAACTTCATGTGAATTGTTACGTTGACCATGTATTTCAACTCTTACTGCGCCAAGCCCTCCTTCAGAATGTGGGGGGCTTAACATTGGCAAAGGCGCAGTTAAACGGTCTCGTAATGTCGCAGATACTCGTGCTGTAATCCATGAAACTTCAGGAAATGCATGATGAAGGAGCACTGGACTAGCCAGTGCAGCTCTATAGCAATCTTGTGGTCCGATGGGTTCAGGAAACCAACATAATGAGCGTCCAGAACCACCAGGCCGGCGAGCCCAGTTGTCATGACGCCAATCATAAGAAATTCTACTTAAGGCCCGATGATGAACTAAAGCGCAAGATGGCCCACCTGTACCAACTTTAGAAATATGAATTTCTTCTACTTTGTCAAACCAGGCAACCCCATGTGATGCAAGAACACAAGTGAGGCCGGGGGCAAACCCTGTACCCAAAATAACTGGTGTGTTGTTTTCTTCTGCTTGTTTTGAAAATTTAAGTATCCCTACTGTTTCCGCAAGACTGTCGCTTGTTGAAATTACTGGCCTGCGATGCTCTATCGCTTCCAGAACAGTAGACATTTGCGTTCCACTAGGTGTTGCAACAACTATGACTTCAGCATCAAGTTGTGAATTAAATGGCGCATGTTCAATAATGACTCGATCACCCAATGACTTTGAAACTTGAGCGAGGCGATCAGCATCCGTGTCTCTTAAAATAATTTGGGTAACCGATGTTCCTGATAACAACTGACGAGCTATTCGGGCTCCTACCGCACCAGCTCCTAAAACTGCTACACGCATTAGCGGAGATCAGGCCCTTTAGCTTGACGCCATCCACCAACTTGTCTTTTGATTCGATCAATGCCCAAAATGCGAAAAGCTCCAGCTACAGCAGCAGCAGCTAATACAGACTCTAAAGCTCCTTTAATCGTCCGCATCATAATTTTTTCCTTTAAACAGCGCTCACTTATAGCGTAATAGAAAATTATTTGTCTCTATTTATTTTGCGGATCTTGTGGGGCTAGCTGGAGTTGAACCAGCGACCTCACCCTTATCAGGGGTGCGCTCTAACCAACTGAGCTATAGCCCCGCAATTTCAAGACGGTATCGGTATTAAGGAAAAGGTACTACCTTAAAAATATTTCATATCAATTTTATTTTTACGTTATTCGTTCTTTCTAATTGATATTCGTTCACCTAAAGGTTTTTTACGTCGTCGCACCGCTGTTTCTTCTTCAATAACTGTAATGCGTATACCACCCATCAAATCACTAATGAGATTGAATACAACTACAAGTACAACAGTTATCGCAGTCCCTCCAACAACCATAACTAGGCCACCTAAAATAAAAATCCTAAAAATCTGTTCAGCATTAAATTCAAATGACTCTAAAGCAAATAGTTGTTCAATAAAGCTTTCAAATTTTTGAATAGTTCCAGCATCACTAGCCGCTCCCCAAATCATTGAAAAAGCAATAACCGACATTCCCCATACACAGAGATAAAAAACTAAACCAATTTTTAAAACCGACCAGGGTTCTATATGTCTAACTAATCGGCGAACTCGCCGAACCCTAAATCCGCTTTTTTGTGCAACTTCACTTTCTTGAACTGTTCTATCTGATTTATTTTTAATAAATCTTGAAATGAAACTAGAAGAAGGCTCCAATATTTCTTCATCACTTTGAATTACTTGTGATGAAGAAGTGTCTAATTCATTTCCGTCATTTCCACTTTGAAAAAGATCATCTAACCGTGCACCCGTGGTTTCAGCTCCTGCAAGTGGAGCCTCTTCTTGTTCTGACTCCAAAGAAGCGTTTATTTCATTTGGTTCTGATTGATCTGTCACAAAATAGAGTCTAGAGGGCAGGGATGCTTGGAAGGAGTCGCATCCAATTTGACTCACTTACTTTTTAATTCTCATCTCTAAAAGAGGCCCTTTAGGACAAGGAGAAAAAAACAGAAAAATAAGACAAAGTTTAGACACATGTCTAAACTTTTTAGACACATGTCTAAACTTTGGGCCAAAATTCCGGAAAGTTAGAATAATCTACTCTTCATCGTCATCAACTCGAAGTTGTTCGTCGTCGTTCACAACATCGTCTCGATAAAGCACACGCAGAGGCACATATAAATGAAGGTTTAATTAAAGCCCTTGATCATATTGATGAAATTATTTCATTAATTAAAGCTTCTGAAGATAGGGCTACGGCTAGAGAAGCATTAATGGCAAAGAAATATTCTTTTAGTGAAATTCAAGCCAACCACATTCTCGATATGCAGTTAGTTCGACTTACTCGTTTAGGAAGAACAACTTTAGAAAATCGTTTAGAAGAATTAAAAAAGATAATTCAAGAACTTGAAGAAATTCTTGGAAATGATCAACGTTTACGGGAAGTAATCAAAGAAGAACTTAAAGCAATTCAACAAGAGTTTGGAACAGAACGTAAAAGTGAAATGATTCATGATCCAGGAGAACTTGATGTTGAAGATTTAATTGATGACGAAGATCAAATTTTTACGATGAGCGATGGCGGTTATGTAAAACTTATGTCTGCAGATGATTTTCGAACACAGGGCAGGGGAGGAAGAGGTGTTGCTGGGGCACGCCTTAAAGAGGAAGATGTTGTAACGCATTTATTGCATACTTCCGCGCACGCTTATCTTCTTTTCTTCTCAACAAAAGGAAAGGTTTATCGACTTAAAGCTCACCAAGTTCCTACTGCTAGCCGAACAGCTAGAGGAACTGCGATTGTCAACCTTTTACCTCTGCAGCCAGATGAAAGTATTAAAGCAGTTATTGACACTCGCGACTATGAAACACAGAAATATCTTTTCTTTGCAACA
>CACPKO010000069.1 GCA_902634555.1 Actinomycetota bacterium
CATATTTTTATCTCGGTCAAGTCAATTCTCCATGCGGGTATTCATTTGACCTTCCCCAAAAACCCTTAAAGTCAAATCTCACATCTGTACCTTTCACTTCCATCGGGCATTCCTCAGAACAAACTATTGGAGTTTTGTTGGGCGAAAACCCTGGAGTCTCAGCCATAGAGACCGAAGAGAACCAGCTCTCTCTTCCTGAAGGAGGCATACCTGTTGATTTTGTTCAGACTGGAACAAAATCATTAGCGGTAGTCAGACAGTGGCCATCAAGTGCCTTGAGTTTTGTGTCCTGGGATCCCACCGGTTTGTCAACAATTACTGATCTTCCTGGTCAAGACAACGACGTGAGTTTAATATTTCGAAAATTAGTAAAAGGTAAAGATCGTTTATACATCGTTGTATACGACAATGCAGCTCTAGAAAATCGACTTCTTGTCTATTCGCGGGACGATCTCACTCTCAATGTAGAGATTCCGTTGCCGTCGTTCAAGCCAGAGGCAGGTCATACATACGAGATGGAACCCCCTGTTTTTTTACTGATCAACTCAGAAGGAAACTTGGAAGTCTTTGCTGGCACGTTGCACGCAACACTAATTGGCGAAGAACTTATCGAAAATCAACTTGATTCGTGCAGCAAAATTTTGGAGGTAAAACAAGGGTTTGGTTCAACCATTGGGGTGCTATGTGAAGCAAACGACTATTTCGAACAAACATGGCCAGATAGGGCAGGCGGCTTCAATCTCGTGACCCTAGAAGGAACAAAACTTGAAGTAGTTCCAATTGAGACAATGGGAGTTCCACTAAATCTTCGCTATGACATCGCTGAGAAAATCTTTATTTGGGATGATTCCAAAGATTTAACTCTTGAAAACATCCTACGCTTCGAACTTCTTGCAGGACAAGCGAATGGCCTTCTTGAATTGGGGGTAAATAATCGTGAGGGAAGAATCTCATGGAGCCAAATATATTATCTCAACGCTTTTTTGGATCTTCTCGATGGGACAATACACAGCATTGACGGCAACGGCTTGTTAAAAGACAATTTTTCAAACTTGCTGAACCGAAGGTTAATGATCGAAGTCCAAGCTTTAGATCAGATCTTATGTATTGATGGGTACGAGAGTCTCCCTTTCACAGTAAATAGAGAACCAGCAACTTTCGCTGTTCAAACTTCACGGGTAGCTCTCCTGTATGAACGACTACTCAGCTATGCCCCAGATATGGAAAGTCGCAGTGGCTGCATAAAGGAGGTGGCGGAGAGTTCTGTATCCCTTGAAGGACATATAGAAGTACTTGAAGAAAAAGGAATACCAGGTTGGATTGAAGACGGCACAAGTCATCTAAAATGGCCAAAGGGTAGCGATTTTTATTTTGACGGTTTGAACGTTCCTTATAACCATCAAAATGAATGGGCTTTAGGAGTCCTGAAGCTTCAAGATAGGTTCGAACCTGACACAACTTTTGTCACCGCAGCTAAAGACATTCTCTCTTACTTTTATTCAAAAATAATTCACCCAGAAGATGGGGTGCTGCCAGAAGATGGTCGCTGGCCTTACTGGTGGGGAACAGCGGCAGAAGGCTGGGCTGCAACAGATTTGATATCAACAAATATGCCCTCTTACGCGGGAGACAGAGGTGACGCATGGATTTCTTTTAGATCCATTGATTCTTTCGCCATGCTCGAATGGAGCGCTTACTTAGATCAAGAAAATCAAGAAAAACTAGTGAATAGCGTGGCGGAACTCATTGAACATGGTCAACTTCTTCCTCAAGTAACAAGGGGGCTTCCCTCAAATGAGAGAGATCTAGATTTTGAAACTTCAACGGTAGGAGTCTTTGGAAGAGCTTCAAGCCCGGCTGAAATACCGGAAATCGTTTGGGTGCACGCATTATTAAAGCACTAAGGTGCTTTAACTGAAGCAAAGTAGAATTAAGTCTATGAAAATCTACACACGAGATGGCGATGATGGAACAACCGGATTGCTCTATGGGCAACGAGTTTCCAAAGACAGTCCTCAACCGTCGGCGTATGGGGACGTAGATGAAGCCCAAGCAGCAATAGGTCTTGTCCGTGCCGCAGCCGATCAAGAAGTGGGCGAGATACTTCTTGCTATCGAAAGCGATCTCTGGATAGTCATGGCAGAACTAGCTTGCTCTCCAGGTCAAATGAGTAAATTGACAGAAGCAGGAAATCGAATAAGTTCTTCACAGGTTAAGAAATTAGAAGATCTCATAGACCAGATAACAGAAAAGTACGAACAGCCAACAGAGTTTGTTCTCCCAGGCGGTAGCGAAGTTTCTGCACGTTTAGATCTCGCTCGTGCAATTACCCGGCGTGCTGAACGCACAGTATTACCAGTGGTTGAAGAAGACTCACAAATATTGCCCTATTTGAATCGGTTAGCTGACTTACTTTGGGTAATGGCGCGCTGGCAGGAAGAAACATCAATCACTTCTCGTTCAATTAATTCTCCAAAATAAATTATTAACTTAAGGACAAACATGGATATTACTTTTACCACTGCGAGGAAAGCCCCAGCATCTTCTGCTGTTGTTGCATATGGGGTTACAACAGAAGGGTTTGAGGATCCCTCATGCCGAACTGACTTAACAGCTGATTTAGAAACCATGAACTTCACCGCGAAAGT
>CACPKO010000070.1 GCA_902634555.1 Actinomycetota bacterium
CGGATTATTACGATAAGGAGATATGTGGAGACCAATGATCCAAAGTTCGCGGTCTTCTTCACGTCCAAAAGCTTCCGAAATTTGAACTTTCGACTCTCTAAGAGACTTCACTTCACTACCTGATAGAACCAAGCCCGCCTCCCAAGAGTCAAATAACTCATAGTTTCGCTTTGCTTGACGATTTGTCGCTATTACACGATCATTACTTTCAGACACAACTAAAGAGTACCTTCCAAAACCAGGTACTTTCTTATCATTGCAATCAATATTAAATCTAAGATCATTGAGTTGCTGAATCAATCCAGATGAGTCAAGGTAGATTGCCTAGAAGATTAAACGAATAAAAATACACGAGGAGTACCTGTGCGACCTGATGGCCGACAAAATAATGAATTACGTCCGATGACATTTGAACGAGACTTTACAGAAATGGCTCTCGGTTCTTGCCTTGTTTCATTTGGTCGCACTCGAGTTCTTTGTACCGCTTCAATGAATGACTCTGTGCCGCCTTGGTTGCGTAATACCGGTAAAGGATGGGTAACCGCAGAATATGCGATGCTTCCTGGCTCCAGCAGCGAAAGAGTACGGCGAAAAACTTCTGGAAGAAGTCAAGAAATCCAACGCCTGATCGGACGCTCATTACGGGCTGTCGTTGACCTTAAAGCACTTGGCGAGAGGGAGATCACAGTTGATTGCGATGTTCTTCAAGCAGACGGAGGAACCCGAACAGCATCAATATGTGGAGGTTACGTAGCGTTACATGATGCATGTAGCAGACTTATTGCCGCTAACGAAATTGACATGAATCCTCTCCTCGATGAGTTGGCAGCTATTTCTGTAGGGATAATTGACGGTGAAGCTCGTCTAGACCTTCCCTATGTCGAAGATGCCGCAGCAGAAGTTGACTTCAATGTTGTTATGACCGGGTCTCAAGAATTCGTCGAGGTGCAAGGAACAGCCGAAGGCGCAACCTTCAATCGTGGTCAATTAGATGAACTCATCGGACTAGCTTCAGCAGGAATTGATCAAATTATTCAGAATCAGAAAAAATTATTAGCGGTTCCGCCACTCCCTAGAAACTAAAGATTGAACATTATGCTCCCTGAGTTAGTAGTCGCTAGCGCTAACCCAGACAAAGTAAAGGAAATATCATCAGTTCTTGAAGGACTCGTGACTTTAATTCCTCGACCTAGCCATGTACCCGACGTAGTAGAGGATGGGGACACTCTAGAAGACAACGCCAGACTAAAAGCCCAAGCCATTCTAAAAGCCACAGGAATAGCAGCACTGTCAGATGACACCGGCTTGAGCGTTGACGTCCTAGGGGGAGAACCTGGTGTACATTCAGCTCGTTACTCGGGAGAAAATGCTACTTATGAAGAAAACGTTGAGAAGTTACTTCGAAGTCTTGATGGGGTGCCGCCAAGACTACGTACGGCTCGTTTTAAAACCGTAGCGATGATTTGTTATCCCGATGGAAGTGAAATAATCGCCACAGGTGTTGTAGAAGGAATGATTTCAGAATCACGAAAAGGCGTTGAAGGATTCGGTTACGACCCGGTTTTTATCCCCTATGAGGGGGATGGCTCGTCATTCGCGGAGATGGGCGAAGAGAAGCATCGTATATCTCACCGAGGGCGCGCTCTCCGGAATCTGGTGGAGATGATTAGTAACTAGTTAGGAGAAATTTCTGAAGGATCAAATGTGCGATTAACGAATCGATCAAATTCTGCGTCACTAACCGGTTCGGAGAAATGAAAACCTTGAGCAAAATTGCATTTCAGTTTATTTAAATGGCTCAACTGAGTTTCTGTTTCCACTCCTTCAGCGACAACTTCAAGATCCAAACTGTGCGCTAAGGCAATTGTTCCAGTCACTATCGCGGTGTCATCATCGTTAGTTCCTAGCCCAGTCATAAAAGATCGATCTATTTTCAAAAAGTTGATTGGAAATCTTTTCAGGTAGGCAAGCGAAGAGAAACCTGTTCCAAAGTCATCAAGTCCGATTTGAACCCCAATAGCGGTTAGTTCTTCTAAAACTTTTCCGGTCACGGGATTAACTGCGATAAGAGCGCTTTCGGTGAATTCAAGAGCCACTAAAGAAGAGTCAAGATCATTTGTTTGTAACGCAGATCTAATGACTTCTGGAAAAGCAGGATCAGATAGTT
This sequence comes from Actinomycetota bacterium, assembly GCA_902634555.1. Lineage (GTDB taxonomy): Bacteria > Actinomycetota > Acidimicrobiia > Acidimicrobiales > MedAcidi-G1 > MedAcidi-G2B. Next base: position 2,168 of record CACPKO010000070.1, read on the forward strand.
GTCGAGCGGAGACGTTGACTGCCATATTTAGAGGACTTTTACTGGTCTTATTCCATTTGCCTAGCCGATTGAGTGCTATGCCAAGAACTTTGCTCCCAAGATCAGCGATAAGACCTGTATCTTCGGCAACATCAATGAATTGATCAGGTAGCAGCAGATCACCACTTTCGGCTCTGATTCGTGCAAGAGCTTCCGCCCCTATTACCGCTCCATCAGATATACGTATAACGGGCTGAAAATAGACTTCAATACGGTTTTCTTCTAAAGCCTGTCTTAACTCTTGTTCTACGCTGTGGCGACGTACCGCCTGGTCTCGAAGGTGGTCATCGAAGACAGCAGCTTGATCCCTCCCTCTTTCTTTGGCTCGATAGAGGGCGGTGTCTGCATCACGAAGAAGATCAGCAGGCGTTTCTTGTCCGTGGGCGAGAGCAATCCCGATA
>CACPKO010000071.1 GCA_902634555.1 Actinomycetota bacterium
TGCGTGGTTGGCTAGCCGACGTCTTTCTCCCCGAGATCGTTTACGTTTCGTAGCTAAAACGCTTCTTGAAGCCCCCACACTCCTAGCACTTGACCGAAAAGATCGAAGTGACTTTCTTAGATATTTTTATCGCCGTTACGAAGGGGCTCCTGTTGATCAAATCGCTGAAGATAGTGCGGAGAAATTTAGTGAACTGATCTTGTCGAAATCTTTTCCGGCGGGAATACGTCGGGTGCGAGAACACAAAGCGCTTGGTCACCGAACAGTTTTGATTACCGGTGCTTTAGATTTCATTGTTGAACCCTTACGGCCTCTCTTTGATGACATCGTGTGTGCCGAACTTGGGCAAAGCGATGGAACATACACCGGTGAAATGACCGCTGTTCCCCCTACAGGAGAAGCCCGTTATCAGGCTCTATACGATTACGCCCAGAAACATGACCTTGATTTAAGAGAGTCAATCGCCTACGCCGATTCGGCAAGTGATCTTCCGATGCTCGAAGCAGTCGGATTCCCTGTCGCCGTTAATCCGGAAACACGATTAGCAGCAATCGCGAGAAAACGCGGATGGCTCGTTGAAGACTTTCAAAAATCTCCTGGAACAAACCGACGTCTCCTTCCACTCGCTCCTCAACAAAATCTCAACAGCCGTCAACGGTCAGTGATTACGCCATGAAAGCTCTTGAATTCAGAAGAAATATTCCTCGTTATGCTGCCGCTCGTTTAGCAGGTTCATTCACACCTGGGCGTGGCAGCGGAGTAGGACCTATGCGTCTCGTTGATGCTGATATTCCCGAGCTACCTAACCAAGATTGGGAAATAGTGAGACCACGTCTGTCTGGTATTTGCGGATCAGATTTGGCAACTATTGATGGAAAGTCCGCCAGATATTTTGAGCCACTCGTTTCTTTCCCATTTATTCCAGGTCATGAAGTTGTTGGAGATCTTCAAGACGGAACCAGAGTGGTTTTAGAGCCAGTCTTGGGATGTTTAAGTAGAAATATTGATCCACCTTGTAAGTCATGTCAAGAAGGCCAATTAGGAAATTGTGAATACGTCACCTTTGGAGAAATAAGCCCCGGTATACAAACTGGTTCATGTTGTGACACCGGCGGAGGTTGGTCAGTAGCGTTTGCCGCTCATAAAAGCCAGCTCCATCCTGTCGGGAAAGATCTAAGCGACGAAGCAGCCGTAATGATCGAACCAACCGCGTGTGGTGTGCATGCGGCTCTAAGTACCGATATCGACCCTGAAGGAACCGTAACAGTGATTGGTTCAGGAACTCTAGGGCTTGTCACCATTAGTGCTCTTCGTTCTTATTTTCCAGACGTAAAAATCTTAGCTACAGCAAGATATCCGCATCAAAAAAGTCTCGCTTTAGATCTGGGCGCTGACGTAGTGATTGCACCCAATGAAATTAAGCGTGCGGTACGACGCATGACGAAAAGCCGAGCGATCAGTTTAAGTACTGAAGATGGAAACGTTGACCGTCTAACCGGGGGTTCGGATGCAGTAATTGACTGTGTTGGATCCTCAGAGAGCATTACCGACGCTCTTTCTGTAACTCGACCTCGAGGGAAAATTGTTCTTGTAGGAATGCCCTCGTCAGTGAACATTGAACTCACTCCGCTCTGGCATAGAGAAATACAACTAGTAGGCGCCTACACCTACGGCACGGAAAAACTCGCAGATGGGAGCGTTGCTCGGACCTTTGATCTTGCTGCCGATCTAGTTGATTCTGCCAAACTTGACCGGTTGCTCTCTGCCGTCTACCCACTTAGTCGCTATCAGGACGCTCTTGAACATGCCGCTTCGGCTGGACGCCGTGGCGCTGTGAAAGTTGCCTTTGATCTTCGCTCTGAAAAGGAACGTGATTTGCTGTGAAGAATGAAAAAAATCTTGCCCCTCGTCCCGGATTTGTACTTGATGTTGATCGCACGAGTCCGCCGGTTCTTTTCCATCATGGAGATACTTTCAAGTTAGAGAAACTTCCTGCCGGTCGATCCCGCGTGATCTACCCTCCAGAACCGCTTGAAGGACTCCGAGACCCAGACAGCGCAATTCGCCATGCTTTAGAAAATCCAATAGGCGACTCCGAACCTTTATCTGCTCTCCTGCGCCCCGATATGAAACTAACTATCGCTTTTGATGACATTTCACTTCCTTTACCTCCCATGAGAAGGCCAGATATACGGCAAAGAATCATTGAAGCTGTCCTTGATTTAGCTGCTGAAGCAGGAGTTGATGACGTTCATTTGATCGCTGCGCTTGCAATTCATCGCCGCATGACAGAAGACGAACTACGGCATGCCGTTGGAGATCGGGTTTACGATGCTTTTGCCCCTTCAGGACGACTTTACAATCATGATGCTGAAGACCCAGAAGGCATGGTTGTTCTTGGGGAAACTCCACATGGTGAAGATGTACAGTTCAGCCGTCGTGCCGCAGAAAGTGACCTTGTCGTTTATGTA
>CACPKO010000072.1 GCA_902634555.1 Actinomycetota bacterium
TAAGTAGTTTTGTTAGCTCGAATATTTAGCTATTCGATGTTTATAAACATAAAAAGCGAAAATCACTGTTAATAAAATATTTAATAATGAAATTCACTTTGCTAGCAAAAATAACAGGTTTTTTAGTTGAAATTTAATTTTTTAATGCGTTAATTCACACTTAGAAAAATTTACAACTAAATCATTTGTTAATTGAAAAAACCATAATGAAACAAAGAATAAAGGTTAAAAACAAGCATTTTCGCCGTTATCTCGGTGTAATCTTTGCGTCCCTTTTCTTCATATTTGGGCCTTTTTCAGGGACTGCACTTGCAGATGCAGGCTTTACCGTCGCTGAATCCAGCGGATCTACTTCAGTATCTGAATCTGGATCGACCGACACATTTACGGTGGTTTTGGATGAACAACCATCTGCAGAAGGCGTTGCTTTTTCCGTAGCTTCGGGGGATACCGGCGAAGTAACCGTGTCTCCAGCAACACTGGAATTCACTTCATCAAACTGGAACACTGCCCAAACTGTCACTGTTACCGGAGTAAATGATGATCTAATTGACGGTAATCAGACCACGACAATCACTATTGCAGTGGTCGATGCAATCTCTGATGACGACTTTGATTCTTTAGCAGATAAAACCGTGTCAGTTACGACAACTGACAATGACACGGCTAGTTTCACGGTAGCTCAGTCTGGTGGATCAACTGCAGTATCTGAATCCGGATCAACTGATACTTTCACGGTGGTTTTGGGGGCTCAGCCCGCTTCAAATGTAGTTATTTCAGTAACTTCGGGAGATACCGGCGAAGCTACCGTATCTCCAGCAACACTGACATTTACGTCAGGGAACTGGAATTCCGCCCAAACGGTCACTGTTACCGGAATAAACGATGACCTGGTCGATGGAACACAAACTTCGACAATCACGATGAGTGTTGTTGACGCAAGTTCCGATAACAACTTTGATTCTCTCAACGATCAAACAGTTTCTGTAACTACCGCAGACACCGATGTTGCTGGATTTACAAAGATTGAATCTGGTGGCTCAACAACGGTGGCTGAATCCGGAACTACCGACACATTTACGGTGGTTTTGGATGCTCAGCCCGCTTCAAACGTAGTTATTTCAGTGACTTCGGGGGATACCGGCGAAGCTACCGTATCTCCAGCAACACTGACATTTACATCAGGAAACTGGGATTCCGCCCAAACGGTCACTGTTACCGGGGTAAATGACAGTCTGATTGATGGCAGTCAAAACACAACAATCACGATGAGTGTTGTTGACGGGAGTTCCGATGACAGTTTTGATTCTCTCAACGATCAAACGGTTACTGTTTCAACTGCTGATAACGATACGGCTAGTTTCACGGTAGTTCAGTCCGGTGGATCGACTTCAGTAGCTGAATCCGGAACTACCGACACATTTACAGTGGTTTTGGATGCTCAACCCGCTTCAAACGTAGTTATTTCAGTAACTTCAAACGACACAACAGAGGCTACCGTGTCTCCAGCAACGCTGACATTTACGTCCGGAAACTGGAATTCCGCCCAAACCGTCACCATTACCGGAGCTGACGATGACGCTGTTGATGGTCCGCAAGGCACTTCAACGATTCTCAGTGTTGTTGACGAAAGTTCTGACGATCACTTTGATGCGGCATCAGATCAAACAGTTTCTGTTACAACAACTGATAACGATACGGCTAGTTTCACGGTAGTTCAGTCCGGTGGATCGACTTCAGTAGCTGAATCCGGAACCACCGACACCTTCACCGTAGTTTTAGGGGCTCAACCTACCTCAGACGTAACTCTTTCAGTTACTTCGGGGGATACCGGCGAAGCTACCGTATCTACAGAAACACTGCAATTTACGTCCGGAAACTGGAATTCCGCCCAAACCGTCACTGTGACCGGGGTAAACGACAACCTGATTGATGGCAGCCAAAACACAACAATTACCGTGAGTGTTGTTGACGCAATCTCAAATGACAGTTTTGATTCTCTCAACGATCAAACGGTTACTGTTTCAACAACTGATAACGATACGGCTGGATTCACGGTAGTTCAGTCCGGTGGATCGACTTCAGTAGCTGAATCCGTAACTACCGATACCTTCACGGTTGTATTAAATGCTCAACCAAATTCAAATGTAGTTATTTCAGTAGCTTCGGGGGATACCGGCGAAGCAACCGTGTCTCCATCAACACTGACATTTACGTCAGGAAACTGGAATTCCGCCCAAACGGTCACCGTAACCGGTGTGAATGACAACCTGGTAGATGGAACACAAACCTCAACACTCACTTTGAGCGTTGTTGATGGAAGTTCCGATAACAACTTCGATCCAGTCAGTGATCAAACAGTTTCTGCGACGACAACTGATAACGATACG
>CACPKO010000073.1 GCA_902634555.1 Actinomycetota bacterium
CACACAGAGGAAGATTTGGACTACCCTACGGTTCCGCCTGCCGGTGGTGATCATTTAGGAATATGGCACAACTGCGGGAAATATGTAGTTGAACTTCTTGATGAAGCAGCAGTTCACAGTCTCGAACATGGAGTTGTGTGGATTACATATCTTCCCGATTTGTCATTAACTCAAATACAGAAACTTGATGGCTTACTTGAAGGAAACCAACGCTTTTTAATGTCACCGTATTCAAATCAACCCGCATCAATAGTCCTTACTGCTTGGGGGAGAAGACTTGAAATTGAAGACGCTAGCGATCCTCGAATACCTGCGTTTATTGAAGCCTTTACAGACAGTTCTTCTTCTCCTGAACCCGGGGTTACATGTAATGGCGGATTAGGAATACCACCTAATGATCCGTTTACTCCACATAAAGGATCAGGAACTAATCAAATGGATGATGGAAGTATAGAGATCGGGATTCGTAGCCAAAGCATTTCCACCAGTAGCAGTAGCGGCACCTGAAAAATCAGTAAAAATTCCTCCAGCTTCAGGAAAGATAGTAAGCATTGGTGCAACATCCCAATGATTCACAATCGGGTCAATCATTGCATCAGCTCGACCAGTTGCTACTAAAACATATCCATATGCATCGCCCCAGGTTCTAATAACGGCTCCGCTTTTAATGAAACGATCTAGTGTTTCTGTAGATGGCCAGTAGTCAACACCACTCGTAACTACGCATGATTCAGAAAGGTTTTTTTGATCTGAAACCCGAGTTAATTCATCATTGAAATAACAACCTCTTCCTCTCCCAGCAAAAACACATTCACCAAGCGCTGGGATGTTGATAACGCCTATTGCCGGTCCGTACTCATCTTCTAACGAGAGCAGATTTCCATAAAGAGGGACACCATGAATGAACGACACTGTTCCATCAATTGGATCAATTATCCATGATCGCCCTGATGTTCCATTGATATCAGATTCTTCTTCCCCTTTAATTGTGTCATTTGGGAAAGACTCAGTTATGAGTTCACGCATTAAACGTTCAGCTTTTTTATCAGCTTCAGTTACTGGAGTTCCGTCTTCTTTTCCTTCAATAACAAGATCTGTGTTTTTAAAGTAATTAAGGGTCAAATCACCAGCCTTTTTAACAGTATTTACTGCAAAGGTAAGGAGATCATGATCAACAGGGGGAATATTTTTTTCCATATCTTATAGGTAATGTTTTATACCATTAACGTTGTTTTACAGTAACCGGTCACGCTTTTACCTCTACTAATTCTTTTTCCCTATCAAGGAACTTATATTCCATCTTTATTGTTTGAAATAATTCATCTACTTTGTTAAATACATCCTGCGGATTAAAATTTGCACATGAATAGACGTCCAATTGCATTAAACCTGGACTAACTTCATCCCATATATGTAAAGCAATGTGGCTAGTTTCAATAATAGCAACTGATGTCATGCCTTTATTGCCTGTTTCATTAACGTAGGTTGTATAAGGTCCTGCTAGAAGTTTCATATCTATTTCTTTGATAAGAGTTCTTATCCAGTCCGAAATTTTATTCAAGTCTTCTTCTTGTGGACACCATCCAATATCAGCCCTAACGATTAGATGTTTGTGTTGATTTGTCATTTTTACCTCCATGTAAAGAGGTATTCGTCACAGGGAACACCATTACCTGGACATTCGTTAACAGAGAATAACTATCTGGACATTCGTTAACAGAGAATAACTACCTGGACTTGAATCAATATATCAAATAGCTATTTTTAATCACTGGAGGCTAATAAAAACTTTATAGTTAATTGGTGGTTAAAAGAATAATTGGAATCATAGTAGTTCTTGTTTTAGGTTTAGCTTGCTCAGCAAATGAGGGTGAAACTTCAAAAGAAAAAATAGTTCCAACTTCGACTTCGGTTTTAACAACAACCACAATTACGGTTCCCCCTACGACATCCACAACCACAATTACGGTTCCCCCTACGACATCCACAACTCCTCTTTTACCGCCTTCGTTACCTGATGGAAGACCTGAATTGACAGGACTTAATGCTCCTGATCCTGAAATAGTTCTTTCAGGAGATGTCTATTTCTTATTTGCAACAAACGGTTGGAGCGGAAAAGGGTTTTATAACGTTCCGGTATGGAAATCTTCAAATTTAGAAAATTGGGAATGGACTGGTGACGCTCTTCCTAAAGTCGGGTCTTGGGCTCAAGGATTATTCACATGGGCACCCGGTGTTTTACAAACAGACACAGGATGGGTTCTCTATTACACCGCTCGCGTAAAGGGAACAACAGAGGACCCCGCGTTTCCCGCAGGTGAACAATGTATAGGTGTAGCTACATCCGATAAACCTCAAGGCCCGTATGTTGATCGAA
>CACPKO010000074.1 GCA_902634555.1 Actinomycetota bacterium
GCCGGAGCTAAGGCAGGACTTATTGCTCCTGACGAAACAACTTTTGAATACCTCAAAGGACGACTACACGCACCTACCGGCGATGACTGGGATTTAGCTGTTGCTGATTGGCGTTCCTTGTCCACTGACAATGACGCGAAGTTTGATAAAGAAGTGATACTTAACGGAGCAGATATTGTCCCTCATGTTTCTTGGGGCACCAACCCGGGTCAAGTAATACCTATTGATCGTTCAGTCCCCCATCCAGATTCTTTTGAAGACCCCGTCCAACGTGAATCTGCTGAAAGAGCGCTTGACTATATGGGTCTTTCCTCTGGAACTCAGATGCGTGATATAAAAGTCGACACGGTCTTTATTGGTTCGTGCACTAATGGCCGCATTGAGGACCTTAGAGCTGTAGCTGAAGTAGCTAAAGGTCGAAAAGTAAACGAAGGGACACGAACTCTTGTTGTTCCAGGTTCTTGGGCAGTAAAAGCTCAAGCTGAACAAGAAGGTATTCCTCAAATATTGGAGGAAGCAGGATTTGATTGGCGCGAACCTGGTTGTTCAATGTGTTTGGCCATGAATCCCGACAAACTTGTTGCCGGGGAACGTTGCGCCAGCACATCTAACAGAAACTTTGAAGGACGACAGGGCCGTGGTGGGCGAACCCATCTCGTTTCTCCTGCCGTGGCTGCTGCTACCGCTATTGCCGGATCGTTTTCCACTCCAGAAGACTTAGATTAGGAGAAAGACATGGAAGCCATACAGATTGTTTCTGGAACTGCAGTCCCTTTACGGCGATCAGACGTTGACACGGACCAAATCATTCCTTCAGATTGGCTTAAGCGCGTGGAACGTACAGGGTTTGAACAAGGCCTTTTTTCTGAATGGCGAGATGACCGCAATTTTGTCCTTAACGATGAGCGTTACAACGACGCGGTGGTGCTTATCGGGGGACCAAACTTCGGCACCGGATCTTCACGGGAGCATGCCGTATGGGCGATTCAACAATATGGTTTCCAAGCAGTTATTTCACCAAGATTTGCTGACATATTTCGAAATAACTGTACAAAAAATGGTTTAATCCCAGTTCAAGTATCAACTGACGTAGGAGAAGCTTTACTTGATGCAACAGAACAAAACCCAGATCTCGTGATAACAATTGATGTGGCTAACCTCATGCTTGAAGCCCCTGAAGCTTCTATTGAATGTTCATTTCCTTTAGAACCATCAACCCAGGAACGTTTCTTAGAAGGCCTTGACGACATTGGATTGAGTTTGCGGTTCACTCAGGAAATAAGGGATTACGAGATAGCGCGACCTGCGTGGCTGCCAACCACCAAGAAATAAATTTTAGAAAACTGGGAACTAAATAGATTCAACCGACGTCTGAACTAGAAACAACTTACAAGAAGACAACTAAGCAGACGCATGAAAGCAACCATAACAATAAGAAAGACTAGAACCGGATCAAATCAGGCTTGCCGATTATTCTCAACAAAGTTCTCAAATGCGTCACCAGTCAAATCCCCCATATGGCCAACTACTTCGCCATCAGTAGTCACTAAAACGGAAGCGGGCTGCCCAAATACTCCAAAGTGCTCCCACACCGACCCATCTACATCAACCAAGTTCACAAGCCCCGTTAATCCAGTCCGTCAACGTGGCAGAAACAACATCAAGCCCATCACCTTCGCGTGCAACACCAACGATAGTTAAATTCTTGATATCTGTATTTGCCTCAGCGACCGTTGGGGCTTCTCGACGACAAATCGTTCAATTTGGATCCCAAAACCAAAATAAAACATCTTCACCACCAAGAGTTGCTGCATCAAACTCGGACCCATCAACTAAAACTGAAGTAAATTTCAACATTTCAGGAATTGAAGAATCCAATACCTGAGATTGCTCAACAGTTTCAGTTTCACCGCAGGCAGTTAATGAGATAAGAAATACAAAGCAGACAAGAAAGCCTCGTAAACGCATACAAAGACTCTATGCCCGATACGGTCAAATATGTGAGTACACGGTTTCTAATTCTGACAGCACTGCTCTGCGGTATTGTGCTTCTCATAGCTTTCACTGTCCAAGTCTTGATCGCTAAATGACCCTTTCGAAGAAGATTCAACTATCAACTATTAGAGCGAATGATTTAAATGATTGATCTTGATGCTGCAACAGTTTTGCTTCAATGGGCCACAGGAAGCCTCTTCTTTCTTTGGGTTACCGGTAGAAGACGCGAAGTAGGGATTGGATATGGCTGGACGATCCGCATTACTTTTGGAATTCTGACCGCGGGAGCCATTGTTGTCGGATTCACTCAAGGGCAATTACTCATACGAGAGATCTTTTCCATAGCGATGCTGATCGCTGT
>CACPKO010000075.1 GCA_902634555.1 Actinomycetota bacterium
AGTGGACGAAATAGATTTTACTGATGACATTCCAGATCTTAATAGAAAACTTGATCCGGCCGAAAAACACCTTGTATCAAGACTTGTAGCATTTTTTGCTACTGGAGATTCTATTGTTGCCAACAATCTGGTTTTGAATCTTTACAAACACATCAATGCCCCAGAGGCAAGAATGTACCTTTCACGGCAACTCTATGAAGAGGCTCTTCATGTCCAGTTTTATCTAACGTTGCTTGATAATTACATTCCTGATCATGCGGAACGCGAAGAAGCCTTCGCTGCTATTCACAACATTCCTTCGATTAAGAAAAAAGCAGATTTCTGTTTTAAGTGGATTGGATCAATTGACGAATTAGAAGAGTTGAACAGTTTAGAAGATCGTAAAAAGTTTTTATTGAATCTCGTCTGTTTTGCTGCATGCATTGAGGGGCTTTTCTTTTTTGCAGCTTTTGCGTACGTATATTTCCTTCGATCAAAAGGACTTCTGAACGGCTTAGCCGCTGGAACAAACTGGGTTTTCCGCGACGAAAGTTGCCACATGAACTTTGCTTTTGCTGTCGTTGAGACTGTTCGAGCCGAGGAACCAGAACTTTTTGATGAAGATCTTAAAGAACGAATTGTTGAAATGTTAGAAGAAGCCGTTGAATGTGAATACCAGTTTGCTGAAGACCTACTCGGCCAAGGGATCTCGGGTCTTTCTACAGCAGACACACGTGAATATTTACAGTTTGTGGCTGATCAGCGACTCCTTCAGCTCGGCCTTGAAAAAAGATACAACTCAAAAAATCCATTTGGGTTTATGGACCTTCAAGATGTTCAAGAATTAACTAACTTCTTTGAACGCACTGTTGCTGCTTACCAAACAGGCGTGTCTGGCGATGTGGCCTTTGACGAAGAGTTTTAACGACGAGACTCAAAAACTTTAAGAACTTCTTCTGCTCCACGTCTTGGATTCATCACTCCTGATGAAACTTCATGTTCTACTTTTTTTAGGATTTGTGTTACTCCTGAGTGGCTTCGGATTCCTGAAACAACATGGTTCTCTATTGTTGACCACATCCATGACAAACGCTGCTTACTACGTTTCTTTTCCCAATCGCCGCTTTCAGTCATTGTCTGTCGGTGATTAGTGATGGTCTCCCATAGATCTGCAAGCCCCTCGCCTGTCAACCCACTAACCATCGTCACCTTTGGCTCCCAATTCTGATTAATGGATCTGGTCAGGCGTAAAGCCATCGTGTAATCATTCACAGAGTTTCGGGCGCGCGTTAAATTGTCGCCGTCTGCTTTATTTACTGCGATTAAGTCAGCGAGTTCAAGAACGCCCTTTTTAATTCCCTGTAATTCATCTCCTGCTCCTGGGAGCAGAAGCGCTAAGAACGTATCTACCATGCTGGCGATTTCTGTTTCTGACTGACCAACTCCAACAGTTTCTACGATCACCACGTCATAACCGGCGGCTTCAAGAATCACCATTGTTTCGCGAGTTGTTCGAGCTACTCCCCCAAGTGTCCCGGCACTAGGAGAAGGGCGTATAAAGGCTGCTGGATCATTAGCAAGTTTTGACATACGAGTTTTGTCACCGAGAATTGAGCCTTTTGTTATGGTGCTCGTAGGGTCAACAGCGAGGACAGCTACTTGATGCCCAGAGTCGGTGAGTTGAGTCCCAAGTGATTCAATTAAAGTAGATTTTCCTACGCCAGGCGCTCCTGTGATTCCAATCCGATGCGCAGTGCCGGTATGCGGAAGTAGCTGTTCTAACAAGATGTGAGCAGCTTGCTGATCTTCAGCAAGAGATGATTCAACTAAAGTAATCGCCTGTCCGATAACTGCGCGGTCACTTTCCTTTACGCCAGTTACTAGATCTTCAACCTTTGCTTTCACTTCAGCTTCTTTATTAATTCTGTAGCTGCTCCAGCGATGACAGTGCCGGGAGGGAAGATAGCTGATGCTCCTGCCGCTAATAACGCTTCGTGGTCTTGTGCGGGGATAACTCCGCCTACAACTATGGCTATGTCTTCACGTCCAAGATTTTGTAGTTCTGCACGTAATTCAGGTACGAGGGTTAAGTGACTTGCTGTCATTGAGCTCACTCCTACAACATGAACATCATTTTCTACTGCTTGGCGCGCTACTTCTGCTGGAGTCGAAAATAAAGGACCGATATCGACATCAAATCCTAAATCTGCGAAGGCAGTGGAAACTACTTTTTGTCCTCGGTCATGACCGTCTTGCCCCATCTTGGCTACCAA
>CACPKO010000076.1 GCA_902634555.1 Actinomycetota bacterium
CGAGATCAACATTTAACTCCAAAAGAACTGAGTTTTTTCGCTCGTAAGTTTGGTCCCCTTGAAGGAACTCATCACACTTATGAATCTCTTGAAGGCTTTGACCATGTCACTGTTTTGAACATGGGTCCAGAGAATCCTCCTGATAGTGCCGAATGGCATGCTGACTTAACCTTCAATCAAGACTCTGCTTTTGCTTCCGTGCTCCAAGGAGTAGAGATTCCTTCAGTGGGGGGCGACACTTTATGGGCTAATTGTTTCGCTGTTCATAATGCGTTACCTCCTGGTTTGCGAAAAGATTTAGAGGAACTTTCCGCTGTTCATGACATGGGATCGTTTCGATCTCACGCGTACAAGACAGGCGGTATTGATGCAATTAATGAACAGATGAGTTCTGTGGGTTCAGCTGTTCATCCAATTATTGATCATCATCCGGTAACTGGACGCCCTTTTGTGAACGTAAATGAAACTTTTACTGTTCACATTCTTGGCATGACCCAGCCCGAGAGCCGTCGTTTATTGAACTATCTTTTTGATCTCATTAATCGACCACAATTTCATGTTCGCCTCCGGTGGCAAGCAGGCACCATTGCTCTTTGGGATAACCGTGGTTCACAACATTACGCCGTGGACGACTATCTTCCTGAACGTCGTGTAATGCATCGAGTGGTTGTAAGTAGCGATGCACGCCAGTCTCAGCGTTAAGAGGACCGCTACCCCATTGTCGTGCAATATTCAGGTTTCACCACTGCGGTGATTCGATCCTCTAACCGGCCAACATGTTCACGCGGAAACTCATCTTGTCCCCAATATTTCTTCGCCATCTGATCAAGGAACTCAACTGCTCCTTCTGTTTCCCATTCAACAAGTGTCCCGCGTACCTCTAAATATCGTTCAGGATTTTCCGGATCAGTAGCCGAGAGCGCTACTTGGTTGTTTATATTGAGGTTTCGCCATTTCTGGCGGCCTCTTTTGTGAGGGAAACGAATGTGTGTTCCGTCGTAATCAGCCCATACCGGAGAAACTTGTGGTTCACCGTTTGGTCCGATAGTAGCGACATGCCAAATGGAAGTTTTTTCTAAAAGATTTCGGTGTGTTTCAGGAATAACTGTCATGACTAATGCCTCTTCTTAATTGTAACTACCCAGCCACCGAGGCCTGTGCCTGGTAGATGGTCTCCATATTCTTGTGAAAGAACTTCTAATACTTGCTCTTGTGCAAGTTTTTCCAATTTCTCTCCCACTTTGTCGTGTGACCAATATTTTTCATTTAAACCGATGACTAATAGCCCTCCAGTTTTTATGATTCGTAGCATTTCACGCAATGCATCAGTTCTCACGTGAGCAAAACTTAAAACACCAACTGCTACTGCAGCATCATATGTTTCAGTTTCTATGTCTAGTTTCTTATTGATGTCTGCTTTAAAGAGTCTCTGGTACACATTCGTATCTTTTGCTCTTTCGATCATTAGAGAGGAAAAATCGCATCCTTCAATATTGCTGAAACCTTGGTTCTTTAATGCCACGCCGGAAAGACCTGTACCACATCCAATATCAAGGATTCGCATATCTCTTTTGTCTACGTGATCTGCCAGTGCAGTTGCGCATCTTTGCGGCTGAGCGTAGTCATTCTCTGATAGTTCTTGGTCATAGGTTTCCGCCCATGCCTCGTAGTGCGCAAGGGTGTCATCTTGTGTTTCGAGTTTGTACGACTGGCTTAAAAAATTTTTTTCTGGCATTTGAAAAATTATCGTATTTAGAGTTTCATCTTTTGATCGACTGAAATTTACGATAAGTCACGCATCTCCATATCCACTCACCGGGGCCAAAACGGAAATTTGTGAGCCACGCTTGTGACCAAACAAGTTGTATCACCCAAACAAGAATTATGAATATTGCGACGGCGCCTCGGCCTAACTCTCCTTTTTCAAATATCGTTGAAAATACGATCACTCCAATTATTGACTGAGTGAGATAATTGGTTAACGCCATTTGCCCTACTGAACGAATACGGGTGTGTAACGGTTTTGTAGGTTTTTTATCCCAAAGAGTTATTAGTGAGATGAAAGCCAACGCCATGGGTATGGTTGCTGCGTCATTTGGCAGTTGCCCTACGATGGCTACTTCTATTTCATAGTCCGCTACTGCTTGCCAAATAACCCCTGCAGTCGCAAGTGGTATTCCAATACCTAGCCCCCAGAT
>CACPKO010000077.1 GCA_902634555.1 Actinomycetota bacterium
AAGCATTCTGCAAGTCAGTCGCTGAACTCTCAGACATAGACCGTCTCTCCACAGAGGGAACGTTAGATAAAAGAGGCATTGCAACCGGCGGACACGTAATTAATCCATTCACTGGAAAAGCAATTCCCGTGTTCTTAGCAGACTATGTACTAATGACCTACGGAACAGGCGCCATCATGGCGGTACCTGGACAAGACCAAAGAGACTGGGATTTCGCTAAAGCCCATAACTGTGAAATCCTACGCACCGTAGAACCACCAGAAGACTTCAACGGAGAAGCCTTCGTCGAAGATGGACCAGCGATCAACAGCGAGTTCCTCAATGGCCTTTATGTAAAAGAAGCCAAAGAAAAAGCGGCCCAATGGATCGAAGACCAAAAACTTGGCCACGCTAAAATAAATTACCGACTTCGCGACTGGCTCTTATCTCGACAACGCTACTGGGGATGCCCAATACCGATCGTCTACTGCGATGACTGCGGAGAACAACCCGTACCAGTAGAAGAACTTCCAGTAAATCTTCCCGATGACGTTGAGTTCATGCCAACAGGTCGCTCACCGTTAACCACCCACGAAGAATTTCTCACAGCAACCTGTCCAAGTTGCGGGGGAGTAGCTCGTCGCGAAACAGACACCATGGACACTTTCGTCGACTCTTCCTGGTATTTCCTGCGTTTTGCAGACCCCACAAATCAAGAAAACCCATTCAGTTTGGACGCAATAGAGCGATGGCTTCCAGTCGACCAATACATCGGTGGAGTAGAGCATGCAATCCTACATCTCATGTATGCCCGCTTCTTCACTAAAGCGTTAGCTGACCTCGGAGTAGCACCTAAAAATCTACGAGAACCATTCAGTCGATTGTTCACACAAGGAATGATTCGCCTCGGTGGAACAAAAATGTCTAAATCTAAAGGAAATCTTGTTGCACCCGAAGAAATCCTTGACCATCAAGGAGCAGACGCCCTACGGCTCGCGCACTTACAAGTTAAACCACCACAAGAAGATGTTGATTGGGAAGATCTCGGCATAGACGGCTGTTCAAAATTTATTGGCCGAGTTTGGCGACTCGCTTTATCAACAAAAGACCTCCCAGGAGAACGACGAGAGGGTGAACCTTCTGCCGCCGATTTAGAAATAGAAAGAGCTACACATCGCTTAATGGATCGCATCACTAACGAATACGATCGCTGGTCATACAACACCGCCATTGCCGGCTTTATGGAATTCACTAACACGATTTATAAATGGATTCAATCCCCGGAAGGAGCACACGGACCAACACTGGAAGAAGCAGTAGACACGCTCTTATTGGTTATGGCTCCAGCGGCGCCACATGTTTGCGCAGAGTTATGGGAAAGACGAAATGGCGACCATATACATCTCAAACAATGGCCAGTGCCAGACCCAGAAAAACTCGTAGAAGATACCGCAACCATGATTATCCAAATCAACGGAAAAGTTAAAGAACGATTGGAAGTTCCTTCAGACATAAGCGATGAAGAAGCTGAATCTCTCGCCATGCAAACCCCTAAAGTTGCGGAACAACTCGGCGGTGCTCAACCAAAGAAAGTCATAGTTCGAGCACCAAAACTCGTAAATCTGGTTATCTGAAACCTATTGATCTCTTAGAAAACGTTCTAACTCAGCGGCCAAATCCTCACCTGAAGGCAGTTGAATTCGACTGTCATGTAAGTTGTCATACGCTTCTTCTAACTTTTCGAGCATTGTCACATGCTCTGGGTTCTGAACAATGAGATCATCAAGACGGGATCTTGTTGCCAAGGATTTTTCAACTAAGGAGCCGAGATCTATCGGAATTTCTGTCAGTTCCGTAAACCCTTCAAGAAGAGCCATTGTCGCTGGCGGGAAACCGGTAGCAGAAAGATAATGAGGAACTTGCGCCCAAATACCAATTGCTGGAATCCCTGCAGCGGCTGCAGCAACTTCGATACTTGCTTGAATCCCAGCCGGTATCTCTAATGTTGCAGTAACAAATTCTAACTTTGTTACAAGTTCAGGAGTGCTCGCGGTACAAGCAATTCTGGTCGGACGAGTATGGGGAACTGCTGCAGGATAAGAACCGAGCCCGACCACAAGCCC